>NZ_SMKU01000195.1 GCF_004349215.1 Actinomadura rubrisoli | reverse complement strand
GTTCAGACGCGGGTCACGGGCTCGCAGCCGCGATCGGCCTGGATCGGGGCCGACTGGTCGTACGGGTCCTGCGCCTGCCCGTTCGGCATCCCGCCGCCCGGGTCGCTGGGGTACACCGGGTGGACGAAGCCGTCATCGGCGGAGCAGCTGGACGGGGCGGACGAGCGGTCCGACTTCGTGATCCACAGCTTCACCGCGCCGTCCTCGCGGTAGACGAACACCTCCGTCACGCGCCGGACGACCTCGCGCATCACCGTCTCGGGCCGTCCCGGCCGCCGTACCGCGTACACGAACAGGTGGTCGGCCGTCACCCTCACCCCGGCCGTGCCCTGGTCGCGGCTCTTGCTCGCCGCCACCGTCCCGTGCACCTTGACCGTCCCGAGGGCCGGTTCGGCGGTGCCGGCCGCGAAGCTTGTCATCCAGTCCCGGCTGTTGTGCTCGCCCTTGCGGTCGAGGTCGCGGGTGAAGTCGCGGCGCTGCGCCGGATCGAGCAGCTTGGCCAGCGCGTCCGGCCGCCGCTGGTACACCGTCGCCGGATCCAGGTTCGCGGCGATCAGCATCTTCCGGACGCGGACGTAGGCCAGCGCCATGTCGGCCTCCGAGAGCCCGTTCATGGCCTTGGGATCGGGCATCTGCAGGCCCGCCTCGCCGTCGGTGTAGCCCGCCGCCGGGGATCCGGCGAACGGATCACCCTGCGGAGGCTGCGGCGGGGCGCCGGTCGGGGCGGGCGCGATGGCGGACGCCCCGCCGTCCTGCGGGGACGGCCGGTTCAACCACCACAGCCCGGTGGAGATCAGCAGCAGCACCATCACCCCGGCGATCACCTGGACGACGGCCCTGCGGTGGCTCGGCTCCCGGTACTCGCGCCGCGACCCGCCTCCGGCCCTGGTGCGGCGCCGCCGTCTGCCGGCCCACCGGGCGCGCGACCGCTCAAGCCGCCCGGGTCTGTGGAAGCGCTCCTGCGCGGACGGCTCGGTGAACGCGGCGCCCTTGACGAAGTCGTCGTCGAAAACGGGCTCGTCGGAATCTGTCGGCATAGGCACTCTCCGGCGTGGAGGAGGGTGATCCAAGGCTAATGGACGGATCAGACACCGGAACCGGATCCCACGTCGTCCCTGGCAAGACTCACGACCGGCCTCAAGCCTCATTTCTCTCCCGCGTTCGCTGCGCCCGAGGACTACCCGGCAAAAATAGAACACGTTACAGTCATGGGCGAACCGCGTTCCAAAAAGGAGACCGTATGGGCACCCCGGTGATCGTCGAGGCGGTGCGCACCCCCCTGGGGAGGCGCAACGGCTGGCTGGCCGGCCTCAAGGCACAGGCCGTCCTGGCCCACGCGCTGGGCGCCGTCGTCGAGCGCTCCGGCATCGACCCCGCCGAGGTAGAACAGGTTTTCGCGGGCTGCGTGACGCAGGCGGGCGAGCAGGGCGGCCACGTCGGCCGGCACGCCTGGCTGTACGCGGGCCTGCCCTGGCAGACCGGCGTCACCACGATCGACGCCCAGTGCGGCTCGGCGCAGCAGGCCGTCCACCTCGCCGCCTCCCAGATCGCGGCCGGCGTCGTGGACGCCGCCATCGGCTGCGGAGTCGAGGTGATGAGCCGCTCGCCGCTCGGCAGCAACGTCCTGCCCGCCAGGCCGCGCCCGGACGACTGGTCGATCGACCTGCCGAACCAGTTCGAGGCCGCCGAGCGCATCGCCGCACGCCGCGGCATCACCCGCGCCGACCTCGACGCCTTCGGCGCGCGCTCCCAGCACCTGGCCGCCGAGGCATGGGCCGGCGGCCGCTACGACCGCGAGGTGGCCCCCCTCGACGCCCCCGTCCTGGACGCCGGCGGCAACGCCACCGGCGAGACCCGCACGGTCACCCGCGACCAGGGCCTCCGCGAGACCACGGCGGACGGCCTCGCCAAGCTCAAGCCGGTCCTCGGCCCGGAGGCCCGCCACACCGCCGGCACCTCGTCCCAGATCTCGGACGGCGCCGCCGCCGTCCTGCTCATGTCGGAGGAGAAGGCGCGGGCCCTCGGCCTGCGGCCCCGCGCCCGCATCCGGTCCCAGGCGCTCGTCGGCTCCGAGCCGTACTACCACCTGGACGGCCCGGTCCAGTCGACCGAACGCGTCCTGAGGCGCTCGGGCATGACCATGGGCGACATCGACATCACCGAGATCAACGAGGCGTTCGCCGCGGTCGTGCTGTCATGGGCGTCCGTCCACGGGCCCGATATGGACAGGGTCAACGTCAACGGCGGCGCCATCGCCCTCGGCCACCCCGTCGGCGCCACCGGCTCCCGGCTGATCACCAGCGCCCTCCACGAGCTGGAGCGCCGCGACGCGGGGACGGCCCTCGTCACGATGTGCTGCGGCGGCGCCCTCTCCACCGCCACCATCCTCGAACGCCTCTGACGGAAGGCGGTGCCGGTGGAACCCGAGGATCTCGGCGGAGGCGTCTGGAGCGTCCCTGTTCCCATCCCGGGCAATCCCCTCGCCTACACGCTGGTGTACGCGGTGGAGAGCCCCCGGGGCCCCGTCCTGATCGACGCGGGCTGGCAGCACGAGGACTCCTGGACGGCCCTGCGCGACGGCCTCGGCGCCTTCGGCATCGACATCGCCGACGTGCACGGGGTGGTGGTCACCCATTACCACCCCGACCACGCGGGCCTGGCGGGCCGCGTCCGCGAGACGTCCGGCGCCTGGGTCGCCATGCACCACGCGGACGCCGAGATCGTCCGCCTGTTCCGCGCCATGGTCGCCCGGGGCGAACACCGCGCGTTCGAGCTCAGCAGCCTGCGCCGCGCGGGCGCCACCGCAGCCGATCTGGGAGACCGCGGCGAACGCCCTCAGGTGGATCCGCCGGCCGTCCCGGACCGCGAACTCTCCGACGGCGACCTGGTCGACCTCCCCGGCCGCGTCCTCCGCGTCATCTGGACCCCGGGCCACTCCCCCGGCCACATCTGCCTGCACCTGGAGGACGGCGACCGCGTCTTCACCGGCGATCACGTCCTGCCCCGCATCACCCCGCACATCGGCCTCTACCCCTACGACCTGGCCGGCGCCGACCCCCTCGGCGACTTCCTCGGCTCCCTCGACAAGATCTCGGGCATGACCGTGGACGAGGTCCTCCCGGCCCACCAGCACCGCTTCCGCGGCCTGCCCGGCCGGGCCCGCGAGATCATCGACCACCACGAGAGGCGCCTCGCCGAGGTGACGGCCCTTCTCACCGCCGTCCCCATCACCCTCTGGGACCTGACCGCCGCCCTCACCTGGCGCCACCCCTGGCCCGACATGCCCATCACGGCCCGCCGCATGGCGGCCGGCGAGGCCGCCGCCCACCTCCGCACCCTGGAGAACCGCGGCACGGCCCGCCGCGCCGGTACAACAGACCCGCTCCGCTACACCCTCCGCTGACCCACCTTGGGATCCACGTCGCGATCTCGGCTCATGGCAGCAGGATCTTGCCGGCCGGGGCGCCAGGAGCCGGGGCACGACAAACGACGTCCGGTCCCGGCCGTGAGCGGCCGGGACCGGACGGGGAGGCGGGTCAGTCGGCGCAGATCACGTACACGCTGATGCCGACGTCGTTGTAGCCGATCTGACGGCCGAGGGCGACCCAGCCCCGGGCGTCATCGGTGGGGAAGGAGCCGACCAGGATCGCTCCGTTGCCGCGGGCCTCGGCGCCGCCGCCGAGGACGTGCTTGGTGCCCGGGCAGTACAGGACGCGGCGCTGGAAGTTGGGGACGTTGGCGTTGGGCAGGGTCACCAGCTGGTAGCCCGGGGGCAGGGCCGCGGCGCGGGTCTGCGCGGACGGCTGGGCGGTCCGGTCGGGCTGGGCGCTGGCCGCCCCGGCCGTGCCCACACAGGCTCCGGTCGCCAGGACGGCCAGGGTGAGGGCGGTGATTCGTTTCGAGAACATGCGCTCTCCTTCCTTGGGCTCCTCCCGCGTCCGCGCCGCGTCCGTGGGCGTGCTGAGAGGCCGGCGATCGTGACGCCGATGGACGCGAGTGGCGGGGAGGAACCAATGAGGGACCTACACGAAGAGTGTGTGCGCCCTCACATTTCGTGTCTATATCCCTGTGTGCTTGCCCGGTGACGGAACGTACTCAAATGGCAATTACGGAGAGTGTCCGAATGGGTGCGCCGGTCGCTTACCAGCGGTAATCGTTCGCGGTCGAAAGTTCACTGTCCGCATCCGGCCTCGCCCCTTGGAACGCGGGCGCCATGGGCACCTCGCCGGGCGGGTGCGACTTGCGTCACCAGTCTGGACCCTTGATGAGACTGCAGTCTCATGCTAGAACGTGTTCTAGAGCAATATACCAAGCAAGCGCTCAGTCACACCGTCACCGCGGGTGACGGCGCAACCGAAGGGTCCTCCTGGGATGGCACCTGAGCCCCGCACCGTGTCCGAGTCCACCGCCGGCACCGCCCCCCGGATCGATGTCATCGACCCCGGTGTGTACGAGCGTGAGGGGATCCCGCACGCGCAGTTCGCCTGGCTGCGCGACAACGACCCCGTCCACTGGCATCCGGACCCGAACGACGGGGTGCCCGGGTTCTGGGCGGTCACCCGGCACGAGGACGTGGTGCGGGCGTCGCGGCGCGCCGACCTGTTCTCCTCGCATACGCGGACGGCGATGTTCGAGGAGTTCAGCGACGACGAGATCGCCCTGTACGGGCAGATGATGCTGTTCCAGGACCCGCCCGACCACACCAGGCTGCGCGGCATGGTCAACAAGGGGTTCACGCCCCGGATGATCGGCCGGCTCCAGGAGCACGTCCGCGGGATCTGCGAGCGGCTCATCGACGAGGCGGCGCCGCTGGGCGAGTGCGACTTCGTGGAGCACTTCGCCGCGCCGCTGCCGCTGTACACGATCTGCGAGCTGCTCGGGGCGCCGCTGGAGGACCGGGAGAAGATCTTCACCTGGTCCAACAAGCTGGTGGCGTTCAACGACCCGGACTACATCGGGGACCGGACGGAGTCGCAGTTGTACGCCGCAGAGTTCGCGGGCTGGGCGGGCGAGCTGGCGCGCGAGCGGGAGTCGACGCCGCGCGACGACATCGTGACGAAGCTGCTGCAGCCGGACGCGGACGGGACGCGGATCAGCGAGGAGGAGTTCCAGCTCTTTGTGATCATGCTGTCCATCGCCGGGAACGAGACGACGCGGACGGCCACGGCGGGCGGCATGCAGGCGTTCTTCGAGCGTCCTGACGAGTGGCGGCGGCTGCGGGAGGACCGGAGCCTGCTGCCGACGGCGGTGGAGGAGATCGTCCGCTGGGTGAGCCCGATCAACCAGTTCCGCCGGACGGCGCTCGCGGACGTCGAGCTCGGCGGCAGGAAGGTCGCGGCGGGCGACAAGGTCGTGCTGTTCTACGGCTCGGCCAACCGGGACGAGCGGGTGTTCGAGGACCCGTTCCGGTTCGACGTGGGCCGCGACCCGAACCCGCACATCGGGTTCGGGGGCGGCGGGCCGCACTTCTGCCTGGGCACCCATCTCGCCCGAATGAACCTGAAGATCATCTTCGAGACGATCCTCGACCGGATGCCCGACATCCGGCCGGCCGGCGAGGCCCGCCGGCTCCGGTCGAACTTCGTCAACGGCGTCAAGTCGCTGCCGGTGAGCTTCACGCCGTCCTGACCGGCCCGCCCACCTCGCCCGACCTTGAGTTCAGTGTGCCCTTCGGAACACTTTTGGACGCCATGCCCAATATTGAACTCTCCGGTAACGTGCGGAGGCTAAGGTCGGGTTTCATCTACCGCATAAGGGAGATGCCGGTGCGTGTACGGCCGGTGACCCTGGACTGACAGGAGTGGTGCGTGGGCAGGGGATGGCGTGGGTGAGGCAGGCGAGCCGTCGGGTGCCCCGTTGCGGGTGGCCCTGCTCTCGTACCGGAGCAAGCCGCACTGCGGCGGCCAGGGTGTCTACCTCCGGCATCTGAGCCGGGAGCTGGTCGACCTCGGGCACTCGGTGGAGGTCCTGTCCGGCCAGCCCTACCCGGACCTGGACCGCGAGGAGATCACGCTCACCAAGATCCCGAGCCTGGACCTGTACCGGGACGAGGACCCGTTCCGCACCCCGTCGCCCGGCGAGTTCCGCGACTGGATCGACGTCCTGGAGTTCGCGCACATGAAGACCGGCGGCTTCCCCGAGCCGCTGACCTTCAGCCTCCGCGCGCTGCGCGCCCTGCGCGGGCGGCGCCGCGACTTCGACGTCGTCCACGACAACCAGGTCCTCGGCCTGGGCAGCCTCGGCATCCCCCGGCTCGGCCTGCCGCTGGTCACGAGCATCCACCACCCGATCAGCGTCGACCGCCGGATCGAGCTGGAGGCGGCGCGGGGCGTCAAGGAGCGGCTCGGCAAGCGCCGCTGGTACGGGTTCGTCGCGATGCAGTCGCAGGTGTCCCGGCGGATCGGCCCGGTGCTGACCGTCTCGGAGTCGTCCAAGGTCGACATCGTCAAGGACTTCAAGGTCGACCCGCGCGACATCGAGATCCTGCCGCTCGGCGTCGACACCCGGCTCTTCCACCCGCGCGGCCCGCGCGTGCCCGGCCGGATCGTGGCCATGGCCAGCGCGGACGCGCCGATCAAGGGCGTGGACGTGCTGCTGCACGCGGTGGCCAAGGTCGCCACCGAGCGCGACGTCCACGTGATCGTGGTGAGCCGCCCGCAGAAGGACGGCCCCACCGAGCGGCTCGTCCGGGAGCTGGCCCTCGGCGAGCGCGTCAGGTTCGTCAGCGGCGTCGGCGACGACGACCTCGCCGAGCTGCTGGCCTCCGCCGAGATCGCCGTCGTCCCGTCCCGGTACGAGGGCTTCTCGCTGCCCGCCGTCGAGCACATGGCGTCCGGGACGCCGCTGGTCGCCAGCCGCGCCGGGGCGCTGCCCGAGGTGGTCGGCGACGCGGGGGTCCTGGTCAAGCCCGGCGACGTGGAGGAGCTGGCCGCCACCCTGCACCGGCTGCACGACTCGGCGGACGAGCGCGCGCGTGTCGGCGCCGCCGGTCTCGCACGCGTCCAGGAGCGCTTCGCATGGCCGGCCGTGGCCCAGGCCACGGTCCAGCACTACCGCGCCGCCATGCGCGACCAGGACTACCGGCGGCTGGCCGCAGCGCCGAGACGCTAGAGCAAGGGAGCTCGTCCTGAGCGTCCCCTGTACGGAAGGAGCACGACCCTGCTGACCGTGGATTTCCAGCGGTTCCGCGTCACCCCCGGAGACCGCGTCCTCGACATGGGATGCGGCGCCGGACGGCACGCCTTCGAGCTGTACCGCCGGGGTGCGGACGTCGTGGCCTTCGACCTGGACGCGGACGAGCTCGCCGACGTCGAGAAGATGTTCGGCGCCATGCGGCTGGAGGGCGAGGTGCCCGCGGGCGCGACCGCCGAGACCGTGCAGGGCGACGCGCTCGACCTGCCGTTCCCCGACGACCACTTCGACGCGATCGTCGCGTCCGAGGTGCTGGAGCACATCCCCGACGACATGCGGGCGATGCGCGAGCTGATGCGGGTGCTCAGGCCCGGCGGGAAGCTCGCGGTGACGGTGCCGAGCTGGCTGCCCGAGCGGGTCTGCTGGGCGCTGTCGGAGGACTACCACACCGCTCCCGGCGGGCACGTGCGGATCTACACGCGCGCCGAGCTGGAGGCCAAGCTGAAGTCGATCGGCTTCCGGGTCGGCGGCCACCACCACGCGCACGGGCTGCACGCCCCCTACTGGTGGATCAAGTGCGCCGTGGGGGTGAACAACGACGGGAACCCCCTGGCCAGGGCCTACCACCAGGTCCTGGTGTGGGACATCATGAAGCGCCCGCTGGCCACGCGGCTGGCCGAGCGCGTCATGAACCCCGTGATCGGCAAGAGCGTCGTCGTCTACTTCGCCAAGCCGGCGGTGCCGGGCACGCCGGCGGCCCCGGCCAGGGAGACGGCGGATGCTGTCTGACCGGGAGGTCGGCCGGGACGGGCGGGGCGGTCCGATCGGCCCGCCCTCGATCCCCGGTGTCGTGACGCCGGACGGCATCGTCGCGACCGCGCGGAGCATCACGGCGCAGCAGGAGGAGTCCGGAGCGATCCCCTGGTTCTCCCCGCAGGCGGGCGTCCCCGGGCACGTGGACGCCTGGAACCACGTCGAGGCCGCGATGGCGCTCACCGTGGCCGGGATGCGCGCGGCGTCCAGGCGGGCGTACGAGTGGCTGCGAGGCGTCCAGCGGCCGGACGGGTCGTGGCCCGCCAAGTGGGTGCTGGGCGAGGTCACCGAGCCGGGCGGGGAGTCCAACCACGCCGCCTACGTCGCGGTGGGCGTCTGGCACGAGCTGCTGATGACCGGGGACGAGGACTTCGCCCGGCGCATGTGGCCGACCGTCCGCCGGGCGATCGACTTCACGCTGGGCCTGCAGACACGGCGCGGCGAGATCATCTGGATCCGGCACGAGAGCGGCGAGCCGTCCGACCACGCACTGCTGACCGGCTGCTCGTCCATCTACCAGTCGCTGCGGTGCGCGGTCGCGCTGGCCGAGCGCCTGGGCGAGCCGCAGCCGGGCTGGGAGCTCGCCGCCGACCAGCTCGGGCACGTGGTGGCCGCGCACCCGGAGGCGTTCGCCGACAAGAGCCGCTGGTCGATGGACTGGTACTACCCGGTGCTCGGCGGCCCCGTGCGCGGCGCGGCGGCCGCGCGGCGCTTCGCGGAGGAGTGGGACACCTTCGTGGTGCCGGGCCTCGGCTGCCGGTGCGTGTCCGACCAGCCGTGGGTGACGGCGGCCGAGAGCTGCGAGCTGGTGATGGCGCTGGACGCGGCGGGCGACCGCGACCGGGCGCTGGAGCTGTTCACCACCATCCAGCACCTGCGGCACGAGGACGGCTCGTACTGGACGGGCTGGCAGTTCGAGAACGAGCGGCACTTCCCCGGGGACCGTTCCACCTACACGGCCGCGGCGGTGATCCTCGCCGCGGACGCACTGGAGGGCGCCTCTCCCGGCTCCCGGCTCTTCAAGGAGGTCGCCGGGCGGCCCCTCGGCCCGTCCGAGGCGTCCGATCCCCTGGCCTGCGGCTGCGCGCTGCTCTCGGTCGCCGACCCCGTCCGCACCCGCCTCTGAGTCGGCAGAGCCTCTAAGTCGGCACCACCTCTGAGTCCGCACCGCCTCTGAGTCCGCACCGCCTCTGACGTGGTGCGGGTCAGAGGGGGGACTTGGCGCCGACCCGCTCCAGGACGCGGAGGGAGCCTTCGGCCCGGCGGTCTTCGAAGGCTCCGCTGGCGAGGGCCCGCAGGTAGACGTCGTACGGGGGCCGGCCGCCGTCCGCCGGGTCGGGGAACACGTCGTGGATCACCAGGGCGCCGCCGACGGCGACGTGGGGCGCCCAGCCCTCGTAGTCGCCCTGCGCGTGCTCCTCGGCGTGGCCGCCGTCGATGAACAGCAGCGCCAGCGGCGCGCGCCAGAGCGCCGAGACCGTCCGGGACTGCCCGACGATGGCGATGACCTGGTCCTCCAGGCCCGCGGCGGCGATCGTCTTGCGGAAGGTCGGCAGCGTGTCCATCCGTCCCGTGCTCGGGTCGACCAGGGACGGGTCGTGGTGCTCCCAGCCCGCCTGGTTCTCCTCCGAGCCGTGGTGGTGGTCGACGGTGACCACGACCGTGCCGGCCTCCCGGGCGGCGGCGCCCAGGTAGACGGCCGACTTGCCGCAGTAGGTGCCGACCTCCAGCATCGGGCCGGTCTCCGCCAGGCGCGCGCCGTAGTCCAGGGCCGTCTCGTACAGGACGCGCCCCTCGTCGTCCGGCATGAAGCCCTTGGTCCAGCGCGCGGTGCGCCGCAGGTCCGCGGGCATCTCCGGCGGGGTCGCCCCCGGTCCGGCGGACGCCTTGGTGTGGGTCATCGATCTCCTCCGCCGGGCACTTTATCCGAGATCCATGAGCGGGCGCGCGCGCCTTGCTCCCACAGACTGAAACGTGTTCTACTTTCGTGGTGAGCGCGCCTCGAACCTGGTTCGGTAGGTTGGCGTCGAGGGGTGGCCCGCGGGACCCGCACCGCCCGCGTCCCCTGGGACCCCGCCACGCGCACGCTCAACCGGTTGTGAACGGAGAAGGCGATGAGAGTACGAGTCGACCCGCTGGTGTGCGAGGCCAACGCCGTCTGCGTCGGGCTCGCACCCGAGGTCTTCGACCTCACCGACGACGACGAGCTGGAGATCCTCAAGCCGGACGTGCCGCCGGAGGAGGCAGACCGCGTCCGTCACGCGGTGCGGTCCTGCCCGAAGGCCGCGCTGGAGCTGGAGGAGTAGGCCTCCGCGCGCGCTCGTCCCGTCCGCCCCGTCCGTTCCCAGGCCGGAAAACCACCCACCCCTTCCTGGACGCTCCGCCCGGACGGCGCGGACGTCCCTCCCTCGATGTGGAGGCAGCCATGGCACGCGCCGCGGTACTGCATGCGGTCGGCGACGAGGCACTCGACCTGCGCGACGACGTCACCACGGTCGACACCGGTCCCGACCAGGTCAAGGTCAAGATCAAGGCGACCGGGGTCTGCCATTCCGACCTGTCCACGCTGACCGGCGTCCTGCCCTCGATGCCGCCCACGGTCGTCGGGCACGAGGGCGCCGGCGTCGTGGCCGAGGTCGGCGACCGCGTGACCGGCGTCCAGCCGGGCGACCATGTGGTCATCAACTGGACGCCCGACTGCGGGACCTGCGCCGAGTGCCTGCGCGGCGAGCCGTACCTGTGCATGACCTTCATCGCGCGGTCGTTCAGCGAGCCGAACTTCCGGCTCGGTGACGGCGTCCCCGCGTTCGGCATGGCGGGCACCGGCACCTGGGCCGAGGAGGTCGTCGTCCCCGGCCGGGGCGTCGTCAAGGTCGCCGAGGACGTGCCGTTCGAGTACGCGGCGCTGCTCGGCTGCGGCATCCCGACCGGCGTCGGCGCGGCGATCAACACCGCGAAGGTCCGTCCGGGCTCCAAGGTCGCGGTGGTGGGCGCGGGCGGCGTCGGGCTCTCGGTGATCCAGGGCGCCAGGATCGCGGGCGCGTCCACGATCCTGGCGATCGACCCGAACGAGGCCAAGCACCCCGTCGCCAAGCAGTTCGGCGCCACGCACACCGCGACGCCGGACGACCTGGACCAGACCAAGGGGCTGCTGACGGGCGGCGCCGGGTTCGACTACACCTTCGAGGTCGTCGGCAAGGCCGCGGCGATCACCACGGCGTGGAACGCGACCCGGCGCGGCGGCGACGTCATCGTGGTGGGCGCGGGCGCCGCCGACGACGACTGGACGCTGAACGCGTTCTCGCTGCTGTTCGACGGCAAGAGCCTGAAGGCGTCCCTGTACGGCGGCTGCGACCTCAAGCGCGACATCCCGCTGTTCGTGGACCTGTGGCGGGCGGGCAAGCTCGACATCGACAGCCTGATCTCCCGCCGGATCCGGTTCGAGGACCTGAACGACGCCGTCGCCGCCCTGCGGAGCGGCGACGTGATCCGCCAGGTCGTGCTCTTCGACTGACGCCCGGGACGCGGGGCCCCGGCCCGGCCCGGCCCGGCGCGCGCCGGGCCGGGGCCCGTTTTCGCTCCGGTCAGAAATCATCGCGCACGGTTGGTCACGGGTTCGCCCCGCGTGCCATCCTTCTTCCTGACCGGACGGGACCTCTATTCGATCATGGAGCGCGGGTGGCGTACGCAGGTGGACCGGGACGGCTCGGCCGCCCGGCGGCGGCCCGGTCGATCGTCGTCGCGGCGGTGCTCGCCCTGCCCCTCGCGGCCACGCCGTCCCCCGCCGGAGCCGCGCCGTTCCCCGCCGGGGCCGCGGCACCGGCGGCCGGACGCCGCGTCCACGACATCCAGGGCGCTGGGCACATATCGCCGCTGAACCGGGCCGCGGTCACCGGGGTCCCCGGCGTCGTGACGGCGCTGACCGGCAACGGGTTCTGGATGCAGGACCCCCGCCCCGACAAGAGCGACGCCACGTCCGAGGGCATCTTCGTCTTCACCCGGACGCGTCCCGCCGCGACCACGGGCGGCGCGGTCCAGGTGGGCGACGCGGTCCGCGTGAACGGGCGGGTCAGCGAGTTCCGTCCGGGCGGCTCCAAGTCCGCGGGCCTCACCCGGACGGAGATCGACGCCGGCGCGACCACCGTGGACGCGCACGGCGCGCCCCTGCCGCCCCCGGTCGTGATCGGGCCCGGCGGTCGCAGGCCGCCCGCGAGCGTCGTCAGGAGCGCGCCGGGCGACGCCGAGAAGGGCGGCGGTTTCGATCCCCGGCGCAACGGCCTCGACTTCCACGAGTCCGTCGAGGGGATGCGAGTCAGGATCGAGAACGCCGTCGCGGTCGGCCCGACCCGCTACGGCGAGCTGCCCGTCCTCCCCGCGAACGGCGCCGGCGCCGGGACGCGGACCAGGCGCGGCGGCATCCTGCTCCGCGACGGCGACGCCAACCCCGAGCGGATCGTCCTCGACGACGCCCTCGCCCCGCTGCCCGGCATGAACGTCGGCGACCGCCTCCCCGGCGCGAACGACGGCGTCGTGGACTACGCGTTCGGCGACTTCAAGCTGCTGCTCACCGCGGCCCCCCGGCGCGCGGACGGCGGGCTGGCGCGCGAGACCACCCGCCCGCAGCGGCCGGGCGAGCTGGCCGTCGCCACCGCCGGGCTCGACGGCCTGGACCCCGACGCGCCCCCCGAGCGCTTCCGCGCCCTCGCGGGCGACGTCGTCGAGGGCCTGAGGTCCCCCGACCTCATCGCGATCAGCGGGCTGGAGGACAACAGCGGCCCCGAGGACGACGGCACGGTCGCCGCCGACCAGACCGTCGCCGAGCTGATCGCCGCGATCAGCACCGCGGGCGGCCCCGCCTACGACTGGCGCTCGGTGACGCCGCGCGACAACACCGACGGCGGCGAGCGGGGCGCCAACACCCGGCTCGGGTTCCTGTTCCGCACCGACCGCGGGCTGGCGTTCGTGGACCGCCCGTCCGCGCCCGACCCGCTCCAGGACGGCCCGCCCGCCGCGTCGCCGCCCGACCCGGCCACGACGCCGGTCCGGGCCGTCCGGCGGGACGGCGGCGCCGGGCTGACGCTCAGCCCCGGCCGGGTCGACCCCGGCGACGCCGCCTGGGGCGCCGCCCGCAAGCCCCTCGCCGGCGAGGTCACCTGGCAGGGCCGCCGCATCATCGTGATCGCCGGCCAGTGGTTCCCGCAGAGCAGTGACGACCAGCCGCTGTTCGGCCGCTTCCAGCCGCCGTCCCGGCCGAGCGGATGGCGGCGCGACGCCCAGGCCCGCGTGCTGGCCCGGTTCGTGACGTCCGTCCGGACGGCCGACAAGAACGCCCACGTGATCGTCGCGGGCGACCTCAACGACCGCGAGACGTCCACACCCGTCCGCACCCTCGCCACGGACGGCGGGCTGACCGACCTGCCCGCCGGGCTCCCGGCCGGCGAGCGCTACACGGCGATCTCCGGCGGCAACGGGCAGGCGCTCGACCACATCCTGCTCAGCCCGTCCCTCTACCGGCGCAAGCACGAGTTCGACGTGGTCCACCGCAACGCCGAGTTCGCCGACCGGGCGGGCGACCGCGACCCCACCGTCGTCCGCATCGACCTGCCGGGCAAGTGACGCGGCCTCCCCATTTGGGCCACACCGAAAGATCGATATGGAACGGCCCCGAACCGGGTCGGCGTTTCCTCCGCACCGCCCTGGGCAACGGTCGATCGTCACACCCCCCACCTGGGAGGAGACCCCCGTGGCGACTCGATATCGGCCGGGCATCAGCCTGGTCGGCCTCATCTACATCATCATCGGCGTGTTCGTCGCCTTCGACCGCGACTACATCACCGCGAGGCTTCTGCGCCAGGTCGGCAGCGCGCTGCTGGCCATCTTCCTCTGGTTCCTGATCCTGCTGGGCGTGGACCTGCACATCCACACCTGAGGCATCACCGCACTCAAAGCAACACCGCACTCTAGGCAACACCGCATTCAAGGCAACACCGCCCGGCACGGGCCGTCCCGCTCCCCGCCGCGAGACGGCCCGTGCCCGCTTGTCCGGACGGCCCGTGCCCTCGGACGGCACGGGCCGTCCCACCTCGACGACAGGTGCACGTCGCGCCCAGGTCATAGACCGCACAGTGCGGAAAAGGTTACGTTCCGCCCATGAAGAAAGACGGATGCAGTTGCGGACACGGCAGCGGTTGCTCCTGCGCGAAGGGCTGCTCCTGCGGCTGCAACGGCTGACCACGGCGCGGCCACGACGGCTGATCACCGGGCGGTGGGCGCCCAGTAGCGCAGCTTGGTGCCCCGCCGATCCTCCAGGACGCCGCCGTTCTTCTCAATGACCCGGCGCGAGGCCGCGTTGCCCTCCTCGCAGGTGATGAGTGCCGGATCGATGCCCAGGCCGTACGCCACGGGAAGCGCGGCGCTGAGCATGTTCCCGGCGTGGCCCTGGCGCCGCGCGGACGGGCGCACGTCGTACCCGATGTGACCGCCCATATCGAGCAACGTCGGTGTGAGCCGGTGCCGGATCACGATGCGGCCCAGGTACTCGCTGCCGTCCACCCACCACAGCGACGTGGACGGGACGAACCCCTCCGGCCGAGGCGCGCTCTCGCGGACCTGCGCGCGCAGCCGCTGGACGTACTCCGCGAAGACGTCGGGATCGTTCCAGCCTTCGCCGTACTCGCGGCGTTCCATGCCGATCATGGTGCTGTCGTCTGCGCGGCCCCGTCCCTCCCTCTGGAACTCCTCCATCGCCGCGACGAAGGACCGGTGGACGGACACGGTCGGCCGGACAAGCTCGGGCATGGTCGTTACGGGTTCCTGCTGGTCATGGGGACGGGGCTCGCCATAGGAGCGGGGTCTCGCCGCGGTGGTCGGCGCTCGTCCCGATCGCCAGCAGGTCGCCGCCCATCGCGGTCATCGCGGTGAGGCGCTGGTCGCCCGGCCCGTCCAGCCTGGGGACGGGGAGCCGGTGCCAGGCGACGCCGTCCGGGGACGTCCAGACAGCGGCGCCTCCGCCACCGGCGGTGGTCGCGGCGGCGAAGCCCTTCCGTGTCGCGGCCACCGCGGTCACGGCAGGCGCGGTGGGGTCGATGGCGCGGTGCGTCCAGGTGGCGCCGCCGTCTGCGGACACCAGCACCCCGGGGCCCGCGCCGATCGCCACGAGCGCGTCGCCGTGCGCCGCGACCTCGGACAGCGATCCGGCGGCGAGGCCCGCCGGAAGCTTGGCCGCCGTCCATTTCACGCCGTCGGGCGAGGTCCAGATCGCGGGCGCCTTCTCGCGGCCGCCGACCGCGACGTAACCCCTGGTGGTCGCGGCGACGTCCGCCGGGGCGCCGTCGACGTCCGTGCGGCGCCAGCCCTTGAGATCGGACGAACGCCACGCGGCGCCCGTCCCGACAGCGACGTAACCGGCCGGTCCCGTGGTGGCGGCGACAGGCGCCGGGCCCGCGGGGAACGTGGCCTTGCGCCAGGTCACCCCGTCCGGCGACACCAGGGCAAGGGGCCCGGGCTTGGCGCCGGACGACGTGCGGCCGACGGCGAGCCAGCCCTGCGCCCCGTACGCCAGATCGGACAGCCAGCCCCCGGCGCCGGGGAACTGGGCCCGCGTCCAAGTCCGTCCGTCCGGCGCGCTCCAGACCGCGGTGCCGCCGTTGGTGCTGCCGACCGCCACGACGCGGCCGGGACCGGCGGCGACGGACCGGATCGTCCGCTCCGCGTGGACGGCGCCCGGCACGGCGGCCAGGTCGACGCCGAACAGGTAGGCGTCGCCGTCCCGCCGCCCGGAGAGCGCGACCGCACCCCCGGCCGCGACCGTCAGCCCGGTCACCTCCGGACCGCTCACCGCGCCGCCCGGCTGCCAGGCGCGTCCGTCAACGCTGCTCAGCACCGTGCGGGCACCCTTGCCGTCCCGGACGAGCGCCGCCAGCCCTGCGGGTGATCCGCCGAAGCGCTCGACGCCCGCGTAGCCGGAGCCGCCGAACTGGCCTGCGGCGCGCCAGGCCAGGCCGTCCGCGGACGTGAAGAGCACTCCGAAGCGGGTCGTCTTGCGATGCTTCTTACGGCCGGTCGTGCGCTGACCCTCGCGTACGGTCGCGAAACCACCCGGACCGGCGACGAGGCCCTTGGTGGCGCCGTACGAACCCTGCGCCTGTGGCACGTTCACGGCCGTCCATGTGCGACCACCATCGGCGGACCGCCACAGTCCGTCGCTCAGGACGGTGCGCGTGACCTTCTTCCTGCCCTTCTTCCGGGTGACCTTCCTGGCGAACGTCCCATGCGTCACCAGGACGTTCCCCGACGCCGCGACCCGGTCGAGGCCGACGATACCGGGCGCCTGGAGGCCGTCGATGCGCTGCCAGGCGCGGCCGTCAGCCGAGCTCCACACCACGGCCTGCCCGTTCGCGCCGCCCACGGCCACGAACCCGTACGCGGTGCGCGTCAGGGCGCTCACCCGGTCCGTGGGCTTGAACGCCGCACCGAGCGGCCGCCGCGTCCAGGTCTTCCCGTCCTCGCTGGTCCACGCCACCGCGCCGCCGTCCGCCGCCCTCCCGAGGGCGACCCAGGTGCGGCTCCCCCCGGCGAGGAGCTGCGGACGGTCCCCGAGCGGCGGCTCCGTCCCGTCCGCCCCGCGCACGCGCGCCGTCCGCCAGCCGCGTCCGGAGTCGGCGGAGACGAGGAACCCGGCCCGCTCCCTGCCCTCGACGCCGGTGCCCTCCGTCCCGACCGCGACGATCGTCCTGCCGGCGGACGCGACGGCGGACAACTCCTGGACGAGCCCGTCCGTCTTGGCCGCCGGATCCACGGCGAACAACCGCTCGGCCGCCACCGGCCCCGGCACGCGCGGCTTCTTCGGCCCGTCCTCACCCTGCCCGAGGACGAACACCGTCCCGACCGCTACCAGCACGAGCCCGGCCGCGCCGGCGATCCCCATCTGCAGCTTCCGTGTCCGCCCCGAAGCCGGCGCCTCCGGACCGGCGACCTTCCGATCGCCGACCTCCGGAACGCCCGCCTTCCTGCCGGCGCCCTTCCCAGAGACCGGCTTGCCCTTCGGTCTCGCCTGAGCAGGCGCCACCCCAGCCTTCGCCCCCGCCGCCCCTCGGCCCACCGGCGTGGCCTTCGCCGTCGCAGGTGCACGCTTGCCCTTCGCGGACGCGCGCCTCACGGACGCGGGCGGCTCCGCAGTCGCAGGTGCAGGCTTCGCCTTCGCCGATACGGGCTTCGCCTTCGCAGACGCGGGCCTCGCCGACGCGGACTCGACCTCCGCGGACGTTGGATTGGCCTCCGCGGACGCGGGCCCCGCAGACGCGGACTCGGCCTCCGCAGAGGCGCGCTTAGCCCTCGCGAACACGCGCCTCGCGGGCGCGGGCTTGCCCTTCGCAGATCCGGGCCCCGCAGACGCGGACTCGGCCTCCGCAGGTGCACGCTTGCCCTTCGCGGACGCGCGCCTCACGGACGCGGGCGGCTCCGCAG
>NZ_SMKU01000194.1 GCF_004349215.1 Actinomadura rubrisoli | reverse complement strand
CCGGGGGGCGGGTCGGGGCGGAGGTCATGGTGTGAGGAGGGCCTTGACGGGCTCGGTCCCGCCGTTCATCAGGTCGGTGAACACGCGGGCGCCGTCGGTGAGGGGGAAGGTGTCGACCCAGCTGAGGTCCCATTCCGCGGCGAGGGTCACGGCGGCGGCGAACTCGGCGGCGGTGTAGCCGAACGAGCCGAGCAGGCGTTTCTCCGCGCGGACGAGGTCGGAGGCGTCGAAGCCGGGGTCGGCGCTGGCCAGGCCCAGGCCCACGGCGGTGCCGCCGGGCGCCAGGCGGGCGAGCGCGTCGGCGCGGGTGACCGGCAGGCCGACCGCGTCGAAGACCACGTCGAACTCGCCGCGCAGGGACGGGCCCGCGCCGTCGGCGCCCAGCCGGGCCGCGACGGCGGCGCGCCGCTGCGACACGTCGGCGGCGACCACGGCCGAGGCGCCGCGGGCGCGGGCGAGCTGGACGCACAGCAGCCCGATCGTCCCGCAGCCGATCACGCCGACCCGCGCCCCCTCGGGCACTTGTGCAACGTTCCATGTGTGCACCGCGTACGCGATCGGCTCGATCAGGCCCGCCGCCGTCCAGGACATCACCTCAGGGAGGACGTGGACGGACGAGACCGGCACGGCGACCCGCTCGGCGAACCCGCCCGGGCGGTGCACGCCGATCAGGGCGCGCTCGCGGCACAGCTGGCTGCGCCCCCGGGCGCACAGATCGCAGTGGCCGCAGGAGAGAATGGGGTTCACCACGACGCGGCGCCCGTCGGGCGTCGTCCCGGCGAACTCGTGCCCCATCACCAGCGGCGGGGTCCGGAAGCCGGGGGTGCGCACGCCGTGCAGCTCGCTGCCGCAGATCCCGGCGGCGGCCACCTCGACGATGATCTCATCGGTTTTCACGGACGGTTCGTCGATGTCATGCAGTTCCACCACACTCGGTGCGGTGAAAACGAGTGCCTTCATCACGCGGCGAATGTAGCAGGCATCCGTATCGTGGGCTAGCATTCCGTATAGCGGAAACCAGAGGAAGAGGGCGCATGACCCAGAAAGAGTCGCCGGTCGGCAGCGTGGACCGGGCGCTGCGCATCATCCAGCTGCTCTCCGAGAGCGGCCGGGGCGTGACGCTGGAGGATCTGGCGGTCCGCTCCGGGATCCCGCGCAGCTCCCTGCACCGGCTGCTCGGCGCGCTGCGGCACCGGGGCTTCGCCGCCCAGCCGGAGCCGAACGGGCCGTACTTCCTCGGCACCGAGCTGCTCGCGGCGGCGTTCCGGTTCTACGACCGGATCGACCTGCGCGCGCTGGTCCACCCGATCCTGCTGCGGCTGCGCGAGGAGCTCAACGAGACCACCCACATGGCCGTCCTGGAGGGCGGCGAGATCGTCTACGTGGACAAGGTCGAGGCCATCCACCCCATCACGATGACCTCGGTGATCGGCGGCCGGAACCCCGCGCACTGCACCGGCGTGGGCAAGGCCCTGCTGGCCTGGACCTACCCGACGGACGAGGCGATCCGGCTCTGGGCCGCGGCGCACGAGCTGCGGGCCGTCACCCGCCACTCGATCACCTCGCCCGCGCGGCTCGCCGAGGAGATGGCGGAGATCCGGGAGCGGGGGTACTCGCTCGACCTGGAGGAGAACGAGGACGGCGTGCGCTGCGCGGCCGTCCCGGTCTTCCTCGGACGCACCACGCCGTCCGCCGGGATCAGCGTCACCGCCCCGAAGGACCGCTTCCCCAAGGCGCGCCTGACCGAGGTCGCCGGGCGGCTCCGCACCATCCTCGCGGAGGAGCTCGACAAGTCCGCCGCGCCGTGAGCGCGACACGGGTCAAGGGTGGGGCGGGGGTGCTTGACAGAGCGTGTGGACGGCTGGTTGTCTGTAGAACGGAAGTTGATTCCGTATTGCGGAAAGAGATCCACTGTGTCGAGGTTCCGGGGCCCGCTCTTCGCATTGGGGCTCGTTCTCGTTCTGGCGGGGACCGGTTGTTCGGACGGGTCGTCGTCCAAGCCCTCGGCCACCCCGTCCCCCAGCGGTTCCTCCTCCGGGAGCGCGACCCCCGGCACGGCCTCCCCGGGGACGGCCTCGCCGGGCAAGGCGAAGATGTGGAAGCCGGTCATCGGCAGCCGGTGGCAGTACCAGCTCTCCGGCAACCGGGCCTATCCGGCGACCGGCGGCGTCAACGTCGGCATCTGCGCGAAGCCGTACGGCGGCACCGCCTGCGTGCGCCCCCAGGTGTTCGACATCGACCTGTACGCGGACGCGTCGGTCGTCGGGAACAACACCACGCTGAACACGGCCGCCGTCAAGGCGATCCACGCCATGGGCGCCAAGGCGATCTGCTACATCGACGCGGGATCGGTCGAGAAGGGGCGCGCCGACTACCGGCAGTTCGTGGAGTGGGACGCCGCGCACGGCAGATCGCTGATCGGCAGGTCCTACCCCGGCTTCCCGGACGAGAACTACGCCAACATCAACAACGACCGAGGCCAGCGCGACTTCATGCTCCGGATGCAGGAGGCGCGGGTGCGCAAGTGCGTCCAGGCCGGGTTCGACGGCGTCGAGTTCGACGTCGTCAACGCCCACGAGGACGGGGCGAAGATCACCGGCTGGAACATCGGCGCCGGCACCCAGCTCGTCTACAACCGGGCGCTCGCGGCCATGGCGCACAGGCACGGGCTGGCCGCCGGGTTGAAGAACGACCTCGGCCAGCTCGCCGAGCTCGCCCCCCTGTTCGACTTCGCGATCAACGAGGAGTGCTGGGAGAACCACGACTGCGACGGGCTGAAGGCGTTCGTCCGGGCGGGCAAGGCCGTGTTCGGCGTCGAGTACAAGCCGTCCGCCGACTCCGGTGACCCGCTGGCGTTCTGCCGCGTGGCCCGGTCCGCCTCCTGGAGGTTCAGCACCATCAAGAAGGGCGAGGACTACGACCTCAGAGACACGCCCTACACCCCCTGCCGCTGACGCGGCGAGACGAGCGAGAGAGCACGCATGCGACTTCTGACCTTCCGCACCGAGGACGGCACCCGCGCCGGACGGCTCGACGGCACGGGCGTCACCCCGCTCGACGCGCCGGACGTCGGCGCGCTGCTGGCGGCGGGCGCGGACTGGCGGGACCGGGCCGCCGCGGCGGCGGGCCGTCCCGTCCCGCTCGGCGACCTGGACCTGGCGCCCGTCGTCCCGAACCCCAGCAAGATCATTTGCGTGGGGCTCAACTACAAGGAGCACATCGCCGAGACGGGCCACGACACCCCCGAGCACCCCACCCTGTTCGCCAAGTTCGCCCGCTCGCTGATCGGCGCGTCCGACGAGATCGTGCTGCCCGCCGCGTCCACCGCGATGGACTGGGAGGCCGAGCTGGCGATCGTCATCGGACGGACGGTCCGCGCCGCCGGCCGGGACGCCGCCCGCGCCGCGATAGCCGGGTACACCGTCGCCAACGACGTCAGCGCCCGCGACTTCCAGCGCCGGACCACGCAATGGCTCCAGGGCAAGACGTTCGACTCCACGACCCCGCTCGGCCCGGCGCTGGTGACGGGCGACGAGGTGGGCGACGCCGCCGACCTGGAGATCACCTGCGCGGTGGACGGCGAGACGATGCAGCGGGGCCGCACGTCCGACATGCTGTTCCCGCCGGACGAGATCGTCTCCTACGTCAGCGGCATCGTGACGCTCGACCCGGGCGACGTGCTGCTCACCGGGACGCCGCCGGGCATCGGCGACAGCCGCACCCCGCCGGTGCGGCTGCGCGCCGGGAACGTCGTCATGACGGAGGTGGAGGGCCTCGGCGTCCTCGGCAACCGGTGCGCCGGGTGAGCGCCGAGGCGCTGATCGGCCGGCTCCCCCCGGGACGTGTCGTCGCCGACCCGGACGCCATGGACGCCTACGCCCGGGACCAGACCTACGCGGTGCCGGGCGCGCCGCTCGCGGTGGTCCTCGCCCGCGACCTCGGCGACGTGGTCGCGGCGATGGAGTGGGCGCACGTGCACCGGGTGCCGGTCGTCCCGCGCGGCGGCGGCAGCGGGCTGGCCGGGGGCGCCACGGCGGTGGACGGCTGCCTCGTGCTTTCGCTGGCCAGGATGACCGCGATCCGCGAGATCGCGCCGCGCGACCATCTCGCGGTGGTCGAGCCGGGCGTCATCACCGCCGATCTCGACCGGGCCGCGCGCGAGCACGGCCTGATGTACGCGCCCGACCCGTCCAGCCACGAGATCTCCACGATCGGCGGGAACCTCGCGACGAACGCGGGCGGGCTGCGCTGCGTGAAGTACGGCGTCACCCGCGACTCGGCGCTCGGCCTTGAGGTCGTCCTGGCGGACGGGCGCGTGATCCGCACCGGCGGGCGGACGGTCAAGGGCGTCACCGGCTACGACCTCACCGGGCTGTTCGTCGGGTCCGAGGGGACGCTCGGGGTGATCACGGCGGCGACCGTCCGGCTGCGCCCGGCGCCCGCCGAGCCGCCGGTGACGGTCCTGGCCACCTTCGGAACGCTCGCCGCGGCGGGCGAGGCGGCGGCCGCGATCATGGGGGACGGGCTGCGGCCCAGCCTGCTGGAGCTGGTCGACCGGGCGACGCTGCGGGCGATCGACGAGTGGCGCCGCATCGACCTGGACCCGGACACGGCCGCCGTGATCATCGCGCAGACGGACGGGCCGGACTGCCCGGCGCGGGAGCTGGTGCGGCGCTGCACGGACGCGGGCGCGGGGTTCGCGGCGGCCTCCACCGACGCGGCCGAGGCCGCCGCGCTGCTGGACCTGCGGCGGCTGGCCTACCCCGCCGCCGAGCGGCTCGGGAACTGCCTGGTCGAGGACGTGTGCGTGCCGCGCTCCCGGCTGCCCGAGATGATCCGCCGCATCGAGGACGTGGCGGACCGGCGCGGCGTCCGGATCCTGACCGTCGCGCACGCCGGCGACGGCAACCTGCATCCGCTGTTCGTCTTCGACCGGGGCCTGGCCGAGCCGCCGCCGCACGTCCAGGCCGCGGCCGACGAGGTCTTCACCGCCGCGATCGAGCTGGGCGGCACGCTGACCGGCGAGCACGGCGTCGGCGTGCTGAAACGCCCCTGGCTGGACGCGGCGCTCGGGGCCGGCACCCGGGCCGTTCACCGGCAGATCAAACAGGCACTCGACCCGTCCGGGCTGATGAACCCGGGCAAGGCGATCTGAGCCCGCGGGACCCTCAGGGGCGGTTCCGCGGGCTCAGCTCGTCTCTCAGCTCGTCTCCAAGCTCGTCCCGTCTCCGGGCTCAGCTCGTCTCCAGGACGCGGAAGGCGATCCCGGCCTTGGCCAGCCGGTCGATCAGCGCGTCGCCCATCGCGGCGGCGGTGGTGACCTGGCCGGCGGTGGCGGGAAGGTCGTCGTGGGCGAGGCAGAGCGCCGAATGGGCGAGCATCTTGGCCGTCTCGCCGTAGCCGGGGTCGCCGCCCGCGACCTCGGTGACGACCCGCTTCCCGCCGCCCTCGCCGACGAACTTCACGCTGAACCAGCTCTGGGCGCGCCGCTCGGGCGACGGCCCGTCGCCGGACGCGCGGAACCGCAGCAGGAGCGAGCGGACGGGCGGGATCGGAGCGAGCGCGAGGAGGGCGCCGGAACCCGCCACGAGACCCGCCGCGGTGGCCAGCCGCTTGACGGCGAGGTATTGGCCATAGGTGAAGTCGGGGCCGTAGCGGTCGAGCGCGGCGGCCGACCGGACGACGATCTGCGCGTCCACGGTCGGCGCCGGTAGCGTCCAGCCGCCTCCAACGCGGGCCTTCGGCGTAGGACGGCGTGAGGCGCGGACCTGACGGCCGACGGGTCCGCCCTCGGCGCGGCGGCGCGCGCGCTCGGCGCGCACCATGCCGGTTACGTCGGAGAAGATGCCGACGACCGAATGCAGGGTGCCGCCGGACGCGTCCATTTGCGCGCGGACGAATCCCTCGACGTACAGCGGGACACCCTCGGGGAGCTGCTTGACGGTGAAGTACGCGCCGAGGTCGTGGGGGATCGAGTCGAAACCGCAGGCGTGGACGATCCGCGCGCCGCTCTCCACGGCGACCTCGTGGTACTTCAGGTACATCTGGTCGACGAACGTGGACTCGCCGGTCAGGTCGACGTAGTCGGTCCCGGCGCGCGCGCAGGCGGCGACGAGCGGCTCTCCGTGCTGGACGTACGGGCCGACCGTGGTGATGACGACCCAGGCCGCCCTGGCGACGTCCTCGATCGAGCCGGCGTCGGCGGTGTCCGCGTGCAGCAGCGGAAGGTCGGCGCACGCGGGGTTCAGCGCGGCGATCCGGTCGCGCACCGCCGCGAGCTTGGCCTGGTTGCGCCCGGCCAGCGCCCAGCGCGTCCCGGGATCGGCGTGTTCGGCCAGGTACTCGGCCGTCAGGGCGCCGGTGAAGCCGGTGGCGCCGAACAGGACGATGTCGTACGGGCGGTCCGCCGTCATGAGAACCCCTCTCGCGTTGCCGAATCCGATTCTTTCGCGTTGGCCGTCCCCAGTGTGCGGGCGGGGCCGGGTATGTGAGCGACCGTACGCCGCCGCCAGGTTATGGAACGATCCAGAATTCTTGGGAATCGACGTGCGGCGCGTCCCGGATCCGGCTCCCGTCCCCGCCCTAATGTGGCTCTGCTGCGGTCCAGATATGGCTCTGACTAGGGGAGATGTGGCATGGGCGTGCTCGCGGCGGTACTCGACGCCGGTGCTTTGCTCCTTTTCGGATGGTTCCTGAGGCCGCTCCTCCGCGAGTCCCGGAGCGGTTCCCGAAGCGGTTCCCGGACGCGCCCTGAGCGCGTGCCCGGCGAGGACGGCGGCGGGTCCGCCGGGATCGTTCTCATCGGCGTCAGCCTGATCCTGCTCTCGGTGCCGCTGTGGAGCCGCCCCTGACCGGCCGCCCCGCGGTGCGATGGCGATCACAGTCGATCCCGGGATTCACCCCCGCATGTCTTAGTGTTGAGTCCATCGACATGACGATGTGGGGGAGAAGTTGCTGAACCCTGAGGATCTTTACGAGCTCGACACCGACCTTCCGGAAATGACCGGACCGGTGTTGCTGCACAGCCTCGACGGCTTCGTCGACGCGGGATCCACCGGGCAGCTCGTGCGCGAGCACCTCCTGGACGCCCTGGAGCACCGCGTCGTCGCCCGCTTCGACGCCGACTCGCTGATCGACTACCGGGCCCGCCGCCCGAGCATGACCTTCGACCGCGACCACTGGTCCGCCTACGACGCGCCCGAGCTGGTCGTCCGGCTCGTCCGCGACGAGGCCGGCAGCCCGTTCCTGATGCTGTCGGGGCCCGAGCCCGACCGGCTCTGGGAGGGCTTCACCGCGGCCGTCGTGAACCTGGTCGAGCGCCTCGAAGCCCGGCTGGTCGTCGGCTTCCACGGCATCCCGATGGGCGTCCCGCACACCCGCCCGGTGGGGATGACCTCGCACGCGACCCGTCCCGAGCTGGTCACCCGCAACTCCTGGTTCGACAAGGTCCAGGTGCCGGGCAGCGCCGCCGGGCTGCTGGAGCTGCGGCTCGGCGAGGCGGGCCACGACGCGCTCGGCCTGGCCGTCCATGTCCCGCACTACCTCGCCCAGTCCGCCTACCCGGCCGCCGCCGTCGCCGCGCTGGAGGCCATCGCGGCCGCCACCGGCCTGGCGCTGCCGGCCGGGCGCCTCCGCGACGCCGCCGCCCGCACCGACGCCGACATCGCCGAGCAGGTCGAGGGCAACGACGAGGTCGAGAAGGTCGTCCGCGCCCTGGAGCAGCAGTACGACGCCTTCGCCGGGGCCTCCGAGCGCGACAACCTGCTCGCCGAGTCGCAGGACATGCCGACCGCGGAGGAGCTGGGCGCGCAGTTCGAGCGCTTCCTCGCCGAGCAGGACGGGCCCGAGTCGCAATCCTGAAGGCCCGGCCCTGGCGGGGAGCCGCCCTCCTTAAGGGCCTGCTCCGCCAGGGAGCCGCCCTCCTGAGGGCCCGTTCTGCCGAGCCGTCCTGCCGAGCCGTCCTGCCGGGAGCCGCCCCGGCGGCATATCCCCGTGGACGCTGGGTAGGCGAGCCCAGGGGGTTCTCATGGCTCAGAAGGTCAACGAAGTGATGACTCCGGTGCCGGTGGCGGTGTCCCCGGACGCGTCCCTGGTCGAGGCCGGCGACCTGATGCGCGAGCACGGCATCGGCGACGTGCTGGTCGTCCACGAGGGACGGCTGCGCGGCCTGGTGACCGACCGCGACATCGTCGTCCGCGCGGTCGCCGCCGAGCGGGACATGGCGGCCACGACGGTCGCGGAGATCTGCAGCACCAACGTGGTCACGGTGGCGCCGGGGGAGGACGCCGAGGCCGCGGTCACGCTGATGCGCCGGCACGCCGTGCGGCGCATTCCGGTGATGGACGGGGACCGTCCGATCGGGATGGTGTCCATCGGCGACCTGGCCGTCCAGCGCGACGAGCGCTCGGCCCTCGCCGACATCAGCGCGGAGCCGCCGAACATATGATCACCATTCGGCTCGCGGACGCCGCGCTGGCCGGCGACCTGGCGATCCCCGAGGGCGCGACCGGCATGGTGCTGTTCGCCCACGGCAGCGGCAGCTCCCGGCACAGCCCGCGCAACCGCGCGGTGGCCGGCGGCCTGAACGCCGCCGGCATCGGAACCCTGCTCATGGACCTGCTCACCGAGCGCGAGGAGGAGCTCGACTCGGTGACGGCCGGGCTGCGCTTCGACATCGAGCTGCTGGCCATGCGCCTGATCGGGACGATCGACCGGCTGGCCGAGGGGCTGGAGGCCGCGCCGCTGACCGCCGGGCTCCCGCTCGGGCTCTTCGGCGCCAGCACCGGCGCCGCCGCCGCGCTGGCCGCGGCCGCCGCCCGTCCCGCCCAGGTCGCCGCGGTCGTCTCGCGGGGCGGGCGCCCGGACCTCGCCGGCCCGTCGCTGCCCCGCGTGAAGGCGCCCGTACTGCTGATCGTCGGCGGGCGCGACCCCGAGGTGCTGGCGCTGAACGACCAGGCGGCGCGCTCGCTCGACCAGGCCGAGACCCACGTCGTGTCCGGGGCGACCCACCTGTTCGAGGAGCCGGGAGCGCTCGAAGAGGTCACCACGCAGGCCGCCGATTGGTTCAACCGGCGGCTCGGCCGAGAAGGTCCGCGGCCCTCTCGCCGATCATGACGGCCGGCGCGTTGGTGTTGCCCGTCGTGACCGCCGGCATGATCGAGGCGTCCGCGACGCGCAGCCCCTCCACGCCGTGGACGCGCAGCTCGGGGTCGACGACCGCCCGGTCGTCCACGCCCATCTTGCAGGTGCCCGCCTGGTGGTGGTAGGTGACGACGGACCTGCGGACGTAGGCGCGCAGGCCCTCGGCGCTCTCTGCCAGGGGACCGGGATACAGCTCGCGCGCGCCCCAGCCGTCCCGCAGCTCGGCGCTCGCCACGATCTCCTGGCAGAGCCGGACGGCGGCGCAGAGCGCGTCCAGGTCGGCCTCCTCGGACAGGACGCGCGGGTCGATCAGCGGCGGGTCCCACGGTGAGCGGGACAGCCGGACCTCCCCGTGGGACGCGGGACGCACGAGCCCCGCCATCAGCGAGACGCCGTCCGGGGGGCCCTGCATCCACGGCTCGTAGAGCGGCACGCCGAAGTGCAGCGGTTGCAGGTCGGGGACCTCCAGATCCTGGCGGCTGCGCCAGAACAGGTGGCTCTGGGTGGAGGGCAGCCCCGGCGAGACGGCGGACGGCCGGTCGGTCGAGGCGATCACCGGCACCAGCCAGTGGTCCTGGAGGTTGCGGCCGACCCCCGGCAGATGGACGACGGTGTCGACGCCCGCGGCGGCGAGCATGCCGGCGTCCCCGATCCCCGAGCGCATCAGCAGCGCGGGCGAGCCGATCGCGCCCGCGCACAGCACCACCTGCTCGGCGCGGGCCTGCTCCAGCGCCCCGTCGCGCTCCCACTCGACCCCCACGCAGCGCCACCCGTCGAACAGCAGGCGGCGGGCCTGCGCGTCCGGGACGAGCGTCACGCCGCGGCCCACCACCGGCGCCAGGTATGCGCGGGCCGTCGTGAGCCGCCGGCGGCCGCGGATGGTGAACTGCATGAACGACACGCCGTCCTGGCAGTCGCCGTTGTAGTCGGGGTTGAACGGCAGCCCGGCCTGCCGCGCGGCCTCCACGATCGCGCACTGCACCGGGTCGGGCTGAAACCCGGTGAGGATGTCGATCATCCCGGGCTTGCCCGTGCCGAGCCCGTCGATCCGCTCGAAGACCGGCCGGACGTCCCGCCACGACCAGCCGGTGTTGCCGAGCGAGGCCCAGTGGTCGTAGTCGGCGGGATTGCCGCGGACCCAGATCATGGCGTTCAGGGCGTGCGAGCCGCCGACGAGGCGGCCGCGCGGCAGGTGCAGCCTCCGGTCGTGGGCCGCCTCCTGCGGGACGGTGCGGAAGGCCCAGTCGAGGGGCGAGTCCCACAGCTCGTGCATGCGGGCCGGATCGTCCACCTCCGGCACGTCCCGGTGCGGGCCCGCCTCCACGACCAGGACGCTGTGCCCTTCGTCCGCCAGCCGGCGCGCGACGACCGAGCCGGCCGAGCCGGCGCCGACCACGATCACATCGGCCCTGCGGGCGCGCCCGCGCGCGCTCCCGTCGTCGTCCATCGAGCGGTCTCCCTGTCGTTGCGGGCATGGGAGGGACTCGGTCTCCCAGCGCACCGGCGTCAGCGTAAGCACGCGGATCCGCGCCCCCGGACGGGCCGCCGCAGGTCGTGCCGCCACAGACAAGGACTGTTCCGACAGAGCCAAGAGCGCGGGACGGACCAGGCGGTGGACTGGCCCGCAAGCGTCCACTGCCGACGAGGAAGGGGGGTCGCCTGTGACCGCGGACCGGCAATCCGAGACGGACAGCACATCCGGGACGGACAATAGGGACAGCGCCGATCGCACGGGCACCACGGCCGATCCGGTGCCCGGGTCCGGCGGGGACGGCGCGTCCGGCGGGTCCGGCGTGCTCGCCCTGCGGGGGCCCGGCATGGCGCTGGCCATCAGGGCCGGGCGCGGGGAGGCGACGAGCGTCCTCGTGGCCACCGTGATGCTGGTCGTGTTCATCAGCGTCCTGCATCCGGACTTCCTGCGGGTCGGCCAGCTCCTCGACACCCTCCAGTCGTCGGTGTACGTCGGGCTCCTGGCCTGCGGGATGGCCTACCTGCTGGCGATGCGCGAGATCGACCTCTCGGTGGGCGCGGCCTTCGGGCTGACGGTCGTCTCCACCGGCCTCCTGATGAACCACGGCGTGCCGCCGTGGCCGGCCGCGGCCCTCGGTGTGGGCCTCGGCGCGCTGCTCGGCCTGGTCAACGCGCTGATCGTCCAGTTCGTGGCGATCCCCGCGATCGTCGCCACGCTGGCGACGCTGTCGGTCTTCCACGGCCTGTCGCTCGCGCTGAGCGGCGGCAAGCAGGTCACCGGGCTGCCGCTGGAGAGCTCCTTCTTCACCTTCCTCGGCGGCAAGACGCTCGGCGTGCCCACGAGCGTGTGGGTCCTGCTGCTGGTCGCCGTGGGGCTCACCGTGGTGCTGCGGTTCACGCCGTTCGGGTACCGGGTGCGGTCGATCGGGTCGAGCCCCGAGGCCGCGACGTTCTCCGGCATCTCGATCGCGCGGGTCCGCCTCCAGGCGCTCGTCCTGGTCGGTCTGCTGGCCGGGCTGTCCGGGGTGCTCGGGCTCGCCTTCTTCACCTCCGGCGACCCCAACATCGGCACCGGGTTCGAGCTCCAGGCGATCGCCGCCGCCATCATCGGCGGCACGCCGCTGCGCGGCGGCAGCGCCACCGTCCTCGGCGCCTGCCTGGGCGCGGTACTGCTGAGCGTCGTCACCAGCGGGCTGCAGTACTTCAACATCCCCGCCAACTGGAGCGCGTTCGCGACCGGCGCCGTCATCCTCGCGGCCGTCGCACTCGACAGCCTGGTGCGGCGGAGACGGCGGCGGGAGAGCGCCCGGCTCGGACTCTGACCACCCCCTTGGAGGGCATCGTGAGGATCAGATCTCAGACCTTCGCCACCGCGCTGATCGGCGTGCTCGTGGTGACCGGGTGCGGCTCGGGCGACTCGGGCGGAGGCGGCGGCAAGAAGACGGGGACCCTGAAGATGGGGTTCGTCTACGCCAGCACGACGCAGAACCCGTTCCAGGAGATGGCGCTCGGCGCGAAGGCGGCCGCCGACGTCGACGGCAAGGTCACGCTCAATTCGGCGGCGCCGACCGGCGTCAACGGGCCCGCCCAGGTCCAGCTGTTCCAGTCCGCGACCCGCAACTCCAAGGACGGCATCGCCCTGCAGAGCCTCGCCCCGGACCTGTTCGTCCGCCCGCTCGTGCGGGCCGCCGACACCGACGTGCCGACCGTCGCCGTGGACGCCGCGCCGCCCCCGGGCACGAAGACCAAGCTGTTCGTCGGCAACAGCAACACCGAGGTCGGACGGGCGCTCGGCACGGAGTTCGTCAAGCACGTCCCGGCGAACGCCACCGGCGAGGTCGTGATCGGCAACGACATCCCCGGCCTCGGCCTGCTCGAACAGCGCATCAAGGGCCTCACCTCCGTGATCGCCAAGGAGCGTCCCGGGCTCAAGATCAAGGGGCCGCTCGACTCCAAGTCCGAGCCCACCGACAACTACAACGCCTGGAACTCGATCGTGAAGGCGAACCCGAACGCCATCGCCTTCCTGGGCGTCGGCGGCCAGGACGGCGTCTCGCTGCCGCTGATCCAGAAGCAGACCGGGCGCAAGTTCCTCGCCGGGTCGTGCGACATCGACCCGGCCGCGCTGAAGGCCGTCAAGGACGGATCGCTGTTCGCGCTGTCCTCGCCCGAGCACTGGCTCAAGGGCTACGTCGCGCTCCGGCTGATGACCCAGCACCGCCGCGCCGGGACCAAGCTGCCGGAGGGCTGGTGGAACCCGGGCACGCTGGTCGTCAACTCCGCGAACATCGACCAGGTGATGCAGCGGCAGGTGGACGCCAAGAGCCGCGCCGCCTACTTCCGCGCGATAGCCGACAAGCAGCTCGCGAACCCGGGCACCTACCTCAAGCCCCTGTCCCAGGCCGACTGAGCGCCATGACCGTACTGCGCGCCCAGGGCATCACCAAGGTCTACGGCGGCGTCACCGCGCTCGCGCACGGCGCGATCAGCGTCGAGGCCGGGTCGGTGCACGCGCTGCTCGGGGAGAACGGGGCCGGGAAGTCGACCCTGGTCAAGGTGCTCTCCGGGGCGATCCGGCCGGACGCGGGGACCCTCAGCCTCGACGGCCGCCCCGTCTCCTTCCACGACACCGCCGACGCCGTGCGTCACGGAGTGGCCGTCGTGTCGCAGGAGCTGAACCTGTTCCCCGACCTCGACGTCCTCGCCAACCTCTACCCGCTGCGCGAGCCGCGGCGCGGCCCGTTCCTGAACCGGCGCGCCATGGTCGCGGCGGCCCGTCCCATCCTGTCCAGGCTCGGGCTGGAGGTCGACCTGCGCACGCTGGTCGGCGACCTGTCGCTCGGGCAGCGCCAGCTCGTCGAGATCGCCAGGGCGCTGATCGCCGAGCCCCGCGTGCTCGTCCTGGACGAGCCGACCTCGGCGCTCGACCGCAGCGGCTCGGACCGGCTGCTGGGCATCCTGCGGGTGCTGCGGGAGCAGCGGGTCGGGGTCGTGTTCGTCTCGCACATCCTCGAAGAGGTCATGCAGCTCTGCGACACGATCACCGTGCTGCGGGACGGCCAGGCGGTGCTCATGGGCGCCGACCGCGCGGACCTGTCCATCGACGACGTCGTCACGGCGATGCTCGGCCCCCGGTCCGCTCGGAGCCCGGAGCCGGTGGAGTCGGCCGTCCCGCCGAGCCCGGACGGCCCGCCCGGCGGCGACCTGCGGCTGGAGGCGGTGACGGTGGACGGCGTGCTCAGCGACGTCGGGCTGCGAGTCCCGGCCGGGGAGATCGTCGGGGTCACGGGGCTGGCGGGCTCGGGGCACCTGGCCGTGCTGGAGCTCGTCGCGGGACTGCGGCGCCCGACCCGGGGGACCGTCCGGCTGCCCGGCGACCGCCCGGTGCCGCGAGGGCTGCGCCGCGCGATCGCCGCGGGGGTCGCGGTGGTGTCGGGCGACCGGCGCGGGCGCGGCCTCATGCTCGACAAGCCGCTCTGGGAGAACATCGGGCAGGTGCGCGCGATCGGACTCCGCCGCGACGGCGTGATCGTCCGCCGGTCGGCGCTGCGGGCCAGGGCGCGCGGGCACGTCGAGCGGCTCCGCATCCGCTGCCGGGACGTCGAGCAGCGCACGGGCCTGCTGTCGGGCGGCAACCAGCAGAAGGTCGTCCTGGCCAAGTGGCTCGACGCGTCTCCGGCCGTCCTGCTGCTCGACGACCCGACCCGCGGCGTGGACGTGGGGGCGAAGGCGGAGATCCACGAGCTGATCCGCGCCGCGGCCGGCGACGGCGCCGTGGTCCTGCTCGCCTCGACCGACCTGGACGAGCTGACCACGCTCTGCGACCGCGTCCTGGTCTTCCACCGCGGCAAGATCGCGGCGCGGCTGTCCGGCGAGGAACTCGACCAGCATGCGATCGTTTTCATCTCTAACACAGGAGGAAGGCAATGAGCGAAGCGTTCGACATCATCAAGGCCCACTACGCGGCCTCGGACCGAGGCGACCTTGACGGAATGGTCGAGGCGTTCGCCCCGGACGTGGCGTGGATCGAGATGGACGGATTCCCCTACGCCGGCACCTACGTCGGGACCGACGCGATCAAGAGCGGGGTCTTCGAGCGGCTCGGCCGCGAGTGGAAGGGCTTCAGCGCCGACATGGAGGAGCTCGTGGACGGCGGTGACGGCACCGTGGTGGGGATCGGCCACTACTCCGGCACCTACCGGGCGACGGGACGGTCCATGCGCGTCCGATTTGTTCATGTCTGGAGGGTTCGGGGCGGCAAGGTGACCGGTTTCGAGCAGTTCACCGACACACACGGCGTCCGCGCCGCCATGGACTGAGCCGGGCACATGGTCGCAGGTCGGGGAGGTTCCGGGGAGTGGAACACCCCTGGCCTGTCCGGCGTCGACAGGGCAGTATGTGACGTGACAGGGGATCGGGGGATCTCATCTGGAGAGCGTATGTCGATGCTCATCCGAACCTCGGATCTGCCCGCGGGCGAGCGGTTCGAGTTCTGGCGCAGCTCGGTGTCGGAGATGTTCGTGCCGCTGCGCACCGACACCGCGCGGCCCGAGCGCTTCGAGGGCCGCATGCGCGGGTGCGAGCTGGGGGCCCTGAGGGTCGCCGAGGTCGCGGCCACCCCCCACATCGTGCGCCGCACCGAGTCCCTGATCGCCCGGTCCGATCCCGGGCACTACAAGCTCGGCGTGCAGCTGAGCGGGTACTGCCTGCTCACCCAGGACGGCCGTGAGGCGCCGCTCGTCCCCGGCGACTTCACGATCTACGACACGACCCGCCCGTACACGCTGGCCTTCGACGACTCCTACCGGCAGCTCGTCCTGATGGTCCCGCGCCGCCTGCTGCACCTGCCCGACGAGGCCATCGCCGGGATCACCGCGACCCGGATCTCCGGCCGCCAGGGCGTGGGGGCGCTGCTGTCGCCCTTCCTCGTCCAACTCGCCCGGAACCTGGACGAGCTGGACGAGCAGGGCAGCGTGCGGCTCGGCGACAACATCGTCGACCTCCTGGTGACGCTGCTCGCCGAGCGCCTGGACGTGACGGTGCCCACCGCCGACTCGCGGCGGCGCGCGCTGCTGATGCGGGTGCGCGCCTACATCGAGCGCCACCTGGACGACCCGGACCTGAGCCCCGACGGCATCGCCGCCGCGCACTTCGTCTCGTCCCGGCACCTGTACAAGCTCTTCCGCGAGGAGGGCACGACCGTCTCGATGTGGATCAAGGAGCGGCGGCTGGAGCACTGCCGCCGCGACCTGCGCGACCCCCTCCAGCTGAACCGCCCCGTCAGCGCGATCGGGGCCCGCTGGGGCTTCGTCGACGCCGCGCACTTCAGCAGGCTGTTCAAGGCCGCGTACGGCGCCAGCCCCCGCGAGTACCGGGTCAGCAGCGCGCCCGGCGGCGGCGTGACCGTCACCACCGGACGCCCCTACTGACGCGTTTGCGCCGGTCGTACGGGTGCAGTCAACATCCGTACGGCGACAGACAAGACTCCCCCTACCGTTGCCGGTGAAGCTGATCTTGTCGGCGAATCGTGCAAGGGGGAGACCAATGGACACGCAAGGCCAGCTCTTCATCAACGGCGAGTGGACGGCCGCCGAAAGCGGCGCCGAGTTCACCACGTCCGATCCCGCCACCGGGAAGCTGCTCAGCGTCTGCGCCGACGCCGGATCGTCCGACGTCGACAGCGCCGTCGAAGCGGCCCGCACCGCCCTGGAGAACCCCGCCTGGTCGGCGATGCTGCCGAACGCCCGCGCCCGCCTCCTGTGGCGGGTCGCCGACCTGATCGAGGAGAACCAGGCCGAGCTCGCCGAGCTGGAGACCCGCGACCAAGGCCAGCCCCTCGGCGTCGCCCACTCGGTGAGCGTCACGGGCGCCGCGGAGCACTTCCGCTACTTCGCCGGCTGGTGCACCAAGATCGAGGGCGCGGTCTCCCCGGTCTCCTTCCCCGACACCCTGCACTACGTCCGCCGCGAGCCGGTCGGCGTCTGCGCGCTGATCACCCCGTGGAACTTCCCGCTGATGATCGCCTCCTGGAAGCTCGCGCCCGCCCTGGCCTGCGGCAACACGGTGATCATCAAGCCGGCCGAGCAGACCCCGCTGACCACCGTCCGCCTCGTCGAGCTCTGCGCCGAGGCGGGCTTCCCGCCCGGCGCGGTCAACCTCCTCACCGGCGGCCCCGCGACCGGCCGGGCCCTCGTCGCGCACGCGGACGTGGACAAGGTCTCCTTCACCGGCTCCAGCGAGGTCGGACGCGAGATCGTCCGGGGATCGGCCGGCAACCTCAAGCGGGTGACCCTGGAGCTCGGCGGCAAGGCCCCGAGCGTGATCGCCCGCGACGCCGACATCGACAAGGCCGTCGCCGGCAACCTCCAGGGAGCCCTGCTGAACAGCGGCCAGGTCTGCGCCGCCTACACCCGCCTCTACGTCGACCGCCGCCGCGCCGACGAGTTCACCGAGAAACTCGCCACCGCCGCCGCGTCCCTCCGCCTCGGCCCCGGCCTGGACCCCGAGACCCAGATCGGCCCCCTGGTCTCCCTCGAACACCTCGAACGCGTCGACTCCTACGTCCGCACCGGCAAGACCGAGGGCGCCGAACTGGTCACCGGAGGCGAGCGCGCCGACGGCCGCCTCGCGAACGGCTTCTTCTACCCGCCCACCGTCTTCGGCGGCGTGACCGACGACATGACCATCGCGCGCGAGGAGATCTTCGGCCCCGTCCTGCCCGTCCTGGCCTACGACGACGCCGAGGAGCTCGCCGTCCGCGCCAACGACACCGACTTCGGCCTCGCCGCCTCCCTCTGGACCCGCGACCTCGCCACCGCCCACCGCCTCGCCGCCGAGATCCGCGCCGGCGCGGTCTTCGTCAACATGCTCCCCATCCTC
>NZ_SMKU01000193.1 GCF_004349215.1 Actinomadura rubrisoli | reverse complement strand
CCCCCGGAACCGGCCGCCGAACAGCTGGAACTGATCCCCATCCCCTGACCCGCCCGGCCGCTCTCAGCGTGGTGATCCCGAGGTGGCCTCGGCGTGAGGGGAACGCAGCCCGCGGACGGTTGCTTGCGGCACGACGAACACCGAAGCTGCATAGTGTAGTCGAATCGAAGCAATGGGTAACAATGAGCGAGCGGGCAGTGGCGATCGTTGGGGTGGGGTGCCGCCTGCCGGGCGGCATCAATGATCTCGACGCGTTGTGGGAGGCCTTGGAGGCCGGGCGGAACCTGGTCGGACGGATACCGCCGGACCGGTTCGACGCGGCGCGGTTCGTGGACGAGGCCATGCCGCGGTCGGGCAAGAGCTACACCGCCATGGGCGGGTTCCTAGAGGACATCGCGGGGTTCGACTCCGACTATTTCGGGATCTCCCCGAAAGAGGCCGCGGAAATGGATCCGCAGCATCGCCTGCTGCTGGAGATGGCGGCCGAGGCGCTGGACGACGCCGGTATCGCCCCGGCGTCGCTGGCCGGGTCGGACACCGGGGTCTTCATCGGGATCTCGGACATGTCGTTCGCGACACGCAATCTGAGCGCGCTGTCGGCGCTGAACGCCTACTCGATGACGGGCGCGGCGCTGTCGATCGCGGCGAACCGGGTGTCGCACACCTTCGACCTCCGTGGGCCGAGCATGGCCATCGACACGGCGTGCTCGTCGTCGTTGATGGCCCTGGAGCGTGCGTGCCGCGAGCTGACGTGCGGGACCGGCCGCCGGGTGATGGTCGCCGGCGGTGTCAACGTGCTGGTCAGTCCATATCCGTACGTGGGTTTCTCGCAGGCGTCGATGCTGTCGCGCGCGGGACGGTGCGCGGCGTTCTCGGCGGACGCCGATGGGTTCGTGAGAGCCGAGGGCGGCGCGGTCGTGGTCCTCAAGCGGTTGGCGGACGCGCTGGACGACGGCGATCGGGTGTACGGGGTGCTGGCCGGCTGGGGCGGCAACTGCGACGGCCGGACGGCGGGGCTGGCGCTGCCCAGCCCCGACGCACAGGAGGAACTGCTCCGGCACGTGTACTCCGAAGCCGGAATCCACCCGGACGAACTGGTGTACCTCGAAGCGCACGGCACTGGCACCAAGGCCGGGGACCCGACCGAGTGCCTGGCCATCGGGCGCGCGCTGAGCATGCGGCGCACCGGCGGCCCACTGCCCATCGGATCGGTGAAGACGAACCTCGGCCACCTGGAACCGGCCTCGGGCATGGCCGGTCTGCTCAAGGCGCTGCTGGTGCTGCGGCATGGGACCATCCCTGCGAGCCTGCACGCCGAGCGGCTCAACCCCGATATCGACGTCCAGGCGCTGCGGCTGCGGGTGGTCACCGAGCCGCAGCCGCTCGGGGAACGCACTCGCGGCTACGCCGGTGTCAGCTCCTACGGCTTCGGCGGAGCCAACGCGCACGTCGTCCTGGCTCCCGCCCCAACGCCTGAACCTGGGCGACCGCAGGCCCGCCCGGACGCGTCTGAGACCGGGGAGCCGGTGGCCTTGCCGGTCATGGTGTCGGCGCGGACGCCCGAGGCGCTGGCCACAGCCGCCGCCCGGATGGCCGACCGGTTGGAGGGCACCCGGCCGGAGGACTTCTACGACCTGGCCTACACCTCCTGTGTGCGGCGCGGTAAGCATCCGTACCGTCTGGCGGTGCTGGCCACGGATCCCCTCCAGGCCGCCCAGCGGTTGCTGGGATCGTCCGGTGCGCCGGTCGCCCAGCAGGCCGCCGAGCAGGGCCGGGTCGGCCTGGTGTTCTGCGGCAACGGTTCGCAGTGGCCCGGGATGGGCGCCGATCTGCTGGCGTCCGATGCGGTGTTCCGCAACGCCGTGGCGCGGGTGGACGCCGCGCTGACGCCGCGCCTGGGGTGGTCGGTGGCCGCGATGATGGCCTCGCCCGCGGAACACTGGAACCTGACGAAGATCGACGTCGCACAGCCGCTGCTGTTCGCCGTCCAGGTCGGGCTGACCGAGATGCTGCGGGCTCGCGGCGTCATCCCGGAAGGCGCGGTGGGCCACAGCGTCGGCGAGGTCGCGGCGGCGTGGGCGGCGGGCGCGCTGACGCTGGACGCCGCGGCGCGTGTCGTCGCCGAGCGCAGCCTCGCCCAGGTGCCCACGGCCGGGACCGGGCGCATGGCCGCGGTCGGCCTCGCCCCCGCCGACGCCGAGGAACTGATCGCCGTGCCCTTGGGGCTCGAACTGGCGGCGGTCAACAGCGACCGGGACGTCACGCTCTCCGGGCCGGAGGGCACTCTGGCGGCGCTCGGTGCGGAACTGGAGGCCCGCGGGGTCTTCTTCCGGATGCTGGACCTGGACTTCGCCTTCCACAGCAAGGCGATGGACCCTGTCGAGGAACCGCTGGCGCGGACGCTGGAGGGACTGAACGCCGCGGCACCGCGCATTCCACTGATCTCCACGGTCACCGGGGAGGTCGTGGAGGGCCCGAGCCTGGACGCCGACTACTGGTGGCGGAACGTACGCGAACCGGTGCTGTTCGGCCCGGCGATCCGGCGGCTGCTGGACGAGGGCGTCGACGTGCTGGTGGAGGTCGGCCCCGAACCGGTGCTGCGCGGTTACCTGGGACATATCCGCAGTGCTGAGCCGGGGGCGGCGGCCGAACGCCGCGTGGTGAGGACGGCCACCCTCCGCAGCCGGATCTCCGGTCCCGAGGCCATGGACCAGGCGACGGCCGAGCTGCTGAGCGCCGGCGCGGCCATCGACGGGAAGGCGCTGTTCCCCCGTCGTGGCCGGGTGGTGTCGCTGCCCGCCTACCCGTGGCAGCGCGAGCGGTACTGGTCGTCGCGCACCTGGGGAGCGTCCCTGGGAAACGGGCGCTTCGACCACCCCCTGCTGGGGGAATGGACGCCCTCCCCGGAACCGTCCTGGCACGGGCCGATCGAACCGGCGATGGTGCCATGGCTGCCCGACCACCAGGTCGGCGGCGCGGTGGTCTGGCCCGGCACCGCTTACCTGGAGATGGCGCTGGCGGCGGGACGGCGTGTGCTGGGCGGCCCGGCGGAGGTCGTCCGGCTGGAGCTCACCCGGGCGCTCGTCCTGGACTGGGCCAAGGCGCATCAGGTGCGACTCCAGACCAGCATGGTCGAACGGGACGGCGCGGTCGCCATCACCAGCACCGACCCCGCCGCCGAAGGCGAGGCTCCACCGCGGCGGCATGCCCAGGGGCGTGTGCGGGCACTGCTGGCCCGTCCGCCGCAGCCCGTGGACGTCACCACTGTGCGAGGACGGTGCGGTCGCCGCATCGGACGCAGAGAGCACTACCAGGGTTGCCAGGAGGCCGGACTCAAGTACGGTCCCGCGTTCCAGGTGCTGCACGAGCTGTGGGTGGGATCGGGGGAGGTCCTGGCCGCCTACCGCCATGCCGCTCCGGCCGAAGGCTTCGAGGTCCATCCGGCGCTGATGGACGGAGCGTTGCAGGCCGGTGCGCCGCTCCTGGCCGGTCGCGTCGCGGCGGGACAGGCCTTCCTCCCGGTGCGGTTCGGCGCCGTCCGGCTGTGGGGAACGCCTGCCGACCAGGGCTGGGTGCATGTCCGTGACCGCACCCAGGACCCGGACGAAGCGTGCTGGGACATCACCGTCACCGACGACGATGGGCAGGTCGTCGCGGAACTGGAGGGCGTCCGCCTACGCCGCATGGCCGGACGGACCGACAAGTCGTTCACCCACCACACCGTGATGCGCGCGGCGCCCCACCCGGACCAGCCGGCCGCACCGAGCCCGCTTCCCTCTCCCTCCGAGATCGCCGATCGTTCCGCCGGCCAGATCGAGAACCTGCGGCGCGACTGGCGCCGCGTCCACTACGACCAGGTCTCGCGCCGCATTGATGAGATCGTTGCCCACGAGGTCCACGAGCTGCTCAAAGGCCGACTGGGAGACCAGGCCGCGTTCGGCGCCGCCGACGTACCCGGCCTGCTGGACGGGCCGCGGCGCGCCCGATGGCTCGACCTCGTGATGCCGCGGCTTCAGCGCCATGGCCTGGCCGCACCCGAACCCCCCGATCGGTGGCGCCTGCTGCACAGCGACGTGCACCCCGGAGACCTGTGGCGCACCGCCCTGCCCGACTCCTCCCCCTTCGTCGCGTACGGGGCGCTGGCCCAGCACATGCTGAAGAGCGCTCCGGCCCTCTGGCGCGGGGAAGGCGACGCGCTGACGCTGCTGGTGGAGCGCGGTACAGCCGAGATGATGCGTCACCTGTACGACCTGGACCCGCTGACCCGGTTCCACAACCGCATCGCCCAGGCGCTGCTGAAGCAGATCGTCGCGGCCTGGCCGGACGACCGGCCGCTACGCGTCCTGGAAGTGGGAGCGGGAACCGGTGGACTCACCGCGGCGCTGTTGCCCGTCCTGCCGCCCGAACGCACCCGCTACACCTATACCGACATCTCTCCGTACTTCTTCGCCGACGCTCAGCACGGCTTCGGCGCCTACGACTTCATCGAGTACCGCACCCTGGACCTCGACGCGGACCCGGCCGAGCAGGGCTTCACCCGCGGCGCCTACGACCTGCTGGTGGCGGGCAACGCCCTGCACACCGCCACCGGCATCCGCGCGGCACTGCGCCACACGGCCGCTCTGCTGGCCCCCGGCGGCCACCTGCTGGCCTTCGAGATCCACAACGCGTGGCGGCTGTTGCCGATCTTCGGCTGGCTCGGCAGCTTCTGGGCCGAGCCCGGTGACCCCGACCGTCCCGGTGCCCTGATGCTGCCCCGGGATCGCTGGCCCGTCCTGCTGGCCGAGTGCGGCTACACCGATGTCATGCAGATGGGGAGCGATCAGGAGCCCGCCGCGACGGACGCATCGGTCCTTCTGGCTCGCACGCGGCCGACGATCGGCGATCGGCCGGCGGGAGCACTGCCCGCGAAGACGCCTTCCGCGGCGGCGCGCGGGCTGCACGTCATCGCCGCCGAAACCCAGGCCGAACTGCCTCTGGCCAAGGACGTCGCGGCTCTGCTCACCCAGGCGGGTGCCAAGGCCGCCGCCGCGGTGGTCATCGATCGGGCCGGCGCCGAACCGCGGACGTGGGCGAACCTCCTCGAAGGCGCGGGCGATGACGAGCAGGTCACGGTCACTCTGCTACTCGGAGACCCTGGCACCGGCTCGCTGCTCGGAGACCCCGGCGCCGGCTCGACCGGGCTCGGATCCGCGGCCGAGACGACGGTACGGCGCGCGGCCGTCCTTCGTGCCGTCATGGCGGCTTACGGCAGCAGGCCCGGAACGGTGCGCCGATCCCTGGTCGTGGTCACTCGGCCCAGCGGAGCACTGCCCGCGCCGGAGCGTCTCCTCACCTCCGCCGACGCCGCCGTGTGGGGCATGGCCCGGACCCTGGCCAACGAGCACGCGACGGTGAGCGTCCTGCGGATCAGCCTGCAACGCGCAGCCGCCGAGGCCCGGCAACCGGGTCCGGACGGCCGGGCCGAGGGCGCAGCCCGCATGAGCAGCGCGGGAGATGTCTGTGCGGACGCGCGGCGGCTCGTCCATGAACTGGCCCGCGTCACCGCCGAAGACCCGGGGCCCGCCGGCGCGTCCGGCGACGAGGACGAGATCGTCCTGACGGCCGCCGGCCGCTTCGTCCCGCGAGAGGTGCGGCACCCAGGGCCGATGGTGGCGGCGACCCAGGTGGAGGCATACCGCCTGCACGTTCGTGACCGGAGACTGTCCTATGAGCTGGAATGGCGGCAATGCGATCCTCCGCCGCCTCCCGGTCCCGGAATGCTCTCCGTCGCGGTGCGCGCCGCCGCGCTCAACTACCGCGACATCATGAACGTCACCGGGCTGCTGCCCAGCGAGGTCATCGGACCCGGCATGTCCGAGCGGGCACCGGGCTTCGAGTACGCCGGGACCATCACCGCCGTCGGGCCGGACGTACGGGGATTCGCGGTCGGGGACCGTGTGGCCGGGGTGGCGCACAACGCCCTGGCGTCCCGCATCACCGCCGACGCACGGGCCGCCTTCACCCTTCCCGACGACGGGGGCTTCACCGAGGCCGTCACCATGCCGGTGGCCTTCGCCACCGTCCACCACTGCCTGCACACCGTGGCCCGCATGCGCCGCGGAGAAACGCTGCTCGTGCACGGCGGTGCCGGCGCGGTCGGTCTGGCCTCCCTGCAGTACGCCCAGCGGTACGGCATCCGCGTGATCGCGACCGCCGGAAGCACGATCAAACGCAGCCTGCTGCGCACCCTGGGCGCCGAGCACGTGTTCAACTCCCGCACCCTGGAGTTCGTCTCCGACGTCATGGACGCCACCGGCGGCCACGGCGTGGACGTGGTGCTCAACTCCCTGGCCGGGCCGGCGCTGACCCGCAGCCTGGAACTGCTGGCCCCCGGTGGCCGCTTCATCGAGATCGGCAAGCGCGACATCATCGAGGACGGCTCCCTGCCCCTACGGCCTCTCGCCTCGAACATCACCTTCGCCGCGGTGGACCTGAACGAACTGATGTTCGACGCCGTCCGCGCCGGGGATCTGTTCGCCGAGGTCATCGATCTGATCGGTGACCGTTCCTACACTCCGCTGCTCCACACCGTCTTCCCCGCCGCCCGAGTGACCGAGGCATTCGCCCTCCTGCGCCATTCCCGGCACATCGGCAAGGTCATCGTCAGCCTCGACCCCTGCGACGACCCCCTCATGGTGCACTCGCGTCCCACCCGGCCCGTCCTGGATCCGGACGGCACGTACCTGGTCACCGGCGGGCTGAGCGGCTTCGGCGCCGCCACCGCCCGCCACCTGGCCGACCGCGGCGCCCGGCACCTCGCGCTGGTCTCCCGCCGCGGCGACCAGGCCCCGGAGGCACCGGCCCTGCTGTCGGCTCTGGCGGACCGCGGGGTGCAGGCCACCGCCTACGCCGCCGACTGCGCCGATCCGGACGCGATGGCCCGCGTCCTCGACCGGATCGACCGGGAAGGACGCCACCGGCTGCGCGGCATCGTCCACGCGGCCATGCACCTGGACGACGCGTCGCTGGCCGAACTGACCGACGAGCGACTCGCGGCCATACTGGCCCCCAAGATGACCGGCGCCCTCGTCCTGGACGATCTGACCCGCGACCGGGATCTGGACCTGTTCTGCGTCTACTCCTCCGCCTCCGCCGCAGTCGGCAACATGTGGCAGGCAGGCTACGCCGCCGCCAACCTCTTCCTGGAGGCGCTGGTCCGCCACCGCCGGCGACGCGGCGCCACCGGGCTCGCCATCGCCTGGGGAGCGATCGGGGACACCGGGTACGTCGCCCGCAACGACCTGGGCGACTTCCTCGCCTCCGTCGGGCTCGACCCAATGGACTCGGCCCAGGCCCTGGCCGCCTGGGACAGGGCCCTGGCCTGTGATGCCGAAGTACAGATGGTGGGCCGGTGCGACTGGACACGCCTCAAGCACTTCCTCCGCACCGCGCGCGCACCCCGCTTCAGCCATCTGGTCCCGGCCGACGACGGACAGGAGCACACGGGCGGGGAACTGCGCGCCATGCTGGCCGCGCTGCCTCCCGGCGAGGCCCTGTCCGCCGTCACCGCGAGCGTGGCCGAGCAGGTGGCCCAGGTCATGCAGCTCGATCCGCAACGGCTCGACCATCACCGCCGCCTGGACGAGTACGGCCTGGACTCCCTCATGGCCGCCGACCTGATGAACTCCCTGAGCCGTCGCCTGGACTTGGAGATCTCCCCGGTGGAGTTGCTCAACAGCGGCGGCACCATCGCCGGCCTGGCCCAGACCATCCTGCTGCACCTGGGCGTGTCCGGCCCCGCCGGCGACACCGATCCGCCGGCGGCAACGAACCAGACGGGGCCGCAGTCATGAGCACCCCTTACACCCGGATCAGCGCGGTCGCCGCCCACCTGCCCGAACGCACCCTCACCACCACCCAACTCGAACAGCGGATCGCCGAAGACAATCCCGGCCTGCAAGTTCCGCACGGAGTGATCGAACGGTTCAGCGGTGTCCGCCGCCGCCACCTCGCCGCACCCACCGACAGGCCATCCGACCTGGCCGCGACCGCCGCCCGCAAGCTCCTGGACCGCACGGGCACCGAGCCGGACAAGATCGAGTTGCTGCTGTACGCCGGGGTCAGCGTCGACGCGGTCGAACCGGCCACCGCGCATCCGGTGGCCGCCAAGCTCGGCCTCGCCTGCCCCGTCCTGGATCTCCGCAACGCGTGCAACGGCGTCTGCGACGCCATCGACGTGGCCGACGCCTACATCACCACCGGCCGCGCCGGCACCGTCCTCATCGCCGTCGGCGAGACGAGCACCACGATCATGCCACGCGTCGTCGCGGATCAGCGCGAGTTCACCAAGGTCGCCGTGGCGTACACACTGTCGGACGCCGGGGCCGCGCTGCTGCTCGAAGCCGCCGACGAACCGGGACTGCTCGCCCGGCACACGGCCGCGCACTCGTCCGCCTGGCAGGCGGCGGTAGTACCGATCACGGGCGAGCCGGGCGAGCGGCGAATAGGCCGGTTCACCCTCAGAGCCGTGCAACTGGCCGAAGCTTTCGCCTCTCTCGACCCCGGCCGATTCACCGAGACCCTGTCAGACGCCGGGTTGGCGTGGGACGACTTCGCCGCCATCTGCGTCCATCAGGCGGCGTTGGACGGCCTGTGGCTGATCTGCGACAACTTGGGCATCCCCCACGACAAGGTCGTCGTCACCATCGCCGAGCACGGCAACCTGGCGGCCGCGACGCTGCCCGTGCAACTCGCGCAGGCCACCACCTCGGGCCGGGTCCGGCGCGGCGACCTCGTCGCCCTCGTCGGCCTGGCCAGCGGGATCAGCGCCAGCCTGATGGTGCTGCGATGGTGACCGGTACCGTCCCCGCGTCCGGGGCCGGACGATGAGAGTGCTGGTCACCGGAGGCAGCGGCTTCCTGGGGCAGGCGATCTGCCGGGCGCTCGCCGCGCGCGGCGACCAGGTCGTCACGCTGCACCGCCGCCGCACCACCGCGCTGGACGAGCTCGGCGCCGACCAGCGTCTCGCCGACATCCGCGACCGGGAGGCGGTGCACGCGGCGGCGGACGGGTGCGACGCGGTCGTGCACTGCGCCGCCAAGGCCGGCATGTCGGGGCAGTACCGGGAGTTCGAGCAGATCAACGTGGCCGGTACCCGCAACGTCGTCAGCGCCTGCGCCCGCACCGGCGCGGGGTTGGTGCACACCTCTTCGCCGAGTGTGGTGCACGGCGGCCGCGACCTGGAGGGCGTCGACGAGTCCGTCCCCTACCCCCGCCGGTTCCTGGCCTCCTATCCGCGTACCAAGGCCGCCGCCGAAAGGCTGGTGCTGGGCGCGGGCCGGTCGATTCCCGCGGTGGCGCTGCGTCCGCACCTGATCTGGGGACCGGGCGACCCGCACTTCCTGCCCCGCCTGATCGCCGGCCGACGCCGGCTGTGGCTGCTGGGCGGAGCCGACAAGCTCGTCGACACCGTCTACATCGACAACGCCGCCGACGCGCACCTGCTGGCCCTGGACCGGCTTTGCCGGAGCTCGCCCCTGACCGGCCGGGTCTACTTCGTCAGCCAGGACGAGCCCTGCGGGATGGGCACCTGGCTCAACGCCCTGCTCGGCGCGGCGGGACTGCCGCCGGTGTCACGCAGGCTGCCGGTCCGCCCCGTCGCCCTGGCGGCCGGGCTGCTGGAACTGGGCTGCCGCCTGCCGGGCGTGCGCCGCGAGCCGCCGCTGACCAGGTTCCTGGTGAACCAGGCGTCGACCGCCCACTGGTTCGACCTGTCCGCGGCCCGCCGCGACCTGGGCTACCGGCCGCGGGTGACCACGGCCGAAGGAATGGCCCGCCTCGCCCGCCACCTGTCCACAGCTCCACCACAGGACGCTTAGACGAGTGATTCCTAATGATCACGATGTGGTGGATTCGTCCCGGCATGCGAAGAGGGTGCCCAAGATCGCTGTGTGAAGAACAACCTGGACACCCTCGTGATCGCACTGTACGTCAAGATCGACGACGACATGGCAGGGATTCCCCGACTGCCCGGACGGCCCCCCAAGCTCAGCCACGCCGAACTGATCTGCTTGGCGGTCATGCAGGCCATGCTCGGGTTCACCTCTGAAGCCCACTGGCTGCTGGCCAACCCGGCTGCTCGGCGCCGACCTGCGCTGGCAGCGGCCACCTTTCGTGAGCGTGCGACAGCCCCCTCCGCCTTCGGCATAGCCTGGTTCGAACAACTTCTTGCCGTCCCTCTCGTCACATATCGACGAGGATTTACTATGAAACGCTTGACCAGGCAAGTTACGGGATCGAAAGAAATTTACTTGGCCTGTAATGGCCAAGTAAAGTATACTTTACTGTTGCTTCGTTTCAACTGGCCTTGATCTTGCCGAGCTGATCTCGTACCTTCCAAATTACCCCGCGTCCCCATTCCCCATCTGAGAGGGCGCAAGGAATGAGAATCAGGACGGCCGCATACGGGCTCGCAGCGATGACTGGGGTCGCAATAGGTGCGCTACCGGCGCAGGCCCAGGAGAAGCCGAAGCCTGCACCCCGGCCCAGCGTTCAGGGCCAGGTCGACGAACAACTCGCCAAGTTCCCCGGCGGGACTCAGAGCAGCCCGAACGAAGTCACCTACTCCAATGGAAGAGTGACCGTCACCTTCCCGACTCCAGTCGATCCCGCAGCACAAGCCTGCGTCGCCAACACGTACTGCTTCTACGATGGTGCCAACTTCACCGGCCGCAAACTCACCTTCCGCGACTGTGGAGGCTGGCAGTACCTCACCGACTACGGTTTCGGGAACAAGACATCGTCCTGGCACAACAAGTCCAAGAACAACGTCCAGGTCTACGACGAGGAGGCCAGCCCACGTAAGCAGTTGTGGTCTGAGCAGCCGGATGCCTCTTCGGTAAACGTCGGGTCGGCCGCCTACAACAAGGCGGACTCGTTCCTCACCTACTGCCCGTGAAGGTGACATCGATGGGCAAGACCGGAACGATCAGATCCCTGCGCTTCGCCACCGTCGTCGGCGTGGTTCTTGTCGCGCTGCTGGTTGCCACTGGCGCAGCGTCACCGTCACCGTCACCGCGGCCGCCGCTGACTCAATCAGAAGGAGCACCCGAGTCGTTGCACTCGGGTCGGTTCAGTGTCCCACCGGGATCGGCGGGATTCCCCGACCCGAAGGTGCATCAGCCACGCGCTTCGATCGAGAGTACCTGTGACGACCTGAGGGCCAGAGCGTCGCAGTTAGCGCGGTCGGGTGTGAGGGTCGCCGTCTGTATTGAGAACGTCTCCACCCTGCCTCCCCGCACAAAGGGAATGGAGCCGGACCCGCTTCCAGCGGACTACCCCCGTTGGTGTCTCAACGGCAGGGCGCAGCAGCAGTCCTATGCGGGTAGCCGATTCGCCGACTGCTCCACCAATGCGTCCATCAAGGCGACAGCTCTTCAGTTCACCAGTAATCCTCCCAAGGTGATCGGGGAGGGCTTCATGATGGTCAAGGCGTTCCGCTGGGCCTCGGGTTGGAATGAGCGGATCTTCGATAACACCATCAAGCTGAATCTGTACAGCGCCTGGGGTGTGATCGACCGTGGAGCGATGAGCGTCCAGGCTTCCGTGGAATGCAAGGGTGACAACAAGTGTGAACAGATCGCCGAGACTCCGCCTCCCAACCTGGCGCAGGTGCTGAAGGACAAGCCTCTGAAGGGCTGGTGGCGGTTCAAGTCGGTGACGGTGAATCAGAAGCAGTACTATCTGGCGCCGAAACTGAAATTCTTCTTCGAGGGAACCCCGACGTACCAGCCGGAGGCGCTGCTGCCGTTCTCCACCTATATCCGGTGCGACACAAAGTACCTTCAGAAGCCGACCGCAGACCAAGGCTGCGTAATGAAGGACTTCCAACCCGTCTACAGGGTCTACCTAGACGATACCGATCCGGTGACCGGCACATCAGAGGTCGCGAAGCACATCCAGGACGCTCAGGAGAGGACCAAACATCATTGGGGACGGGTCAACACGCTGGCAGACGAGCCCAATGGCGACCCGCTGTCGCGCCTCATTGAGGGACCCTTGCAGGACCTCAACCGGCGCGAAGCCTGCGATGGCCGAAATCCCAGGCCAGGGGAGTCCTGTGACGAATATCCGTTCGCGTCTACCCGCCAAGGTGCCGCTACGGAGGGAAAGGACGATTACAGTTGGAGGAACATGAACGAAAAGCATAACTCGAAGGAGGGTAGCCTCCGAGGGGCCTGGTATAATTCCTATCGGGTACACGACCAGGATGCGTTCTGGGTGCGAGTCTGCAACGCTCGAACTCCCGATCTTTGTACCGACAACAATTAGCTCATCTCAGGGCCCGGCCCTCCCGCCTTTATCTTGAGGAGGGCCGGGCCCTGGCCCGTTCCTCAAGAACACCCCCTTCACCCTGATGGAGGCGGCTCCGGTGGCCAAGACATCCCTGACCTTCCGTGTCGAGCACCACGTACTCCCGCTTGTCATTTCCCCGAATCAGCCCGGCCTGGCCTTAAGTTTCAACTGGCTCCGCAACGGCCTGGTCGACGTTACGAACCAGTTGATTGGCATCTGGACCGGCGCACACACCGGGAGTGTCCGTCTTACTGTCGATGTGCGCGAGCACCCGCCTCGCGTTTACCCACCGGCCGGCGAGTGGGAGGAAATAGTGGAAACCTCGTTCACCTCGCCCAACGGCTCTATCGTATTCAATTGGGATCCGCAGTATCCTCAGCTAGATCTGCCAGGTCCCGGCTCCTACCGCATGCGCGTCCACGCCCGTGGCCGCGACCGAGCGAGTCGACATTCCGGCGTCACCTCGCTGGAAGACGCGGAGGAGATACTGATCATCGTCTGGTCGGCACCCGCGCGACCCGATGACGTCATCAGGGCCACCGACGCGGTGGGCGCGCGGCTCAGGACACCGGCGCCGGATGTGTCCGAACACGGCACGCACTATGCCGACGGTCTCGACTGGGTTTGCGTCCGTGACGGGCTCTACCGCCTTGGGGATGAGGAGTTCGGCCCCGCAAGCGTCACTGTAAGGCCGGGCGTCATCAACGGCAGTGTCGCCTTCAAGATCGAAGTCACGCTGGGTTCGCACGGCCGTCGGCCCCCGCCCGAGCAGGATGTCGACGACTGGGACGACGTCATCGAGTTCAGCCTGCACGTGGAGTACGCAGTTGTCTATGAATGGGACGGCACCAGGCGCACTGACCTGGGCAATCTCTGCCAGCACGGCCCGGGCGAATACCGTTTCCGCCTGCACGCCCGAAAAAGGGACGCCGTGATGGAACATCTTCTGCACTCCTGGCCCGCGCCGTTGACAGACGACACCATCCTCAAAGCGACGACCGGCGGCCTAGAGATCACACACGGCTGATTCACGGCCCGATGCGCGATTCCGATCGTCCTCGCTTCTGAGGGGCTGGTCACGAGGTGGACGCGGCCTCCTCGCCCCCTGAGTGCGTGCGGAAGAAGGATGCCCCGACGGGTGATCGAACCGGCCCGCCGGGCCCCGCTGGCCTCGTCACGTTCTGCGCGGGCGTGGGCCGCGCGATCGAGGTGGTAGACCACGCCATCCACCGCCCGTCCTGGCGCTCAGCCTGGGGCTCCCAGGCACAGGGCGGGCGCGCACCGATTCGTGGTTGAGTGCCGGGCTCCTCATCTAACATGGCGCGGCCATGACCGAACTCCCGGTAGGTGACGACCATCAGGTGATCCGCATAGGCGATGAGGCCGCCGTCGTCGTTCCGCTTGAGGAGTGCCGCCGGTTGCGTGAACTAGAACGTCGAGTGGACCTCACCGAGCAGGTCGACGCGGAAGAAGCACAAGCCTTGGCGCAGTACCGCGCGCAGCAGGAGGCGGGGGCCGTGACGTCGGTCCCTCAGGACGAAGTACGGCGGCGGTTCGGACTCAATGTAGGGCGAGTGGCCTGACCTCGTGGGGCTTGTGTGGTCGGCGGCGTGCCGGGGCCTTGGGTGCCGACCGTGGGGTCCCGGCACGCCGCCTGGTCAGTGGGGGTGGGGTTCGTCGCGCTGGAAGAGGACGTACAGCCAGGCCATGGACGGGACGAGGATGAGCGCGCTCACACCCAGGGCGACGAAGACGACCTGGAGGACGGGGTCCTGGGCGGCGGCGGAGTCCAGGTCGAGGCCGGCCGTCTCGGCGGCGCCCCACAGGACGGCGGCCACGGCCAGGCCGCCCGTCACGCGGACGGACAGGTACGCGCGCCGCAGCAGCAGGACGAGGGACGCCGTGCCCGCCGCGGCCGACAGCAGGATCAGCGGGGAGTGCACGCCGAACGCGGCGGCGCCCGGGAGGGCGAACAGGCCGACGGCCGCGCCGGAGAGCAGCGCGTAGCCGCGGAAGCGCAGCGAGGCGTGGTCGTCGGCGAGGCGGCGGGCGTCCCAGATCAGGTAGACGGCGGCGAGGTAGGCGCACAGCGCGGTGGTGAGGACGCCGCCGTACAGTCCGGTGAGGCTCAGCCAGGACGGGCCGCCGGTGGCGACGACGGTGGCGACGGCGCCGAGGCAGTACGGGGTGACCAGGGACGAGACGCCGAAGACCCACGGGTACCAGCGCTGGCCCGGGTCGGCCTTGCTGAACACGAACGTGCTGCCGCGCGCGACTATGCCCAGGGCGGCGAGGGACAGCGGGACCCAGTGCGCGGACATCACGTCCGCGAAGATCGGCGGGAACGCGGTCCACGTCATCACCATGACGAAGATCAGCCAGACGTGGTTGGCCTCCCAGAGCGGTCCCATGGCGTGCTCGATGACGGCCTTGTCCTCCCGGCGGCGGGAGACCAGGTGCCAGAGCCCGGCGCCGAAGTCGGCGCCGCCGAACAGCAGGTAGGCGGACAGGCCCAGCAGGATGAGGCCCAGGGCGGCGTCGGCGAGGCTCATCGGGCGTTCTCCCTCTCCGGTTCGGGGGTGTGGCGCATGCGGCGCAGGACGCTGATGGTCGCGGCGGCCAGGACGGCGTAGACGGCGAGGACGATGTAGAGGCCGTAGCGCAGGCCCGGGTTGGGGTTGACGGCCTCTTCGGTGCGCATGACCCCGTACACGATCCAGGGTTGCCGTCCGACCTCGGTGGTCGTCCAGCCGGCCTCCATGGCGATCACGGCCATGGCGCCGGTGAGCGCGGCGGCGCGCAGGAACCAGGGCTTCCAGGGCAGGTCGGCGGTGCGGCCGCGGCGGCGCAGCCACCAGGCGAGGGCCCACCAGGCGGCGAGGGCCAGCAGCACCATGCCGAGCGCGATCATGATCTCGAAGGACGTCTTGACGACCTCGGCGGGCGGGCGGTCGCCCGCCGGGACGGAGTCCATGCCGCGCAGGGTCGCGTGCGCGTCGAACCTCAGCATGAGGGACAGGGCGTTCGGGATCTCGAAGACCGCGAACCGGAACGGCTGCCCGCCCTGGGTGTGCTCGACGCCCTCCATGGCGGCGAACTTGGCGGGCTGGTTGTCGGCCACGAACCGCACGGCCCAGTCGCCGACGATCACTTGGAGCGGCGCGCAGACGGCGCCGAGGGAGAACGGGATGGCGAAGCCGACGCGGTTGTAGCGGTCGTCGCGTCCGGCCTTGCGGTCGCGGAGCAGGCCCACCGCGTACACCGAGGCGACGAGGAATCCGCAGACCATGAGCGAGGCGAGGATCAGGTGGACGGCCTGGACGGGCGTCGCCGGGTTGAACATGGCCGCCAGGGGATCGACGTCCGTTACCTCGTATCCCCGACCAACCGACCCCGACCGACCTCCCGGGCCGTTCACCAGCTTGAAGCCGCGCGGCTGGTTCATCCACGAGTTCACCGTCACGACGAACGACGCCGACAGCAGGCCCGCGATCACCACCGGGACGCCGGTGAGGAAGTGGGCGCGCGGCGAGAGCCGGTCCCAGCCGTACAGGTAGATGCCCATGAAGATCGCCTCGATGAAGAAGGCGATGCCCTCCAGCGCGAAGGCGGCGCCGAAGACCTGGCCGTACTTGTCCATGAAGCCGGGCCACAGCGTGCCCATCTCGAAGGACAGGACGGTGCCGGAGACGGCGCCGACCGCGAACAGCACGCCCGCCGCCTTCATCCAGCGCCGGGCCAACTCGGCGTAGACGGCGTCGCCGGTGCGCAGGGAGCGCCATTCGGCGAGCAGGGTCAGGGCGGGCAGACCGATGCCGATGGAGGCCAGCACGATATGGAATCCCAGGGTGAACGCCATCTGCTGGCGTGCGGCCATGAAGTCGGCCGGGGACGCGGCGCCGTTGGACGCGTCGGCGAGGAGCGCGGCTGTGCTCATACGACAAAATGTAGTACTACAAGTTGTAGTACTAAAGCCTGTAGTACTACCCGGCGTGGTGACCTGCCTCTCAATCGGATAACCTGGCGGGCGTGAAGGGTCTGGGAGAGCTTGAACGCACGGTCATGGAGATTCTGTGGGCGCGGGAGGACGCCGGCGTCGAGGCCGCCACGGCCCGCGACGTGAGCCGCGCGCTCGCGGGCGACCGGGATCTGGCGCACACTACTGTCATGACCGTGCTGGACAGGCTCGCCAAGAAGGGCTTCCTTGAGCGCGAGCGTGATGGCCGGGCGTGGCGCTACCAGCCGGTGGCCAGCCGCGAGGGCTACGTCACCGAGCTGATGCTGGGCGCCCTGAACGAGACCGGCGACCGCGACGCGGCGCTGGCCCATTTCGTCCGGTCGGTCTCGCGCGACGAGATCGACGTCATCCGGCAGGCCCTGGCCGGCCTCACGGGCAAGGAACCACCCGCATGACCGGCGCCGCCCTGCTCGCATTGATCTCCCTGGGGACCGTCGGCGGGGCGCACCTGCTGTCCCGGGCCCGGTGGACGTGGCGCACGCCGCGCACCGGCATCGCCCTCTGGCAGGCCCTCGGCCTGGGCTGGGGCGTCGCCACGATCGGGGCGCTGCTCGGCCTCGCCCTGCTGCCCTACCGCAGGGGCGTCGCGGGCGGGCTCCCCGGCCTGTACGACGACCAGGCGGCCCGGCTCGACGCCCTGCACATGGCCGCGCTGCTCGCGGCCGTCAGCCTGACCGCCGTGCTGCTGGCGATGCTGATGTACGCGGTCGTCCGGGTCGTCCGGGCGCGCGCGCGGCACCGTGCGCTGCTGGCCCTGGTCTCGCGCCGCGACTCCGCCGTCCCCGGCACGCTCGTCCTCGACCACCCGGGCGCCGCCGCGTACTGCGTGCCGGGCGTCCGCTCGTCCAAGGTGGTCGTCAGCGCCGGGACCATGCGGCTGCTCGACCGGGCCGAGCTGGCCGCCGTGCTCGCCCACGAGCGCGCCCACGCGCGCGAGCGCCACGACCTGGTCCTGCTGCCGTTCGCCTCGCTGCGGCAGGTGTTCCCGCAGTTCCGGCTGGTCGGACGATGTCTGGACGCGGTGGAGCTGCTGATCGAGATGGCCGCCGACGACCGGCTCCCCGGCCTGTACGACGACCAGGCGGCCCGGCTCGACGCCCTGCACATGGCCGCGCTGCTCGCGGCCGTCAGCCTGACCGCCGTGCTGCTG
>NZ_SMKU01000192.1 GCF_004349215.1 Actinomadura rubrisoli | reverse complement strand
GGGCCTTGCGGTCCAGCTTGCCGCTGGAGGTGAGGGGGAAGCGCGGGAGCGTCACCACGTCGTCAGGGACGAGATGGGCGGGCAGGGCGGCGGCCAGGTCGGTGCGGAGCGCGCCGACGTCGGGGGCGTCGCCGTCCGGCGCGACGATGTAGGCGACCAGGCGTCCGCTGCCGGGGCCGTCGCGGCGGACGACCACGACGGCGTCAGTGACACCGGGGCGGGCGCGCAGCGCCGCCTCGATCTCGCCGGGTTCGATCCGCAGGCCCCTCAGCTTCACTTGGTGGTCGGTGCGGCCGAGGTACTCCAGGTCGCCGCCGGTGTTCCAGCGCACGAGGTCACCGGTCCGGTACAGGCGCTCCCCCGGCGCGCCGAAGGGGTCGGCGACGAACCGCTCCGCCGTCAGCGCGGGCCGGTTCAGGTAGCCGCGGGCCAACTGGACCCCGGCCAGGTACAGCTCGCCGGGGACACCGGGGGGCACCGGCCGGAGCCGCGCGTCCAGGACGTGCACGCGGGTGTTCCACACCGGCTTCCCGATCGGGACGGTCCGCGCCCCGGGACGGTACTCCCAGTGGGTCACGTCCACGGCGGCCTCGGTCGGCCCGTACAGGTTGTGCAGCGGCACCGGGAGCAGTTCGCGCAGCGCGGCCGCCGTCTCGGCGGAGAGGGCCTCCCCGCTGGTGAACACGCGGCGCAGGCTCCGGCAGGAGGGGACGCCAGGGTCGGTGAGGAACGCCTTGAGCATCGACGGGACGAAGTGCAGGGTGGTGACGTCCTGCTCGCGGATCAGCGCGGTGAGGTAGGCGGGGTCGCGGTGCCCGCCGGGCTCGGCGAGCACGACCGAGGCGCCCTCGCACAGGGCCCAGAAGAACTCCCACACCGACACGTCGAAGGTGGCGGGGGTCTTCTGCAGGACGCGGTCGTCGGCGCGGAGCCCGTACCTGGCCTGCATCCACGCCAGCCGGTTGACGATCGCGCGGTGCGGGACGACGACGCCCTTGGGCCGTCCGGTGGACCCGGAGGTGAAGATGACGTAGGCGGCGTCGTCGGGTCCGGCGGGCCGCGCGCCGGACGCCGTGGACCCGGCGGACCCGATGGACCCGATGGACCCGGTGTACGCCGTGGGCGCCGTGGGTGCGCCGTCTGGCCGGAACAGCCCCGGAACACCGGTGGCGGCCCAGCCGGGCAGGCCACCCGAGTCGCGGGCCAGCAGCGCGGCCGGGGCGGCGTCCGACAGCAGGTCGGCGCGGCGGGCGGCCGGGTCGTCCGGGTCCAGCGGCAGGTAGGCGGCACCGGCCTTGAGGACGGCCAGCAGCGCCACCATCAGGTCCAGGGAGCGCGGCAGCGCCACCGCGACGATCCGTCCCGGGCCCGCGCCGTGCGCGCGCAGCTCGGCGGCGAGGGCATCGGCGCGGCCGTGCAGGTCGGCGTAGGTGAGGTTCTGCCCGGCGAACCGGACGGCGACCGCGCCGGGGGTCCGGACGGCCTGCGCGTCGAGCCGTTCCACGAGCGTCCCGGGCGGGACGTCGTGGTCGGTGGCGTTCCACGGGCCGGTGATCAGATCGTGTTCCGCGGCGGTCAGCGCGTCCACGCGGGCGACGGGGGCGCCGGGGTCGGCGAGCAGGCGCCCGGCGACCGCCTGGAAGCGGCCCGCGATGGCCCGCGCGGTGTCCTCCTCGAAGCGGGACGCCGCGTAGACGAGGGTCAGGGCGGTACCGGCGTCGTCCTCGCGGAGGGAGAACGCCAGGTCGAACCGGGCGCTGGAGTAGGTGTCCTCCAGCAGGGCGGTGTCCGCGCCGAACAGCCCGGCCCCCGCGCCGGTGTCGCGGTGGTGCAGCACCATCACCTGGAAGAGGGGGTGGCGCCCGGGGACGCGCTCCGGCCCGGCGATCTCCACGAGGCGCTCGAAGGGCAGGTCGCCGTGGTCGAGCAGGGCGATCTGCTCGGACCGGACGCGGCCGACCAGGTCGGCGAACGAGGCGTCCTCGCCCAGGCGGACGCGCAGCACGAGGGTGTTGACGAACAGCCCGGCCAGGTCGTCCAGGGCGGGATCGGTGCGGCCGGAGACGGGCACGCCGAGCGGGACGTCCGTGCCGCCGCCGAGCCGGGACAGCAGCACGGCGGTGACGGCCTGCCACACCATGAACGGCGTCGCGCCCGCCTCGCGCGCGACCCGCGCAGCGGCCTGGTGCAGGGACGCGGGCAGCGCGACCGTGACCGCGCCGCCCGAAGGGTCGGGGACGGCGGGGCGCGGCCGGTCGGCGGGCAGCGGGATCTCCTCCGGCAGCCCGTCGAGCCGGTCCCGCCAGAACGCGGCCTGCCGTTCGGCCTCGGGTCCCGCGAGCAGGTCCGCCTGCCAGAGCGTGTAGTCCCGGTAGGTGAGGGGCGGCGGCGTCCAGCCCGGCGCGCGGCCGGCGGTGCGGGCCCGGTAGGCGGTGTCGAGGTCGCGCAGCAGGACGCCCTGCGACCATTCGTCCCCGGCGATGTGGTGGACCGACACAGACAGCAGCCACGCGCCCGGCGCGTCCAGCCGGTGGAGCACGCCCCGGACGGGCGGCCGCGCGGCGAGGTCGAACCGGGTCCGCTCCGCCGCCGCGACCAGCGCGGGCACGTCGCGCTCGGCCGCGTCGGCGACGCCGAGCGGCGGCCCGTCCGGCAGGACCCGCTGGCAGGGGACGCCGTCCACGTCGGGGTAGACGGTGCGCAGGATCTCGTGCCGCTCCAGCAGGTCGTCCCAGGCGGCGCGGAGCGCGTTCTCGTCCAGATCGCCGTCGATCCGGACGGCGAACGGGATCGTGTAGGAGACGTCGTCCTCGTCGAGCCGGTGCAGGAACCACAGCCGCGCCTGCGCGGGCGACAGCGGGGCCCGCTCGGGCATCGGCCGGGCCGGGGCGGGGGCCGGGCGCTCGGCCCCCGTCCGGGCGGCTCGGCGGACCAGTGCCGCGGGCGTCGGCGCCTCGAACAGGTCGCGGATGGCCAGGCCCGCGCCGAGCAGGCCGCGGAGCCTCCCGACGAGCCGGGTGGCGAGCAGGGAGTGGCCGCCGAGGTCGAAGAAGTCGCCGTCCGGGCCGGCGGGGGTGCCCAGCACGTCGGCGAACGCCGCCGCGACCAGCTCCTCGCGGGCGTCGCGGGAAGCGCGCGCGTCGTCCGGCGGCGCGACGGCCCCCGGTTCGGGCAGCGCGGCGCGGTCGAGCTTGCCGTTGACGTTCAGCGGCAGCTCCGCCAGCACCACCACGGCGGCGGGGACGAGATGCGCGGGCAGCACGTCGCCGAGCGCGCGGCGCAGCGCCTCGCCGCCCGTGCCCGGATCGGCCGCGGCGTAGCCGACCAGGCGGCCGTCGCGGGCCACGACCGCCGCGCGGGAGACCTCCGGCAGCGCCGCGAGCGCCGCCTCGACCTCGCCGGGCTCCACCCGGAACCCGCGGATCTTGACCTGGTCGTCGGTGCGGCCGAGGAACTCCAGCGCCCCGCCGGGCAGCCGCCGGACCAGGTCGCCGGTACGGTAGGCGCGCGCGCCGGGGACGCCGGACGGGTCGGCGACGAAGCGGGCGGCCGTCAGCGCGGGCCGGTTCAGGTAGCCGCGCGCGATGCCGTCACCGGACAGGTACAGCTCGCCGGGGACGCCCTCGGGGACGGGCCGCAGCAGCTCGTCCAGGATCTGGATCCGGGTCCGCGCGATGGGCGCGCCGATCACCGGCGTCGGCGCGTCCGCGAGGTCCGCGCCGAGCGCGTCCACGGTGTACTCGGTGGGGCCGTAGTAGTTGTGGCCGAGGACGCCGGGCGCCTCGCGCAGCCGCGTCCACACCGCCTCGCCCACGCTCTCGCCGCCGAGCAGCAGCAACACCGGCGGCGCCTTCTCCAGCAGCCCCCACGCGAACAGCTCCGCCGCGAAGGAGGGGGTGACGTCGAGGGTGTCCAGGGCCTGCTCGGCGCACGCCGCGACGACGGCCTGCGGGTCCCGGCGGGTGGCGTCGTCCAGCAGGTGCAGCTCGTGCCCGCAGATCATCCAGAGGAGCTGCTCCCAGGAGGAGTCGAAGGAGAACGAGGCGGTGTGGGCGGCGCGCAGCCGCCGCCCGCCCGCCGCCCGGACCGCGCGGGCGAACACGGTGCCGCGGTGGTCGGCGAGCATGACGCCGAGCCCGCCGTGGGAGATCAGGACCCCCTTGGGCCTGCCCGTCGAGCCGGAGGTGTAGATGACGTAGGCGAGCTGCTCCGGCGCGGGCGCCGTGCGGGGGTGCAAGGCGGCTCCGGCGACGCGGGGGTCGGCGGGGTCGACGGTGGGGACGGACGCCGGGAGCGGCACCGCTCCCGGGGCGCCGGAGACGACCGCGCACACCGGCGCGGCGTCCTCGATCGTCGCCCGGATCCGCTCGGCCGGGTGGCCCGGATCCAGCGGCAGGTACGCGGCGCCGGTCTTCAGGACGGCGAGGAGCGCGACGACGAGGTCGGCGGTCCGCGGCAGCGCCAGGGCGACGATCCGCTCGGGCCCGGCACCGTGCCCGGCGAGGACGGTCGCGAGCCGCGCGGCGCGCTCGTCCAGCTCGGCGAAGGTGAGCGTCCGCGGCCCGGCGACGACGGCGACCGCGCCGGGCGTGGCGTCGACCTGACGGTGGAAGACCGTGAGCACGTCCGGGGCGTCGCAGACCCCCTCGCCGGCGGGCGCGGCGGCGGCCTGCCGCTCCCGGGCGATGCGCACGTCGATCCCGGCGGCGGTGCGCGCCGGATCGCCGAGGATCTGGGCGACGACGGACGTCACGCGCTCGGCGACCGCCTCGGCCTGCCCGGCGGGCAGCAGGTCGGGCCTGTACTCCAGGACGAGCCGGGGATCGGCGCCGGGCAGCACCATCAGCGTGAGCGGATAGTGGGTGTAGCCGCGGCTGCCGACCCCGGTGACGCGCAGGCCCGCGCTCGCGGCGGCGCCGTCCTCGGACGGGTAGTTCTCGAACACCAGGAGCGTGTCGAACAGCGTCCCGCCCGGGCCCGCCGCCTGGATGTCGGCCAGGCCGAGGTAGGCGTGGTCGAGCAGGGCGGCCTGCCCGGCCTGGAGCGCGGTGAACGCCTCCGGCAGCCGCGGCGCGGGGTCGAGCCGGACGCGCACCGGGACGGTGTTGCTGAACAGGCCGACCATGTCATGGACGCCGTCCAGCTCGGCCGGGCGGCCGGAGACGGTGGTGCCGAACACCACGTCGCGGCGCCCGGTGAGGCCGCCGAGGACCAGGGCCCATACGCCCTGCAGAACGGTGTTGAGCGTGAGGCCGTGCCGCCGCGCGTAGGCGGTCAGATCCGCGCCGGGCAGCGGGCAGACCAGCTCGGCCGCCCGGCCGGGCGCGACCTGGGCGGCGTGCGGGGCCAGCAGCGTCGGACCGTCGAGGCCGGCGAGCGCGTCCCGCCAGGCGGCGGTCATCGCGGCGGCGCCCCGGCCCGCGAGCCACTCCAGGTAGCGGCGGTAGGGGACGGCGGGCGGCAGCGGCTCGCCGCGGTAGGCGGCCATCAGCTCGCGGACGAACGTCGGCGTGGACCAGCCGTCCATGATCAGGTGATGGGTGGTGACGAGCAGCCGGTGCGAGCGCTCCCCGGTCCGGGCGAGGACGCAGCGCAGCAGCGGCGGCGCGGCCGGGTCGAACCGGTGCGCCAGTTCCTCCTCGGCGAGGGCCGACAGGGCGGCGTCCAGGGCGGCGCCGCGCAGGCCCGACAGGTCGGTCTCCCGCCAGCCGGGCTCGGCGGACGCGGGGACGAGCTGGAGCGGCCGGTCCAGCCCGTCGTGGACGAACCCGGCCCGCAGCCCGTCGTGCCGGGCGAGCATCGCGGCGGCCGCCGCGCGCAGGGCCGGGGCGTCCAGGTCGCCGTCGAGATCGAGGTGGACCAGCGAGGTGTAGACGTCGACGTCGCCGGGCGCGTAGGCCGCGTGGAACAGCAGCCCTTCTTGCAGCGGCGACAGCGGGAGGACGTCGGCGGTGCCGGGGAAGCGGTCCAGCAGATCGTCCAGGGCGGGCCGGTCCAGCCCGGACAGCGGGACGTCCGAGGGGGTGAGCCCGCCCGCGCCGGGACCGGCGGCATGCCGGGCGAGGCCCGCCAGCGCGGCGTGCCAGGCATCGGCCAGCGCCGTGACCTCGGCGGCGGTGAGGACGCCCGGCGCCCAGGTCCAGTGCGCGTCCAGCACGGTGCCCCCGGCGGTCTCCCGCGCGAAGACGTTGATCTCCAGGGCGTGCGCCATCGGCATCGCCGGGTCGGTGCGGACGGTGAAGGCGTCCTGGTCGGCGGCGGGCGTCCACGGAACGCCGCCGTCGCCGCCGTCCCCACTGTCGCCGTTCCCGGCGTTCCCGGCGCCGAAGCGGCCGAGGTAGTTGAACAGGATCTGCGGCACCGGAAGGGCCGCGAGCGCGGGGCCCGCACCGGCGTCCAGGTAGCGGGCGACGCCGAAGCCGAGGCCGTTGCCGGGCAGGGAGCGCAGCATCTCCTTGATCCGCTTGAGGGCCTCCCCCGCGTCCGCTCCCCCGGCGGCCGCGGCGGACGGGTCCAGGCCGCGCAGGTCGAGCCGCACCGGGAACTCGCTGGTCAGCCAGCCGGCGGTCCGGCCGAGGTCGGCGGGGCGGCCGCCGCCGAAGCCCTCCTCGCGGCCGTGCCCCTCCACCTGGACGCTGACGTCGGCGTGGCCCGTCCGGGCGGCCACGGCCAGCCCGAGCCCGGCCACCAGCACGTCCTGCGCACCGGCGCGGAACGTCGCGGGGACGGGGCCGAGCAGGTCGGCGGTGAGCCCGGCGGGCAGGGCGCGGCGCAGGGTCCGGGCGGTGCCGGTGGTGTCGGCGGCGGGGTCCAGCGCGCGGCCGCCGAGCGGGCGCTCCCGGCCGCCGAGCATCCGCGTCCAGAAGGCGGCGGCGCCGGGGTCGGCGTGGGCGGCCAGCCGTTCGGCCCAGCCGCGCAGCGTGGTGCCGGGGGAGGCCGGGAGCGCGCCGCGTTCCCACGCCTCGGCGAGGTCCGGCAGCAGGATCCGCCAGGACACCCCGTCCACGGCCAGGTGGTGGACGGTGAGGCCGAGCCGTCCGGGGCGGCCGGGCCCGGCGTCGCTCCAGACGGCCTGGACGACGGTGCCCGCGGCCGGGTCGAGACGGCCCGCGGCCGCGTCGAGTTCGGTGTCCAGGTCGGCGCCGTCCGGCACCCGCCGCAGCACCCGTGACACCGGGACCGCTCCGGCGGGCAGGACCTCGGCGGCCCAGTCCGGGCCGACCCGCAGCCGCAGGGCGTCGTGGCGGTCGATCAGCGCCTGGAGCGCGGTGGCGAGGCGCCTCTCGCCGGTCGGCGGGACGGGCACCACCACCGACTGGCTGTAGCGGCCGATCGGGCCGCCGAGCCCGCGCAGCCAGGCCGCCATCGGCAGGAGCGGCAGCGGCCCGGTCCCCGCAGCAGGGTCGGCGGGCTCCTCGTCCGCGGCCTCGGCGGCGACGAGCGCGACCGCGGCGGCCGTCTTGCACTCGAACAGGTCGCGGGCGGCGATGGCCAGGCCCCGCCGCCGGGCGCGGGTGGCGGCCTGGATGGCGGAGATGCTGTCACCGCCGAGCGCGAAGAAGTCGTCGTCGGCGCCGACGCGCGGCAGCCCGAGCACCCCGGCGAACACCGCGCACAGCACGCGCTCCCGCCCGGTGCGAGGGGCACGGCCCGGCGCGGCGAACTCCGGGTCCGGCAGGGCGGCGCGGTCCAGCTTGCCGGCGGCGGTCAGCGGCAGCGCCTCCAGCACCACGACGGCGGCGGGGACGAGGTGGCCGGGCAGCCGCGCGGCGAGGCGCTCGCGCAGCGCGTCCCCGTCCTGCATGCCTGTTCCGTCCTCCATGCCGGCTCCGTCGCCCGTGCCCGCCGTGCCGGTGACGTAGGCGACGAGCCGGCCGCCGCGGGCGACGGCCACCGCCTGGGCCACCCCGGGCTCGGCGGCCAGGGCCGCCTCCACCTCGCCGGGCTCCACCCGGTACCCGCGGATCTTCACCTGGTGGTCGGCGCGGCCCGCGAACTCCAGGCCCCCGTCCGGCGCGCGCCGCACGAGGTCGCCGGTGCGGTACATGCGCGCGCCGGGCGGGCCGCCGGGGGCGGCGACGAACCGCTCCGCGGTCAGGTCCGGGCGGCCCCGGTAGCCGCGCGCCAGTCCCGGGCCCGCCAGGTACAGCTCGCCGGTCGCGCCGGGCGGGACGGGCCGCAGCGCACCGTCCAGCACCAGGGCCCGGGTGTCCGCGACCGGCGTGCCGATCGACGGCGCCTCGTGGTCCGCGACGGCGGCGCCGAGGGCGTCGACGGTGTACTCGGTCGGGCCGTAGTAGTTGTGGGCGAGCACGCCCGGCACGGCGCGCAGCCGCGACCACAGCGCGGGCGGCGCGGCGTCGCCGCCGAACAGCAGCAGCCGCGGCCGCCTGGCGGGATCGTCGAGCAGCCCGGCGTCCAGCAGTTCCAGGGCGAAGGCGGGCGTGACGTCCAGGACGTCGTGGCCGCGCCGGACCAGCGCCGACGGTTCGCGGCGCTCGTCCTCCCCCGCCAGGTGCAGCTCGTGGCCCGCGAACAGGTAGAGGAACGCGCCCCAGGAGGAGTCGAAGGAGAACGAGAAGGTGTGCGCGACCTTCAGTGGCGTCCCGTCCGGCCGCGCCGCCGCTGCCATGGTCGTGCGCAGGTGGTCGTGGAACAGGTTCACTAGGCCGCGGTGGGTGACCTCGACGCCCTTGGGACGTCCCGTCGAGCCGGACGTGAACAGGACGTAGGCGAGCCCGTCCAGGAGCGGCGCGTCCGGGAGCGGACCGGACGGTTCGCCGTCCCCGTCGCCGGGAGCCAGCACCACCGTCCCGGCGGGCAGGGGGAAGGAGCCGTCGGACACGGCGCAGACCGGCGCGGTCTCGGCCATCAGCCGGGCGATGTGCTCGGCGGGGCGGTCGCCGTCGAACACCAGGTACGCGGCCCCCGACTTCAGGACGGCGAGCAGCGCGACGACGAGGTCGGCCGAGCGCGGCAGCGCCACCGCGACGACCCGATCCGCACCGGCGCCGTGCGCGCGCAGGCGGCGTGCGAGCCGGTTGGCGCGGGCGTCCAGCTCCCCGAAGGTGAGCGTCTCGCGGCCGGTGACCACGGCGGCGGCGCCGGGCGCGCGTGCGGCGTGGCGCTCCAGGATCCGGGTGAGCGGCTCGGCGGGCGGGTCGAAGGCGGGGCCGGTGAGCGGCGCCCGCTCGTGCGGCAGCGCGACATCGAGCAGGCCGGCAGGTGCGTCGTGGCCCGCCGCGAAGCCGTGCAGGAAGGCCAGGAACCGGTCGCGGTGGGCGCGCAGGGCCTCGGGGGTGTGCGCGGCGGGGTTGGCGTCGAACTCGAACGCCAGCTCCCCGGCGCGGTGGTAGACGCTGACCTCCAGATCGTCCACCGGCCCGGCGGCGAGGTTGTGCGCGGTGCCGGCGGCGGGCCCGAAGCGCAGCCGGTAGTCGAAGGGCTTGATGTTGAGGGTCGGCCCGGTGAGGGGCCGTCCGGTCCCGACGAGGCCGAGGTCGCGCTGCAGGTCCTCGCTCCGGTACCGCTGGTGCGCCCGGACGGCGGCGATCTGCCGGCCGGTCTCCCGGGTGAGCTCGGCCGGGGTCGCGCCGGGCCGGACGGGCACCACCACCGGCAGGACGTTCACCGCCATGCCCGGCACGCGGGCGGCGCGGGTGCCCATGCGTCCCATGAACGGCATGCCGAGCACGACGTCGGTGGCGCCGGTGACACGGTGGGTGTAGGCGGCGAACGCGGCGGCCGCCACCTCCGCCCAGGTGCCCCCGCACGCCTTGGCGGCGTCCCGCACGGCGGCATTGGTCTCCGGCGGCGCGGCGGCGCACTCGCGCAGGAACGTGGCGGCCGGCGGGCGGGGCACGGCGGCGAAGCCCCGGGGGTCGGCGGCGCCGCCCCGGTAGCCGCGCCAGAACTCCCGGTCGGCGTCCTGCTCGGCCGAACCCGCGTAGGCGGCCTCGTCCGCCAGCAGCGCCGCGAGCGGCTCGAACGGCGAGGGCGGCGCGTCCGTGCCGTCCACGCGGGCGGTGTAGAGCTGCGCGGCGCGGCGGGTCAGCAGGGTCACCGAGTAGCCGTCGACGAGCACGTGGTGGTAGCGCTGGAACCACACGTGCTCCTCGTCGCCGACCACGAAGAGCGTCTGGGTGGACAGGCCGCCGCCGGTCAGGTCGAGCGGCCGGGCGAGGTCGGCGCGCATCCGCGCGTGCGCGGCGGCGGACGGGTCGGGCTCGTCCCGCAGGTCGACGACCTCGGGCGGCGCGGGCCGCGCCGCGCCGGGGACCTGGCGGGGACCGGCGGGGGTGTCGGCGAACCGGACGCCGAGCACCTGCGCCTCGCCGAGCGCCCCGGCGACGGCCGCGCGGAAGGCCGCGTGGTCCAGCGGCCCCCTCACCTCGACGTACTGGCTGACGTTGAAGCCCGGGTGGGAGGGGTCGATGCGCTGTGCGTACCAGACGCCTTCCTGGGCTCCGGTCAGGGCGAGGGGGTGCGCGCCGGACATCACGGCCTTTCGGTGCTGGCCGCGCCGGGCGCGGCGGCGGAGGTCAGGACAGGCCCCGCAGGACGGTCTCGATCTGGCCGAGAACCTGCGTCAGGGTGGTGTACCGGTCCGCGTAGCTGTAGTCGATGCCGTGCACCTGGCCGGACTTGGCGGCCTTGAGCAGCTTCCAGGAGCCGGTCCGGAGCAGTTGGTCGACCTCCGGGGTGAACTTGCCGCCGGAGCGGCCGATGAGCACGACGTCGGCGTCGCCCAGCAGCGAGATCCGCTCCTGGGAGTACTCGTTCTGGTGGGTGTCGGTCTTGGCGGACTCCTTGGCGAAGCCCGCGCCGAGGCCGTCGAGGACCTGCCCGATCCACGAGGTGCGCGTGTCGATGAAGTACTTGCCCTGGCCGTAGGTGGAGACGATCGTGAACTTCTTCGTCAGGGCCTTGGCGTACTTGCCCTTCACCTCGGCGAGCCGGGCGGCGTAGGCGGCCTTCAGCTCCTTGAGCTTGTCCTCCTTGCCGACGGCCTGGGCGATCTGCTCGGCGTTCCGGACCAGCTCGCTGGGCTTGGCGACCTTGAAGTACAGCGTCGGCGCGATGGCCTTGAGCTTGTCGATGGGCCAGCCGAAGTCGGCGCCCTCGACGACGATCAGGTCGGGCCGCAGCGCGGCGACCTTCTCCAGGTTCACCTGGTCGCCCGCGCCGATCTCGGGGATCTTGGCGCCGGTGGCCGCCTGCTGCGGGGTGAGCTCCAGCGGCTCCTCGATCTTGGTGGTGCCGACGGGCACGACGCCGACGTCCAGCAGCGCGCCGGTGGCGTAGCTGATCCCGACGACCCTCTTCGGGTTCGCCGGCACGGTCACGGTGCCGTTGGCGGCCCTGACCGTCCGCGAGGTCGCGGCGGCCGGCGCCGGCCCGGCCGCCTCCGGGTCGTCCGAATCGCCGCAGCCGACGAGGGTGAATGCGCTGACGGCGAGGGCGGCGACGAGCAGCCGCGATCCGCGGATGAGGGCGTTCATGGTTCTCCTGGGGAATGGGTCACGCGGGCTCGGCCCAGCCGAGCCCGTCGGCCGAGGGGACGAGCCCCCCGGGCAGCAGCGGCGCCTCGCTGGTCGCGGAGCCGAGGACGCCGCGCCGCTGGATCTGGTTCATCTCCTGCATGACGTCGCCGACGACGCCGACGCCGAAGAGGTGGTTCATCCGCTCGCCGGAGGCGGTGGTCATGTCGCCGGTCGCGGTGACGGCGTCCGCGAGGGAGCGCGAGGAGGCCCGGAACCGTCCGACCATCTCGGCCGGGTCGGTCAGGGCGGCCTCGCCCGACGCGACCCCGCCGACGAGCGTCACGAACGCCTCCATCGCCGAGGTGTCGAAGGCGGTGACCTTCTTGGCCTTCCAGAAGTAGCTCTCCTCCTCCCCCTGCATGTCGTAGAAGGCGCTGAGGAACTCGTAGAACACGCCGTACTCGCGGCGGTAGCGGCCCTCGAACTCGCCGAACGCGCGCTCCTCGGACAGGTCGCCGCCGAGGACGGCGTTGAGCGAGCGGGCGGCGAGGAGGCCGGCGTAGGTGGCCAGGTGCACGCCGGTGGAGAAGACCGGGTCGATGAAGCACGCGGCGTCGCCGACCAGCGCCATGCCGGGCCGCCAGAAGCGGGTGTTGGCGTAGGAGTAGTCCTTGCGGACGCGCACCTCGCCGTAAGTGCCGGTGGTGACGCGCGTGGCCTCGCTGAGGTGGTCGCGGACGATCTCGCAGCGGTCGATGAACCCGAGCAGCGCCTTCTCCCGCGCGGCCTGGCCGCCCTGGATCTCCTGCGCGCGGGTATTGCTGATGACCGCGCCGACGCTGGTGAGCGTGTCGCTGAGCGGGATGTACCAGATCCAGCCCTCGTCGAACGCCGCGCACAGGATGTTGCCGGAGTCGGGGCCGGGGAGCCGCCGTCCGCCCTCGAAGTAGCCGAACAGCGCCAGGTTGCGGAAGTGCTCGGAGTACACGCGCTCGCCCCCGGCGTGGGTGCTGATCCGCGTCCGGTTCCCGGAGGCGTCGATCACGTACCGGGCGCGGACCTCGCGGGCCTCGCCGTCCGCGCCGGTGTACCGGACGCCGCGCACCCGGTCCGCGTCGGCGAGCACCTCGCCGACCGCCGCGTTCTCGCGGACCTCGGCGCCCTTGGCCGCCGCGTTGCGCAGCAGGATCTCGTCGAACTTCATCCGCTCGACCTGGTAGGCGTAGGAGGTCGGCCCGGAGATCTCCGGCGACAGCGCGAACAGGAAGTTCCACGGGACGGGGTTGGTGCCCCAGCGGAAGCTGCCGCCGCGCTTGACCATGAAGCCGGCCGCCTCCATCTCCGCCTCGACGCCGAGCAGGCGGCAGACGCCGTGCACCGTCGCGGGAAGCAGCGACTCGCCGATCTGGTAGCGGGGGAAGGTCTCCTTCTCCAGCAGGAGCACCCGGTGGCCGCGCGCGGCGACGAGCGCCGCGGCGGTGGAGCCGCCGGGGCCGCCGCCGACCACGACGACGTCGTACTGCTCGGTCTTCACGTGAGATCTCCTTCGCGGGGCGTCAGCGGGCGAGCCGCTCGACCCACTGGGCGACGGTGGGACGCTCGGCCAGGTCGACGATCTCGACGTCGACCCCCTCGGCGCGCCACCGCTCGATGAGCGTCATCAGGCGGATCGAGTCCAGGCCCTGGTCGGTCAGCCGGGCGTCGTCGGTGAGGTCGTCCGCTCGCACGCTCAGCACATCGGCCACGTCGGCGCGGATCCGTTCGGGGGTGAGCGGGTTCCGCTCCATCGGTCACACTCCTTGGCGGACTTAGGTAAGGCTTGCCTAAGAATGAAGATCGCATCGCGACCTGTCAACCCTCCGCCGGGAGTCCGCCGACCGCTCTTGACGATCTCCCGGGACATCTGAAATATAGGTATGCCTAACCTAACTTAGGTAGACCTAACTTGAGGATGGCGAACATGGACGAAGGCGTGGCGGTGGTGACCGGCGCGGCCGGCGGCATCGGCGCGGCGACCGTGGCGGCCCTCGCGTCCACCGGCCGCCCGGTCGCCGCGCTGGACGTCAACGGCCGCGCCCTGCACGAACTCTGCGACGGTCTCCGCGAGAAGGGATGCGCCATCGAGGCGCACCTCGTCGACATCTGCGACGCCGCCGCCGTCGAGACCGTCTTCGACGCGGTGGAATCGGTGTTCGGGCCCGTGACCGAGGTCGTCAACGTCGCCGGGGTGCTGCTGCCCTCATCGGTCGTCGCGACCAGCGACGGCGACTGGGCCACGACCTTCGCCGTCAACACCACGGGCGTGTTCGTGGTGTCCCGCGCCGCCGCCCGCAGGATGGCCGGACGTGGCCACGGCGCGATCGTCACCGTCGGCTCGAACGCCGGCGGGATCCCCCGGACCGGCATGGCCGCCTACGCCGCGTCCAAGGCCGCCGCGGCCCACTTCACCCGCTGCCTGGGGCTGGAGCTGGCCCCGTACGGCGTCCGGTGCAACGTGGTCTCGCCCGGCTCGACCGACACCCCCATGCTGCGCGAGCTCGGCGCGGGCGACGTCATCGGCGGCGACCCGGCCGCCTACCGCACCGGCATCCCGCTCGGCCGCGTCGCCGACCCCGACGACATCGCCGACGCCGTCCTGTTCCTGCTGTCGGAGCGGGCGCGGCACATCACCATGCACGAGTTGTACGTCGACGGCGGCGCAACGCTGCGCGCTTGAACCCGGAGCCGAATCCTTGACGATCCTCACCCAGTCCCGCGCCGACCTCCTCAGCGACTACCGGCCCGAGGACTCCTTCTTCTTCCGGTCCGCCGGCCACGCCCTGCTCGCCGAGGGCACCGCCGCGGTCGTCCCCACCTGCAACAGCGCGGGCGGCGCCGCCGACGCCCTGGTCCGGCGCGTCCGGACCACGCTCGCCGAGGCCGAGGCGGCCGGGCAGCCGCGCCCCATCGTGGTCGGCGCCCTGCCTTTCCGCCCCGTGACCCCGGCCCGCCTGCGCGTCCCCGCCACCGTCCGCTGGACCGGGCCGATGGCCGCGCAGGCGCCGCCCCCGGCGCTGCCGGCCCGCTTCGGCTCGCTGCGGCACGTCCCATCGCCGGACGACTACCGGAGCGGCGTCACCGCGGCGCTGGACCGCCTCGCCGACGGGCCCGCACGCAAGATCGTCCTCGCCCGCGCGCTCTACCTGGAGGGCGTCCGCCACCACGGCGTCGCGGCGATGCTGCGCCGCCTCGCCCACGGCAACCCCGACGGCTACGTGTTCGCCTTCGACCTGCAACCGGGCCGGATCCTCCTGGGCGCCAGCCCCGAGCTGCTCGTCCGGCGCTCCGGCGGCCGGGTCACCGCCAACCCGCTGGCCGGCTCCGCGCCGCGGCACGCCGACGCCCTGGCCGACGCCCGCGCCGGCGAGCGGCTGCTGGCCTCGGCCAAGGACCTGCGCGAGCACGCCGTCGTCGTCGAGGCGGTCGCCGAGGGGCTGCGCCCCTACTGCCTGGACCTGGAGGTCCCCGACACGCCGTCGCTGCTGCGCACGCCCACGCTGTGGCACCTGTCGACCGTCGTCCGCGGGCACCTGCGCGACCCCGAGGTCACCTCGCTGCACCTGGCGACCGCGCTGCACCCCACGCCCGCCGTGTGCGGCACCCCCCGCACGCTGGCGATGCGCGCCATCGGGGAGATCGAGCCGTTCGACCGCAGCTTCTACAGCGGCGTCGTCGGCTGGACCGACTCCTCCGGCGACGGCGAATGGGCCGTCACGATCCGCTGCGCCGAGGTCGCCGACCGGGAGATCCGCGTCTACGCCGGCGCCGGGGTCGTCGAGGGCTCGACGCCCGACGCCGAGCTGGCCGAGACCACCGCGAAGTTCCGCACGTTCCTGCGCGCCATCGGCATCGAGCAGGACCTGTGATGCTCGAACACTGCGTCCCCTGGCCCGCCGAGGCCGCCGCGCGCTACCGCGCCGCCGGGTACTGGCGCGGCGAGACCTTCGGCGCCCTGCTCACCCGGCTCGCCGCCGCCCACGGCGACCGCGTCGCGGTCGTCGACGGCGCCCGCTCCTGGACCTACGCCGAGCTGTCCGCGCGGGCGTCCCGGCTCGCCGCCGGCCTGCGCGACCTGGGGATCGCCCCCCGGGACCGGGTCATCGTCCAGCTCCCGAACGCCGCCGAGTTCCTGGAGACGGCCTTCGCCCTGTTCCGGCTCGGCGCGATCCCGGTGTTCACGCTCCCGGCCCACCGGTCCAGCGAGATCGTCCACCTGGCCCGCCACTGCGCCGCCGTCGCCTACGTGGTCGCGGACGAGCACGCCGGGTTCGACTACCGGACGCTCGCCCGCGAGGTCGTGGCGCGGGCGCCCGGCGTGCGGCACGTGCTCGTCGCCGGCGACGCCGGGGAGTTCACGCCCCTGGACGGCGTGCGCGCCCCCGAGCCCGCCGACCTCCCGGGCGCCGACCCGGCCGACGTCGCCCTGTTCCAGCTCTCCGGCGGCACCACCGGCACGCCCAAGATGATCCCGCGCACCCACGACGACTACCTGTACAGCATCCGCGCCAGCGCCGAGATCTGCGGGCTCACCCCGCGCACCGTCTACCTGGCCGCGCTGCCCGCCGCGCACAACTTCCCGATGAGCTCCCCCGGCGTCTTCGGCGTCCTGCACGCCGGCGGCCGCGTCGTGATGGCCGCGCAACCCGCCCCGAGCACGGCCTTCCCGCTGATCGAGGCGGAGCGGGTCACGCTGACCGCGCTCGTCCCGCCGCTGGCGCTGCTGTGGATGGAGACCGCCCGCACCACCCGGCACGACCTGTCCAGCCTGGAGGTCCTCCAGGTCGGCGGCGCCCGGCTCGGCAACGAGGCCGCGGCGCGCGTCCCCGGCGCGCTCGGCTGCGACCTCCAGCAGGTCTACGGCATGGCCGAGGGCCTGGTCTGCTACACCCGGGCGGGCGACCCGCAGGAGTACCGGCTCACGACGCAGGGACGGCCGATCTCCCCCGACGACGAGATCCGCGTGGTCGGCCCCGATGGCCGCGAGGTCCCGCCCGGGGCCCCCGGCGAGCTGCTCACCCGCGGCCCGTACACCATCCGGGGCTACTACCGGGCCGGCGAGCACAACGCCGCCGCGTTCACCCCCGACGGCTTCTACCGGACCGGCGACGTCGTCAGCCGCCTGCCGTCCGGCCACCTCGTGGTGGAGGGCCGCGAGAAGGACCAGATCAACCGCGGCGGCGAGAAGATCGCCGCCGAGGAGGTCGAGAACCACCTGCTCGCCCACCCCGCCGTCCGGGACGCCGCCGTCGTCGCCGTCCCCGACCGGTTCCTCGGCGAGCGGACCTGCGCCGTCGTCGTCCCCCGCGCGGCCGCCGCGGGCGCCGCCGCCCCCGACGCCGCCGCGCTGCGCGAGCACCTCCGGAGCCGGGGCCTCGCCCCCTTCAAGATCCCCGATCGGTTCGAGATCGTCACCCGGTTCCCGGTCACCGGAGTCGGCAAGATCAGCAAGCGGGAGCTGCGCCGGGCCCTGGCCGCGCGCCTCGCCCCACCCACCTAGGAGTCACCATGGGCCTGCCCCGGATCGCGTCCTACCCGATGCCCGGCACCCTGCCGGCCAACCGCGTCACCTGGACCGCGGACCCCTCCCGCGCCGTCCTGCTGATCCACGACATGCAGAACTACTTCGTGGACGCCTTCGCCCCCGCCGCCTCCCCGATCCCCGAGCTCCTCGCCAACATCATCGCCCTGCGCACGCGCTGCGCCTCTCTCGGGATCCCCGTCGTCTACAGCGCCCAGCCGGGCGCGCAGAGCGCCGAGCAGCGCGGCCTCCTCCAGGACTTCTGGGGCGCCGGGATCCCCGCCGACCCCCGCGCCGCCGAGATCATCGCGCCGCTCCGGCCCGCCGCGTCCGACATCCGGCTCACCAAGTGGCGCTACAGCGCGTTCCAGCGCACCTCCCTGGACGACGTCCTGGCCGCCCTCCAGCGCGACCAGCTCATCATCACCGGCGTCTACGCCCACATCGGCTGCCTCATGACGGCGTGCGAGGCGTTCATGCGCGACATCGAGGCGTTCTTCGTCGCCGACGGCACCGCCGACTTCTCCGCCGACCACCACGCCTCGGCCCTCACCTACGCCGCCGAACGCTGCGCGGTCACCCTCAGCACCGGCGACCTGCTCTCCATGCTCACCCACCGCCCCTCCC
>NZ_SMKU01000191.1 GCF_004349215.1 Actinomadura rubrisoli | reverse complement strand
CCCGGACCCCCATCCGACCCGCCACCGTCCATGCGCGCCGCGCACACCTGCACGCCGCGCGGTCCGGCCCGCCCGAGGTGGGCGAGAGGGCTTGAGCCTAACGGTGGGCGGGGCTCCGGGCGACTGCGCTGGTCACCCGTGTTCGCCCTGGTCAAACGTGATCTGCCTCATACACTTCTCTTGCCCGGAACGTACCAAAAGCACCCGGCGTTTAATCCCCTTTGGCACGACTTTGAGGGGGAGAAGAACCGTGGCGTTCCCGGTGATGCTGCGCTCGCTGCGCCATCACAACTACCGGCTCTGGGCCACCGCCGATCTCGTCTCGATCACCGGGACGTGGATGCAGGTGCTGGCGATGAACTGGCTGATCCTGTCGATCACCCACTCGGCCACCAGCGTCGGCCTCGGCCTGGTCCTGCAGGCCCTGCCGACGATGCTGCTCGGGCCCTGGGGCGGCGTGATCGCCGACCGGCTGCCCGCCCGCTACGTGGTGGCGGCCGGGCAGGCCGTCCAGGCGGCGCTGTCGGGCCTGCTGGCCGCCATCGCGTCGGGCGACCCGTCCGGCGTCGGCGGCCTGTACGCGATCTCGCTGGCCTCGGGCATGGTCACGGCCATGACCTCGCCCGCGCTCGGCCGCTTCGGCGCCGAGGTCGTCGGCCCGGACGACCTGTCCAACGGGCTGGCGCTGGGCTCGGTGATCAGCTCGGGCGGCCGGATCCTGGGCATGAGCCTCGCCGGGGTCGTGATCCCGATCGCCGGGGTGCCGGGGGCGTTCCTGCTGAACTCGGTGAGCTTCCTCGGCGTGCTGGCCGCCATCGCGCTGATGCGGCCCCGCGACCTGCACCCGCTGCCCCCGGCCGAGCCCGGCGAGCGCGGGATCGCGGCCGGTTTCCGGTACGTGCTGGGCACGCCCCGGCTGCTGATCATGTTCGGCCTGGCGTTCGTCCTCGGCAGCCTCGGCCGCAACTACCAGGTGACCATGGCGGCGATGAGCCAGGGGCCGCTGCACGGCGGCGCCAGCGGCTACGGGGCGCTGTCGGTGGCCTTCGCGGTCGGCACCGTCCTCGGCGGCGTCTACGCCGCGTCCCGCGCCCGGCTGCCGCTGCGGCTGCTGCTGATCGCGGCGACGGCCTGCTCCGTCGGACAGATGCTCAGCGGCGTCGCCCCCGGCCTGCTGGTGTTCGGCGCCGTGATGCTGCCCATCGCGGCGGGCGCCGTCGTCCTCGACACCACCGTCAGCACCCGGGTGCAGCTCGACAGCCCCGGCCACCTGCGCGGCCGCGTCATCGCCGCCCAGGGCATGGTCGGCGCCGCGTCCGGCGCGTTCGGCGGCCCCGCCCTCGGGATGCTGTGCGACACCCTCGGCCCCCGCGCCGCCCTGGTCCTCGCCGGCGCCGTCAGCGCCACCGCGGCCCTGGCCGCCGCGTACGGGCTGGCGCGGCTGCGCCGGTCCCGCGCCGCCGCGGCCCCCGTGCCGGTGCAGGCGGCGGCCCCGGAACCCGCTCTGGAGCCCGCTGTGGAACCCGTTCCGGTGCTGGTCGCGGCCAAGGTCTGAGCCCTCTCGTCCAGGACGGGGCGGCGGGACCCCCGACAGGCCCGGCCGCCACGGTGGAAAGGCCGCCGGACGGGAACACTCCGGGCTTGGAAGAGCTTTGGCATCGGTGCGCGCGCGGCCGACCTATGATCGCCGATGGGGCGGCGCGGAGCGCGCGTGGGGACCCGCGGTGCCCGCCCGGCCCCGCCGAGGAGATGAGAGAGGCAATGGCTGATATCACCGAGGCGCCGGAGTGGTCGGCGCTGGCCGAGCACCAGGCGGCACTCGCCACGCGGCACCTGCGGGACCTTTTCGCGGACGATCCGGGGCGCGTCGGCCGCATGACGGTGACCGCGGGCGACCTCCACCTGGACTACTCCAAGCACCGCGTGACCGGCGAGACGCTGGGGCTGCTGGTCGCGCTCGCGGAGCGGGCGGGGCTGCGCGAGCGGATCGCCGCGATGTTCTCCGGCGAGCACATCAACGTCAGCGAGGACCGCGCCGTCCTGCACACCGCCCTCCGGCTGCCCCCGGGCGAGGCGCTGACGGTGGACGGCCAGGACGTCGCGGGCGACGTGCACGCCGTCCTGGACAAGATGGCCGAGTTCTCCGGGCGCGTCCGCTCGGGGGAGTGGACGGGCTTCACCGGCAAGCCGATCAGGACCGTCGTCAACATCGGCATCGGGGGCTCCGACCTCGGCCCCGCCATGGCCTACGAGGCCCTGCGCGACTTCGCCGACGCGGGCATCGCCTGCCGGTTCGTCTCCAACATCGACCCCGCCGACATCGTGGGGACGCTCGCGGACCTCGACCCCGAGCGGACCCTGTTCGTCATCAGCTCCAAGACGTTCGGCACGCTGGAGACCCTCACCAACGCCAAGGTCGCCCGGCAGTGGCTCGTGGAGCGGCTCGGCGACGACAAGGCGGTGTCGCGGCACTTCGTCGCGGTGTCGACCAACGCCGAGCGCGTCGCCGACTTCGGCATCGACACCGGCAACATGTTCGGCTTCTGGGACTGGGTCGGCGGGCGGTACTCCTTCGACGGCGCGATCGGCCTGTCCCTGATGATCGCGATCGGCGGCGAGGCGTTCCGCGAGATGCTCGCCGGCTTCCGGGAGATCGACGAGCACTTCCGGACGGCGCCGTTCGAGGCGAACATGCCCGTCCTGATGGGCCTGCTCGGCGTCTGGTACACCGACTTCTTCGGCGCACAGACCAGGGCCGTCCTGCCCTACAGCCAGCGCCTGTCGCGCTTCCCCGCCTACCTCCAGCAGCTCACGATGGAGTCCAACGGCAAGTCGGTGCGGGCCGACGGCGCGCCGGTCGTGGCGCAGACCGGCGAGATCTTCTGGGGCGAGCCGGGCACGAACGGCCAGCACGCCTTCTACCAGTTGCTGCACCAGGGCACCCGGCTGGTGCCCGCCGACTTCATCGGCTTCGCCGAGCCGTTCGCCGACCGCGAGGGCATGCACGACCTGCTCACCGCGAACCTCCTCGCGCAGACCTCGGCGCTGGCGTTCGGCAAGACCGCCGAGGAGATCGCGGCGGAGGGGGCGCCCGCGGCGGTCGTCCCGCACAAGGTGATGCCGGGGAACCGCCCCACCAGCACGATCCTCGTGCCGAGGCTCACCCCGAAGACGCTCGGGGAGCTCGTCGCGCTCTACGAGCACATCGTGTTCGTGGAGGGGACGATCTGGGGGATCGACTCCTTCGACCAGTGGGGCGTGGAGCTCGGCAAGGTCATGGCCATGGACCTCGCCCCCGCGCTCACCTCGGCCGAGCCGCCGTCCGAGGCGCCCGACCCCTCCACCGCGGCGCTCGTCCGCACCTACCGCGAGTGGCGCCGCCGGGCGGTCTGACACCCTCCGCGACGACGGGACGGGCCCGCCGGATCACCGGCGGGCCCGTCCCGCGTCGTGCGGAGCGTGCTGGTCAGCCCTGCGGCTCGGGCAGCGGGCCATCGGCCCAGCCCTGCGCTTCGAGGATGGCGCGGAACTCGCCGTAGGAGATGAACCCGTCGAGGTTGGCGTCGGCCTGCTCGAACCTGTCCTGGGTCTCCGCGCGCGTCCAGGACAGCCCGAGGCTCTCCAGGACGAGGGTGAACTCCATCAGGTCGAGCCGCTCGTCGCCGCCGAGGTCCGCGCGCGCGAACACGGCAAGAAGGTCGTCCTCGGTCGGTTTGGTGGTCATCCTCCGTATCATGCCATGTCGGGCGGGCCGGTCCGGCGGGGAAACGCCGTCAGCCGCCGGTGAGCTCGGGCACGCGGTGGCGGTAGCGCTCCAGCAGCGCCGCGTTCACCTCGTCGCCGCCCGGGACGTTCGCGCTCGTCCAGCGGGGGAGCTCCACGCCGCGCGCCGAGGCGAGGTCGTCGAGGTCGGCCAGCACCCGCGCCCACGCGTACGCGGCGAGGATCGTGGAGACCGCCGCCGTGCGCGGCGCCGCGGCCGGGTGCAGGGCGTCGCCGGGCGGGACGCGTGTGTCCAGCACGATCGCGGCGTGGTCGGCGAGGCTCGTCGCGGTCCGGGCGGCGGCGCCGCGGGACGCGCGGGCCGAGGTCACCGCGATGACGGGCACGCCCCGCGCCGCGCACGCCTCCGCCACCTCCACCGGGTACGGGTTGCGCCCGCTGGTGGAGAACACCACCGCCACGTCGGGCGGCGCGGGCGCGGCGGCCTCGGCCACGGCGCGCCCGATCCCCGCCTGCCGCTCGACGCGGGTGCTGCGCAGGGCGTCGTCCAGCGGGAGGACGCCGGCGTCCCAGATCGGCCGGACGGCGGCGAGGCCCCCGGCCCGGTAGAACGTCTCGCACACCATCGCCAGGGAGTGCCCGGCCCCGGCGACGTGCACGATCCCGTCGCCCTCGATCGACTCCAGCAGCAGGGCGGCGGCCTCGCCGATCGCCGTGCCGGACGTGGAGTCGAGATCGTCGAGCAGGGCCCGCACCCGGTCGGGGAGCTGCTTCCGGGGGGCGTCAGGCATCGGGCAGGGCCTCCTTGAGGGCGTGGGTCATCTCTTCCTGGCCGGAGGCCGCGCGGAGCCGGTCGGCCAAGCCGTCCGACAGCGCGCGCGCCAGCGCGGCGAGTGTCCCGACGTGCGCGTCGGGGTCGGGCGTGCAGAACGCCAGCAGCAGGTCGACCGGGTCGTTGTCGGGATGGCCGAACTCCACGGGCGTGGCCAGACGGGTCACGCCGACGCCGACGGCCAGCCCGCCCTCCTCGGGACGGGCGTGGACGAGCGCCAGGCCCTTGGTCAGCACGATGTACGGGCCGTTCTCCTCGACCACCCGGACGCACGCGTCCGGGTAGCCCTCGCCCGCCGCGCCGGCGTCGACCAGGGCGGCGGCCGCCTTGCGCACGGCCTCCCGCCAGTCGGCCGCCGTGACGGCGTCGGTGGTTACTACGACGGGCATTAGAGCCACCCTTGCTCGGTCAGGCGCTCCCTGAGCTGGGCTTCCAGGCCCTCCTTGTCGAGGAAGTCGCTGATCGTGATCACGACGGGCGCGAGGTCGGTGATCTCGCTGGTGTGCATGCCCTGCCCGATGACCACGTCGGGCGTCATCCCGCGCGCCGTGGACACGTCGGTGTTCTCCACCCGGGCCTCGATGCCGAGGGAGCGCAGCGCGTCCTCCGCGGTCATCTTGAGCATCAGGCTGGAGCCCATGCCGACGCCGCAGACCGCGAGGATCTCCAGTTGCCGGTCCAGTGCCATGTCGGTTCTCTCCTCTGTGTTCGGTGCGGGCAGGGTGCCCGTGCGGGTCAGGCCCTCTTGACGGCGGTCCGGTCCGCGGGCGCCGTCTCGTCCCCGTCCGGCGTGCGGCGCTTCTCCGCGCGGCCGAGCAGGAGCAGGGTGGCGACGGTGGCGGCCAGCGCGACGGCGGGCACCAGCCACACCGAGTTGCCGCCGACGACCGGGTCCACGGCCTTGAGCAGCCAGGCGATCGCGTACCAGTCGGGGTCGGCGAGGGTCGCGAGCTCCGGCGCGGTCTTCTCGTACAGGTCCCACGTGACGGCCTGGCCGATCGCCAGGATCAGGCCGCTGATCACGCCGCCGAGGACGGCGCCGCGCCAGCCCGCGACCACGTTGCCGAACAGCCCGGCGGCGCCGCCGACGAAGAACAGCATGATCATGGGCGGGGCGAGGGTGAACCAGCCGGCCCCGGCGAACACCGCGAGGCAGACCAGGAACAGGCCGGTCGAGGTCACGAAGCCGACCATGACGGCGGTCGGGGCGACCGGGAAGACGGTGGGCGCGTCCAGCGCGGGACGGGTCCCGGGGATCACCTTGTCGCTGAAGCCCTTGAACGCCGGGACGATCTCGCCGAGGAACATGCGGACGCCGAACAGCAGGATCGCGATGCCGCCCGCGAACCGCAGGCCGACCAGCAGCGCCCACACCCACGGGGACAGCTTGGCGTCCATCTCGGCCGCCGCGGTGTTCACCACGCCGTTGTCGGCGAACGCGACCCCCACCAGCATGATCACCGAGATGATCAGGGCGGTGCTGACGTTGACGTCCTTGAAGAACGACAGCTGGCGCGGCAGCTTGAGCTTCTCGGTGTCGTGCTTCTCGCGGCTGCCGAGCGGGCGGGCCGCGTAGCCGGTGACGAGGCAGGCCAGCGAGCTGGTGTGCGCGAACCCGAACCGGTCGTCCGGCATGACGCGGCGCATCAGCGGCCGCATCCACAGCGGCTGGACGGTCCAGTACGCGGCGACGAACCCGGCCCCGCACAGCACGAGCGTGAGCTGGTCGGCGCCCGGGGCGATCGTCACCAGCGACGCGACGGTGACCGTGCTGACCCAGAACATCAGGTGCCCGGTCAGGTACAGGTACCGGGCCGCCGGGAAGATCCGCACGATCAGCACGTGCACGAGGAACGCCACCGTGATGACCAGGGCGATCGTCCCGCCCTGCTTGGTGAGGAACTCGGTCAGCGTGTGGTCGGCCTTCGGCGGCGTGGTGCCCATCGCGCTGGCCAGCACCTTCTGGAAGCTGGTCAGCCCGCCGGTGAACACCTCGACGCCGATGAACAGGATCACCACGCCGATGGTCGCGCGCAGCGCGCCGGCGAGGGTGTCCTCGAACCGCTTGCGCTGCAGCAGCAGCCCGATGAGCGTGATGAGCCCGATGAGGATGGGCACCTGGCCGAACACGTTGTCGGCCAGGAAGGTGAGGATGTCCTTGATGACGTCCACGGTGAAGTCGCCTCACTTCTGGGGTGGTCGTGCGCTGTCGCCCCCGTCAGCGCGGATTGGACGGTCGTCCCCCCGGGGGCGGCGTGCCCCGGGGGAGAGGTCAGTGGGATGGCGGTCTCAGGTCGAGCTCCAGGCGGTACCGGTCGCCCCGGTAGAGCGACCGCACGTACTCCACCGGCCTGCCGTCCTCGTCCCTGGTCACCCGCTGGAACAGGAACGCCGGCATGTGCACCGGGACGTCCAGGTCGGCGGCCTCCGCCGCGGTGGTGACGGTCGGCTCGATCGTCTCCCTGCCGGAGGCGATCACGACGCCGTTGCCGCGCAGCAGGTCGTAGAACGACCGTCCCTCAAGGTCCTGTCTGCGCAGCCCGGGCAGCAGCGCCCGCGGCATGTAGAGGGTCTCGATGGCCATCGTCGCGCCGTCGGCGAGCCTGAGCCGCCGAATGGTAAATACCTCTTCAACCGGTGACAGGGCCAGCCGTCTGCCGATCCGCGCCCCCGCGGCCTCTGTGCGGAACGACAGCACCCGGCCCCCCGGCTTCATCCCGCGCCTGATCATGTCCTCGGTGAACGAGGTCATGGTCAGCGAGACCGCGATCCGGGGTTCGGCCACGTAGGTGCCGCTCCCGTGCCGCCGGTCGAGCAGGCCCTCGGCGACGAGGTCGTCGACGGCCTGGCGCAGGGTCGGCCGCGAGACGCCGAGATCCTCGGCCAGCCGGCGCTCCGACGGCAGGGCGTCCCCGACGTCGAGCCCGTCCAGCATCGCCAGGAGCTTGCGGCGCACGGTCTGCCGTTTCGTGTGCCCGTTACGAGCCTCACCGGCGGATTGCACGCTGTTCACCTCCTGGCACGCTGTTCCTTGCTGAACACACGTTATGTCCCACTCAGGCAACTGGTCAATACCACTTTGTCGATATTTGCCCTGGTGGGCGGTGCCGGGGCATGCCTACCGTCGCTGAAGATCGTCAGAAAGAGGCCGAGGGCCGCGCCCGGCGCGCGGTGAGGAAGGCGGCTAGATGAGGAAGTTCGTGCGGGGGGCGCTGGCGCTGGCGTTCCCCCTGGTCCTGCCGGCGGCGCTCTGCGCGGCCCCGGCCCACGCGGGCGCCGGCGGGCCCGGCACGCCGGGGGCGCCCGGCCCGTCCGGCGGGACCGGCCCGTCCGGCTGGCGGCTGGTCGGGGCCGAGCCCTTCAACCGGCACCTGGACGACGCGAAGGTGCCCTGGCGGCCGGACGGCGACGGGCCGTCCAGCCCCTACGACGTCGACATGTACGACAACGACGGCGCCTACTTCGAGACGATGGGCGGCCCGGCGTTCCGCACGCAGCTCGCCGCGATGAAGACCTACCGCAAGTCCTTCGCGTTCGGGACGCGCGGCTGGCTCACCGCCGAGCTGGCCGCCCGCGACGCCGACGGCGACGGCCGGCCCGACGCGCCGCCCACCCTGACCTCGCGGAAGGGCGTCGCGAACCTGGTGGAGCCGAGCCACCAGGCGGGCGTGGTCATCCGGTCGACCAACGCGCTGCCCGCCGAGTACCGGGTGGAGATGACGCTGCGCGGGCTCGACTTCGGCGGACAGCGGAACGGCTCGTGGGACTACCCGGACGGCCGGATCAACGGCTACTCGCCGGCGGGCTGCAAGACGAACTTCCCCTGGGCTTCCGGCGGCGACTTCTCCCGTCCGGAGTGTGACTGGGCGGACGTCCGCACCGACTCCAACGGCTTCTACTACATGTCGATCATGGACTACGGGCGGGTCGCGCCGCACAACAACGTGTTCATCCACGGCCACCGGAAGGTGGCCATGGACGGCTACAACCGCTACAAGTACACCGGCACGGGCCTGCGGTACTGCAACCCGGCGACCAAGCAGTACGAGCCGTACCCGGCGGGCACCGGCAACGGCGTCAACGCGATCTTCATGACGGACGACCGCCGCTACCCCTCGATGCCCGGCACCGAGTACCTGATGCAGAGCGAGTGCGGGTTCGCCAAGGGCAAGGCGATCGTCTCGACGGTCGACCTGAAGCCGGAGCTGCTGCCCAAGGAGCCCTATACGTTCGCGATCGAGCGGCGGGACGGCGCGTACACGATGGAGATGTCCGGCACCTTCGCGCACGTGGGCCGGGCGACCTTCCGCTACACCCGCGCCTTCGTCCAGGACGGCGAGCCGATCTGGCACTACAACCAGAAGCCGGGCGAGTACGACGGGCGCTTCAACGCCGACTGGACCTGGAAGGGCCCGGGCGGCACGCTCGTCGACCGCGACACCTGGCCCGCCGGTTCGGCCTACCCCGACCACTTCATGATCGGCGACCCGCACATGAACTTCTACGAGGGCAAGGCGCAGGTGGACGACGTCCGCCTCTACGTCCCGAAGTAGGCCCGGGACGGGCTCAGGACGTGGCCGCGCCGGCCGGTGGGGAGGCCGCCGGTCCGGCGCGGTACTCCTGCGGGCTCATCCCGTGCTCCCGCTTGAACGCCGTGCTCAGCGCGAACGCGTTGCCGTAGCCGACCCGCCGTGCCACCGCCTCCAGCGTCGCGTCGCTCTCGCGCAGCAGGTCGGCCGCGTGCGCGAGGCGGACGGCCGTCAGGTAGGCCATGGGCGGCTCGCCGACCAGCTTCCCGAACCGCTGCGCCAGCGCCGCGCGCGACACCCCGACGCCGGCCGCCAGGCCCGCGACCGTCCAGGGATGCGCCAGATCGTCGTGCAGCAGCCGCAGCGCCGGGCCCACCACCGCGTCGCCGTGCGCCCGGTACCAGCCGGGCCGCTCGGCGTCCGGCCGGGAGAACCAGGCCCGCAGCGTCGCGATCAGCAGCAGGTCGAGCAGCCGGTCCAGGACGACCTCCTGCCCGGGCTCGTCCTTGACGATCTCCTCGCCGAGCAGGCCGGTCAGCGGCGACTTCCAGGTGTCTCCGCGCACGATCGCCAGCGAGGGGAGCGCGGCCAGCAGCCGCTGCGTGACCGCGCCGCGCATCTGGTAGGTGCCGATCAGCATCACCGCCGACCCGTCGGGGTCGTTGCCCCAGGCCCGCACGCCGAGGTCCATCGCCTCCGACAGGCTCGTCCCGTCCGGGGTGGTGCAGTGCTGGCCCGGATGGATCACGACCTGCGGCGCGGTCGCGGGGTGATCGCCGACCGTGTACGGCTCGGGGCCGCGGCAGATCGCCATGTCGCCGGGCCGGACGCACTGCGGCTCGGCGCCGTCGTAGGTCACCCACGCCTCGTCCTGGACCATCGCGACGAGGGTCAGCGGCGCCTCGTCCTGGATCCGGATGGACCAGGGCGGGTTCAGCGCCGCGCGCAGCATGAACGCTCCGCGGGCGCGCGGCCCGTCGAGCAGGTCGGTGAGGGCGTCCATGTGACCAGCGTAGACGCTCGGACATGGGGGCGAGCTTCTCAACGATGGTCGCCGGAATGGCCCGGCTGTTGACTTGAGGGCATGACGAACACCAAGGAATCCGGCCTCACCCTCGTCCTCGGCGGCACCGGCAAGACCGGCCGGCGGGTGGTCGAGCGGCTGGAGGCCCTCGACGTCTCCGTGCGGATGGGCTCCAGGTCGGCGGCGCCGGCGTTCGACTGGGAGGACGAGGCCACCTGGGCCCCGGTCCTGCGCGACGTCGACGCCGTCTACCTCGTGTACTACCCGGACCTGGCCGTCCCCGCCGCGCCCGGCGCGATCCGCGCGTTCACGGCCAAGGCGGTGGACGCCGGGGTCCGGCGGATCGTCCTGCTCTCGGGGCGCGGGGAGGAGGAGGCGCGGGAGTGCGAGCGGATCGTCCAGGGCTCGGGCCTCGAATGGACGGTCGTCCGGGCGAGCTGGTTCGCCCAGAACTTCAGCGAGGACTACCTGCTCGACCCCGTCCGGGCGGGCGAGGTCGTCCTCCCGGCCGCCGACGTGCCCGAGCCGTTCGCCGACGCCGACGACATCGCCGACGTGGCGGTCGCGGCGCTCACGCAGGACGGGCATGCAGGCGAGGTCTACGAGGTCACCGGGCCCCGGGCGCTCACCTTCGCGGAGGCGGTCGCCGAGATCGGCCGCGCGGCGGGCCGGGACATCGCCTACGTCCCGGTCGGCGCGGCGGACTACGCGGGCGCCCTCCGCGAGCACGGCCTGCCGGATGACGTCGTTGACCTGCTGATATACCTGTTCACCACCGTCCTGGACGGGCGGAACTCCCGCCCTGCCGACGGCGTGCGGCGCGCCCTGGGCCGCGAGCCCAAGGACTTCGCCGACTACGCCCGCGAGACCGCCGCCAGCGGCATCTGGACGGCCTGACCCGCGTCGCTCGGCCGGGGGCGGCACGCCCCCGGCCCTGGCCCTGGCCCCGACATCCACGAACGGAACTGATCATGAAATTCTCGCTCACGGTCGCCTCCGCGGCCCTGTCCATCCTGATGGCCGCCGGCATGGCGGGCACGTTCTTCGGCTTCTCCACCGGCGTCATGCCGGGCCTGAACGCCGCGAAGCCCGGCTCGGCGATCAACGCCATGCAGGCCGTCAACCAGAAGATCCAGAACCCGGTGTTCGTGGGGATGTTCATGCTGCTGCCGGTCGTGGCGGTCGTCGCCGGGATCCTGCTGCTGACCCTCGACCAGAAGTCCGCCGCCCTGCTGTTCTTCGCCGCCGCGGCCGTGTACTTCGTCGGCGCGCTCGTCCCGAGCTTCGCGGTGAACATCCCGATGAACAACGACCTGGACGCCGTCAAGATCCCGGCGGACCTGAACGAGGCGGCGAAGATCTGGTCGGACTACTCGGGGCGCTGGACGGCCTGGAACACCGTCCGCGCCGTGTTCAGCTGGGCGAGCGTCCTGCTGATGAGCCTCGGCGCCTACGTCTGGGGCAAGAACGCCTGACCGCCGTGCGATCCGTGCGACCTGTGCGATCCGTGCGATCCGTCACGCGCCGAGAAAGCGACCCGCGCCCCGAGGGGAGCACGGGCCGCGTCCGCCGTCCGGGCCCCGGATGAGGAGCGGCCGCCTCAAACGAGGAGCGGCGCGAGGCTCCGCGCGGTGAGCCCCAGCCCCAGCAGGACGACCAGCGCCGCCGTCCCGGCCGGCAGCAGGCGCGGCGCGACCAGGGCCCGCAGGGACGGCAGCCGCCGCGCCAGCAGGCGGCCCGACCCGGTGACCAGCAGCCCGATCGACACCAGCGTGAGCGCCAGCCCCACCCCGTACGCCAGGACGAGCAGCACGCCGAACCACGCGTGCCCGAGCGCGTTCGCGCCCAGCAGCACCAGGATCGCCGACGGGCTCGGCAGCAGCCCCCCGGCGAACCCCATCAGCACCATGCTCCGCCACCGGGCCCTCCCACCGCCCAGGTCACCGTGCCCGTGCCCGTGCCCGTGCCCGTGGCCATGACCGTGGCCCTGCCCGTGCCCGTGCCTGTGGCCGTGCCCGTGGCCGTGGCCCTGCCCGTGCCCATGACCATGCCCATGACCGTGGCCATGTCCGGGGCGCAGGGCGCGTCTCAGGAGGGTGATCCCGGCCGTCGCGACGAGCAGTCCGCCCGCGGCGCCGAGCCAGGGGAACAGCGCGGGCGCGGCCAGCGTCGACCCGCCGGCGATGAGGAGCCCCAGGACGAGGACCCCGGCGGTGTGCGTGACGGTCACGGTGAGGCCGAGGGTGAGCGCCTCGCGGCGCGGGCGGGCGCCCTGCCCCAGGGCCTGCGTCGCCATGATCGTCTTTCCGTGGCCGGGCGCCAGGGCGTGCGCGGCGCCGAGGACCATGGCGATGAGCAGGGCCGACAGCGCGAAGCCCACGGTCAGATCGTGGCGCGCGACCAGGCCGGTGAAGGCCCGCGTGAGCCGGTCGGCGCCGCGCGGCAGCACCCGGTCGGCGGCGCTGGGCGCGGGCGCGGCCAGCGGCGGCCCGCCCGGCCTCACCACCGCGTTCGCCGCGCGCCGGTCGAGCGGCGACCCCAGCGCGTCGCCCGGGTACGCGGTGAGCCTGGCCGTCCGGGAGTCGCGCGGGACGTCGGACGCGGTCAGCGTCATGCGGTCCCCGGCGGCGGTCACCTCGTTCCAGCCGACGCGCCCCCCGGCGCCGGTGTCGGTGAAGCCGAGCCGGGTGCCGCTCAGGGGCGCGGCGATCCCGCATTCCAGGCGCAGCGTCCGCAGCCCGGCCTGCCCGGGGCGCGCCGTCGCCGAGGACGAGCGGACGGCGGCGGCGACGGGCCGTCCGTCATCGGTGATCCGGAACGCGGCGGCGGACCGCGCGCACTCCTTCGCGGCCCAGCCGGGCAGGTCCGCGCCGTCCTGCAGCACCTGCGCCGCCGGGATCTCGGCGAGGTCCTGGACGTGGTCGATCCGCAGCTCGTGCGGCGCCACGACGAGCCCGTCGTAGCGGTTGACGGAGAAGTTGCCGAGCGGGTGCGCCAGCGACGCGGCGGCCCCGGCCGCGGCGACCAGGAGCGCGATCACGTGTCACCTCCGAGCCGGGCCAGCGCCGTCCGGGCGCGGGGCGCGTGCAGGGGGGAGAAGTGCGGGTTGAGGCGCAGCGCCGCCGCCAGGTCGCGGCGCGCCTCGGACCGCTGCCCGAGAGAGCGCTCGATCATGCCCCGGTGGTAGAGGAACGCGGCGTTGCGGTATCCCGTCCCGGCGGCCTTGCGCGCGTAGCCGAGGGCCTCCTCGTCGTCGCCGTTGACGTGCAGCGCCCAGGCGAGGGCATCGGCGACGTGAATGCTGTGGCGCCGCGTCCACTCCGCCCTTGCCGCGCGCAAGGCCGCCGCCTTGTCGCCGTGGTCGGCCGCGAACAGCGCGGTCTCCAGGTCGGGCGTGACCCCGTTCGCCTTGGCGAGGGCGTCCCACGTGGCCGCGACGCCGTACTGCTTCGCCGCCTCGTCCCGGCGCCCCTCGGACTCGCGCAGCTCGCCGAGCCAGGCCAGCCGTCCGGGCAGGGGAGACCTCGTGACCAGGGCCTCCTGGTCGCGCCGCGCGCCCGCGGCGTCGCCGGTCGCCGCGCGCACCCGCGCCCGCCCGTCCAGCGCGCCGAGGTCGGTCGAGTCCGCCCGCAGCGCCGCCGCGAACTCGCGGCCGGCGGTGCGCGTGTCGCCCCGGCTCCAGGCGAGCTCGCCCAGTTGCGTCCGGACGTAGGCGACGTCGCCGGGGTCCGTCGCCGAGGCCGCCGCCAGTTTCAGGACGCGGCGCGCCTCGTCCGTCCGGCCGTGGAGTTCGTGGACGTAGGCGACCCGCGTGAAGACGGGGATTCCCGGTGCCTTCGCGTCGGCCTGCTTGGCCGCCGCCTCGGCGTCCTCGTAACGGCCGAGCTCGACCAGTGCGTCCACCCGCACCGCCAGCGCGCGCGCCCCGTAGGGGTTCACGGCCAGGGCGCGATCGGTTTCCGCCAGAGCCGTCCCGAAGTCGTGCCTGGCCGCGGCCAGAGCGGCAAGCCCGGCGTGGACGGTGTCATTGCCGTCCGGGCGCACCTTCAGCGAGGTGCCCAGGACGGTGGCGGCCTTCGGGTAGTAGGACGGGTCGGCGGTGAGCCGCGCCCGCTCCACGTAGGCCAGCCCCAGCGTCGCCCAGCCGACCGCGTCGCGCGGCTGGTCGCGCAGATGGCGCTGCAACCGGTCGATCGCGCCGCTCAGCGTCGCGGCGGACGCACCCGGCGCCCCCGCCGCGAACGACGCGTCCGACTGCCGCGCCGGGCGCTCGACCCGGATGGTCGCGGCCAGCGTCACTCCGACGATCATCGCGACGATCGCGCCCGCCATCAGCAGGCGCCGTGCGAATACCTGTGCCATGAAGAGTCCTCTGTACGAGCCGGCGGCTTGCGGCCGTGCTGTGGCCTTCGGCCTTCGGTCCGGCGGCGCGGGCCACGGTCGTGCGGTTCGTAGGTGAGCTTGATCTTGCGGCGTATGTAGTACGTCCACGGGCTCCGGCCGGGGTCATCGGACCACGCCCGGCGCGACCTGGATGCGTGGATCGTCCGGTGGAAACCGATGGCCGGGACCTGACGGCCGGAACCTGGTTCCCCGGGGCCTGGCACCCTGCGAAACCGGTTTCCGTTGTCCGTTGTCCGGGGCCTGACGGCCCGGCGGCGCGCCGTGTGCGGGCACGCGGCCGGGCCGCGATCAGAGCCGTTCCCCCAGGCCATTCCCCCAGGCCATTCCTCCGGGCGTTCCCCCAGGCCATTCCCCGGACGTTCCCCCGGACGTTCCCTCAGGCGCTTTCCCCTGGCCGGCCCCTCAGGCCGTTCCGCCTGGGCGTTTCCACGGGCCGTTCCCGGGCCGCGCACCTGGGCCGGTGCGCGGCGTCAGGAGGGGATCAGCCGGCGGAGCCGCGGCGGCGGAACCACAGGGCGCCGCCGCCGGTGAGGAAGGCCGCACCGATTCCCAGGGCCAGGATCGGGACGACCGGGCTGCCCTCGTCCGTGGACTCGTTGTTCGAGGCCGGGGCCGCGTCGAGCTTGGTCGTCTTCGTCGCGGTCGTCTCGGTGCGGTTCCCGGGCTGGACGGCGGACCCGGACGTCGGCAGCGCGAGGTACGGGAACGCCTTCTCGAAGGGCACCTCGTTCGCGTCCACCTTGTCGCCGAGGTCGTTCTTGGCGCCGAGCAGCTCGCCCTCGACGACCTGCAGCGAGATGTCGAGGGTGTCGTCGGCCAGCCGGCGGCCGTTCGGGTAGCCGGCGTTGTCGCCGTCCAGCACCCCGAGCCGCTTGGGCTGCGGCGTCGGCGGGATCGAGGTGTTGAGCCGCATCAGCTCAGCCGGGCGGACGTTCGGCGGCTGGTTGAGCTTCGGCACCCCGGTCAGGAAGACCTGCACCAGGTCGTTGCGCGGGGTGGCCGGCGCGGGGACGTTGAAGACCCCCTGGATCAACCGCGGCAGCTCGGGGTTGGTGACGTTCGGAGCGAACTGCGCGTCGTTCCACGGTACCGAGGCGTTGAACCTGTCCTTGTCCTTGATCGGGTTGACGACCTCGTTCACCAGCGGCATGCCGAGACGCGACACCTGAACCCAGTTGCCGGCCGAGTTCTGCCGCTGCACGGCGGAGTAGACGCCCACGATGGGCTGGCCGGGAGTGACGAGCGCCTTGGTCGGGATCTGCAGGGCCACGCTCTGGACGTTGTAGCCGCGCAACGTGTCATTTCCGACCTGCGGCAGCTTGCCGCCGTACAGCCCGTTGAAGACGTTCAGGTTGAGGAAGAACGGGTCGTCGGCCTGCCCGGCGAACACCTGGGCGCCGTTCGGCAGCGACTTGGTCGCCTGGGTGCGCAGCGTCCGGTAGTCGGGCATCGACGCCTTGCCGACGTTGGACGGGGCGACCGGCACGCCGGCCGCGAGGGTCCGCACGTTCACGACCTTGCCGTCCTTGCGCTGGAGCAGCGTCAGGTCGTAGGTCTGCCGGAAGTTGAGGTTGGGGTCGTCCAGACTCCGCACGGGGCCGGTGTTGTAGAGGAACGTGTTCTGGTTCCGGTAGGAGTCCTTGAAGGTGAACCGGTAGGTGAACTCGGGAAGAGAGTCGCCGTCGTTGTCGACGTTGATCTCGTACCGCGCGTCCTTGGCGAACTTGTAGAAGTTGGGCCCGCCGGCCGGCTCCTCGAACGGCCAGAAGTTCGCCACCAGCGTCGTGGTGTCCGGCTTGTCCGGGCTGACGAACGCGTACACGTCGGTGTTGTCGTACTCCGGCTGCCCCGAGATGAGCGGTGCCTCACGGTGGCTGGACGCCGTCGCGGCGCCGGGCCCGAGACCCGACACCCCACTCGCGGCGAGCGCGGCGCCCACCATGAGCAATGCGCCGACCCTGGTGAGGGCCGCGCGGGGGCGGGATGATTGCGGTCGTGACATCGCTGGGTCCTTCTCGCGAGTCATGCGGTGCCGTGGTCCGGCGCCGCTGGTGTCTCGCTTTCGATACCGGCCGCCCCTCGGATGGGAGGGTGGCCGGATCGGGACAGGAACCCGGCGAATCGGGCGCGGCGTGCGTCTCAGTCGCAGCCGAGGGTGGCCGCCGCCCTGAGCAGGTCGTCCACGATGCCGGGATCCCCGTCCGCGTGGTGCGGGAAGGCACCCGGGGCGATGCGGTCCGCGAGCAGCCGGCAGAAGTCCTCCGCCGTCGCGACGACGGTGACGTCCGGGCGCCCGGGCCCTTCACCGGGCGCGAGCGGCACCAGCCACTCGCTGGCCCCCGTGCCGGTGAGCCGCAGCCGCGCGGTGCGTCCCGGATGGTGGCGGCCCAGCGCGTGCAGCGCGCGCGGGAGCAGACCGGTCCCCAACTCCACGATGAACCGCAGATGCTCGCCGCGCGGAGGCTCCGCCGGACGCCCCAGGGTGGCGCGGATGTCGTCGGCGTGCGTCCACGTCTCGAACGTCCGCTGGACCAGCGCGTTACGCCCCGACGCCTTCACTCGGGCACCTCCAGCAAGTGACGCCTCCCGCTCCAGCAGCCGGGAGTCCTGCGACACACCGCGGACGAGCGCCCGCGCCTGCGCGTGCCAGACCTCGCGCGTACCGGCATCCCGGTGATCGGACGGGTTATCCACAGAACGCCGTTCCTCTTCCTCGCTCGGTCCATGGGGGTCGACCATGGAGATCGCGGGCCTGTTTCTGGAGGTGATGCCGAGGTCGGCGGCGACCATCGCGTCGTTGCCCGCCAGGTGCACGACGAGATCGCGCACGGACGCGTAACGGGGGACCGGCATCCGCCAATGCGCGTCGTCCAACGAGCCAAGGAGCCGATCCATGCTTGAAATCTGCTCGGCATACGCCATGGCCAACCCCTCGGCGGGGACGAGGGGCACGCCCGGCGCCCGGCGGCGCCGCGCCGCCGACAGCACGACGTCGCGCAGCCCCGGCGGAGGCGGCAACGCCACGGCCGCGGCCAGCAGCCCGGCGGTGTTCCGCGCGCGCCTGGTCTCCCCGGCGCAAGGTCGGCACGCCTCCACATGCTCGCCGACCGCCGCGGCCTCGTCCCAAGGACAGGCGTCAAGCACCCACGCGGCGAGCACCCCGGTCGCGGCGGGGTGCCGGTCCTCGCTCATCTCGGCCTCCCCTCAAAACGTACGCCAGCCGCGCCCTTTCCACCATGCACACTCCACCGCCGCCCCGCACTCC
>NZ_SMKU01000190.1 GCF_004349215.1 Actinomadura rubrisoli | reverse complement strand
GAGACAGACCCCGGCCGCCGCGCTGCCCCGCCCGTCCGCGATCCTCTCTCATCAGGATCTCTGGCTCCCGACGGTGACGCTCCCGGCCGGGCCGCAGCCCAGGCCGGACTGGGCCGGAGAGCGGACCGCGGCCCACGCGGCCGCGCACGCCGAGTTCCGCCGCGCGCTGGACGGCTTCCTGCTCGACGGCGATCTCCAGGTCCTCGACGACCCCGCCGCCCTCGTCGAACGCCCGGACGCCTCGATGATCCCCGCATGGGACCTCGGCTTCGCCCTCCACCACTACGCCGCCGAACTCCATTGGACATGCGCCTACCTGGCCAAAGACCAGCCCTCACCCGAGCGGTGAACAACCCTGTCACCTTGAGGATCGGTAACCCGGGAACGCATTCGCCTTACGTGACGACGTCGCGAACATTACCATGTTGTAATGTCGCGACGGATCTGCGGCGACCTGGCTGCTGAATTGATGATATCGGTGCTTCTGCTTGCCGGTTGCAGCGCTCAGGTCGCCCCGCCCGAGCAGATCGTGACCATCAACTGGTTCGCGAGCACGATGACGACCAGCGGCACGGACCCGCGACAGACCCTCATCGACGCGTTCCAGAAGGCCAATCCGGGGATCAGGGTGTCCCTGTCCTCCACCCCCACCAATACCGACGAGATCCGGGCGATACTGGAGGACGCGATACCCGGGCGAATAGAGGGCCCGTCTCCGGATGTCTACTTGGGGGATGTGATCTGGCCGGCCGAATTCGCCCAGCGCGGCCTGGCCATGCCGCTTGACGACCGACTGGAGAAGTCGTTCTGGGGCCGGTTCCACCAGGAGTTCGTCGAGGCTTCCAAGTATCAGGGCAAGATCTACGCAGTGCCCTTCTATACGGACCAGGGGATTCTGCTGTACCGAAAGGATCTGCTGGCCCGCGAGCATCTTGAGGGCTCACTGCGCACCTGGGAGGGCATCGCCGCCGCGAGCCGCACCCTTGTCGGAAAGAAGCTCATCGAGTCCGGCTTCGTCTGGCAGGGGGCCGAGTACGAGGGTCTGACCTGCGCATGGACCGAGTTCGCCGCCGATGCTGAGGCGATCGGCAAGCCCGCGGCGCCTCCGGCGAACGTCGTTTCGCGATTGGACTCCGCCGCGTCGCTCAAAGCGGTGTCCTTCATGCGCTCACTGCTGGTCGGGGGAGCTTCGCCGGAAGAGGTGACGTCGTTCCGCGAACCCCAGGCGCTCCAGGCGTTCGAGTCCGGTCAGGCGGCGTTTCTGCGGACCTGGAACTCGACGCTCGTCAGCATGTCAGGGCTCGCCGAGTCGAAGCTGACGGGCAAGGTGGGCGTCGCGCCGCTGCCGACGTTCAAGGGGCAGCCGGGGCAAGGCGCGTCGGCCATCGGGGGCTGGAGCTTCTTCGTCAATCCGAACACCCGGCATTTGCCTGAGGTCCTGAGGTTCATCAGGTGGATGACCAGCTTTCCGGCTCAGTACACGGTCGCCCAATACTCGGTCATTCCCACCAACGAGCCGGTACGGCGAGACCAGGTGGTGCAGGACAACCCCAATCTGAAGGTGGTGACCCGGATGCGGCCCGTCCACCGTCCGTCGGACACCCCCGACTACCCGCTCCTCAGCAAGGCCGTCTACGGCGAGGTGCATCAGGCGCTTCGAGGCGCCGTCGCCCCCGAGACAGCGTTGCGCCGGGGGCAGAAGCAGATCGACCGCATCCGCAAGTAGGCGGTCTGCGAGTACGCGCTCCGTAAGTAGGGCGCTTCGGCCTCCACCGGTATGACGGTCTCTACGGGCATGACGGTGGAGCGTCGTTGGGGACGTAGTTCCGCCAGTTGATCGGGACGGCCGGCGAAGTCCTGCAGATCTGCGCGGCGACGCGCCGGCTGTCGGTGTCCCAGACCACTGGCCTGCCCCAGGGATCCACACTGGACAAGGTATTGCCGTGCAGGTCGAACACGAGTGATTGAGGGGCTACCGCACCGGTCAGCACCGCGATTGACGCGAACGCCGATGGCTCGTCGAACGCCGATGGCTCGTCTTGCGCAGGGACCTTCCAGAGCCTGATCGTGCCGTCGTCGCCGGCGCTGGCCAGCCGGTGCCCGTCCGGGCTGAAAGCGACCGCTCCCGCGCCCTGGATGTGCCCCGTGAAGGTGTGCACGAGCCGGCAGGGCTCACGGCTCCAGATCTTGACGGTGTGATCGGCGCCGGCGCTGGCGAGGAGATCGCCTCCAGGGTTGAACGCCACCGCCTGAACCGATGCGATGTGGCCGCTGCAGTCGCTCGGAGCGCTGAACGCGGGCTGGCCCGCGGTGTCTTTCACCCTGGTCAGAGTCACGGGTCCTTCGGCGCTTCCCGTGGCGATGGTCTGACCGTCCGGGCTGAAGGCCAGAGCGTTGATCTGGCTTGGGTGGGGAGCGAACCTTCTGGGCTTCTTCCCCGATGCGAAGTCCCAGACCAGGACGTTGGGATGACCGCCCACCGCCACCGTGTTCCCGTCCGGGCTGAACGCCAGCGCTTTGACGGGCGCGATGTTCTTCACCGGCAGCACGAACGGTGCCGCGCGGGAATGCACGTCCCGCACCGAGACATGCTCGTTGTCGGCGACGGCCAGCCACCTCCCGTTCGCGCTCAACGCGGTGGCGGTGACGGACCGGAACCCGTCATGGAACCTCGTGATGAGCCGCCCGGAAGGCAGGTGCCAGAGCCCGACCGATCCATCGGGCCGCGCCCAGGCGGTCAACGGGCCGTCGCCGGTTCCCCGCGTCAGCGCGCTGACCACGGCCGTTCGTGCGGGCCCGACCCCCGGATCGTCATCACCCAGCGCGCCGATCCGCCAGATCCCGATGCTGGAGTCCGCGTTGGCGGAGGCCAGGGCGCCGCCGTCCCGGCTGAACGTCAGGCCCGCGACCGGACCGGCAGGCCCGGTCAGCGGCGTCAGCAGCTCGTGCGAGGCGACATGCCAGAGCCGGATCGACGCGTCTTCGCCGCCCGAGGCCAGCACGCCCCCGTTCGGGCTGAAGGCCACCGACCGTACCGGCCCGACATGCCCCTTGAGCGTGCCTAGCACGGCACGCTTCGCCACGTCCCAGAGCTTCACGGCGCCCTCGTCTCCACCTGTGGCCAGCGTCCGGCCGTCCGGGCTGAACGCGACCGTGCGCACCGGGCCGACATGGCCGCCCAGCAGGTGCGGGCGGTCGCGTGAACGCAGGTCCCACAACGCGACGGAGGAGTCGGCGCCGACCGAGGCGAGCAGGTGGCCGTCCGGCGCGAAGGCGACGGCCTCCACCGGCCCCAGCTGACCTCCGAGGTAGCGGACGAGCCTGCGCCTCTCCACGTCCCACAGGGCGATGGTGCCGTCATGATTCGCGACGGCCAGCGTCCGGCCGTCAGGGCTGTACGCCACCCCGTTCGCGGGCCCGTGCTGGTCCGCCTTCGGTGACAGCACGCTGGGCTTCTGCTGTCGCGAGCTCCACAGTTGCACGCGGCCGTCCTGGCGCGCGGCAGCGAGCGCGCCGCCGTCTGGAGCGGGAGCGATCGCGTAGACGCGCATACCGTCCACAATGGTCTGCTTGAGGCGATGGGACGCGCGGTCCCAGACATGCACACCATCGGCGTCCGCACTGGTGATCGTGGTGCTGTCGGGGCCGAACATCACCCCGTAGGCGGGCCCGCCGACCTCGATCCGGGACGTGTTGAGGGTGGCCTGGGTGCTCAGCAGCCCGTCGCGTGACTCCGGCGTGTCCCGGATGCGGAACGCCTGGACGCTGAGCCGCAGGGACAGCTGCGGCTGACTGCGCGCCAGCACCATGGCCTGGCCGGCGACCTGCTCGGACAGAGCCTGCTTCCGCCTGTCGTTCGCCGTCCGCTCCTCATGGAACGCCACGACGGTGCTGACCACGGCCACGATGGTGATCACCGCCAGGGCCGCCACGAGCCGACGCAGCCGGCGGGTTCGGCGCCGCACCGCCGTCGCCTCGCGCCGCTCGTCGGCCATGGAGGCGTCGACGAACTCGCGCGCAAGCGGCGGTAGATCCGCCTCTTCTCCGGCCTCGGCCAGGGTCCGGGCGTCCGCGAGCCGGGGCCCGCGTAGAAGGCCCGAAGGATCCTTGCCGCTGTTCGCCCAGAGATCGGCGGCGTCGATGACCCGCTGGCGCGCCACCAGCTCGGCCCGGTCGGCGTCGATCCACTGTCGCAGGCGAGGCCACTCGTGCAGCAGAGCGTCATGCGTGATCTCTACGGTGTGCTCGTCCAGTGTGACCAGGCGCGACCGGGCCAGCTTTTCAAGAACGTCCTCGGCAGAGGGATCGGCGAGGCCGGCGACCAGCTCGGCCCGGTCGACTCGGCGGCGGATCAGCCTGTCCTCGGTGATCTGGACCAGACGCAGAAGCAGGATGCGCGCGACCCGTGTCGCGGGCGACTCCCCTCCGGCGTCCTGGGACCCGAGATCCATGTACACGCGCTCCGCGCTGTTGGCGATCGCCCCCTCGATGCCGCCGACCGCCCGGTAGTCCTCCACCGTCAGCTCTTGTCCCGTGCATTTCTGCCAGGTCGCGCGCAGCGCATGGGACAGCAACGGCAAGGCCCCCGGCGCGTACGCGTGACCGGAGTCCTGGCCCTCCTGGACGCCCAGGTCGGTCAGCAGGCTGTCGTCCAGGCCGGGCTGCATCCGCAAACCGGCGACCTCGGCCGGTTTGGTGATCGCCGCGCGGAGCCCCGGCACCGTCAGCGGGCCGAGCAGGAACGGTCTCTCCTGGAGCGCGTCGACAAGCCTGGTGGTCATGGAGGCATCGAGAAAGTCGATCCGCAGGCCGATCACCACGAGCGCGTGAGGGCGGCCTTCACCTGGCCGCCTGGCCAGCGCGCACAGCGCCTCGATGAAATCCCGGCGCTCGGATTCGTCGTCGCAGAGCGTGAACACCTCCTCGAACTGGTCGACCACCATGACCAATCCAGAGGAGTCGCGTTCACACTGCTCGGCGAAGGCGGCAACCAGGTCCGGGAGCGCCGGCACCGGCCGTCCGTTCTCGGTCTCCGTGTCGCCTTCGGGGTTCTCCGGGGAGGCGGGGTCCTCCGCGGGTGCGGCCTCGCCCTCCGCAGGTGCGGCGGGCGGCGGGTCGGCCGGGGTGCCGGCCGTGACGCCGAGCAACTCGGCGAGCCTGAAGGTGAGCTCCTGGGCGGGACGACCCGTGGGTGTGAACATCACGCGATCCCACTGGCTCGTCCCGGCCACCCCGAGACGTCCCTTTCCGATGGCAGGCAGGAGCCCTGCGGCGAGCAGGGAGGACTTGCCCGCCCCGGACGAGCCGGCGACGATCAGCGGCCCCCCGTCCCGCAGGCGCTCGGCCGCACGCTCGATCAGGAGCGCCGTGTCCTGCTCGCGTCCGAAGAACCATCGGGCGGTGGTCTGGTCGAAAGCCGCGAGCCCTGGATACGGGCAGAGTTCCTCAGGCCGGTCCAGCGAGGTGCTGGACCCGCGGGGTTCGGCCGTGCCCTTGAACTGAATCCACGCGGTGGTCGTCGTCTCCTTCTCATTGACCGTTATCGGCCGGAAGTCATCGGGGTCGATCTGGCTGTTCGGAGACCTGATCACTTCCTGGTACGTCGTGCCCGAGACGACAATGGCCAAAGACTCCTTGGAGTTGTCGAACTCCTTCTTGAGGACAGCCGAATTGTTGAGACGGGAGGTCAGGTTCACGTCCGTCCCGGTAAGCCCGAGCCCGTCGTGATAGGCCGAACCGACGTGTACGGCCACTCTGAGCCGGATTCTGTACGCCTGCTGTTCCGTGCCCACATTGTATTCGCGCAGGCGCAGCTGCAAGCGGTTCAGGAATGTGGTCATCAGCTGTAACGGTTCGCACTCGGGGGAGATGGCCAACACCGCTCCGTCTCCGCGATCCTCCCAGTACCGGTGCTCGGCCCCGGCCCCTGCCGCGGCCAGACCGTCCACGAGCATCCGGTAATGCGCGTCTCGGATATGGCTCTGGATCTCTGGATCTAGGAACCGCCCATATCGCACGATATCGGTTACGATCAGCGTGCACGGGCCGGCCGGCTCGAATGTATGATCTTGATTCACCAGACCTCCAGAGCGCGATCATTCGAGGATCGTGGCCATTCGACGGTTGGCGCTGTGCTCTTGTCACCCTGGCACGAATCGACCAAATATCTGCGTCATAGTCCTCAGGTCGGGTCCTTGGGCAGGTCTGGAGGTAGGGGTGGCGCCAGCGGTAGCCGTCCGGGGGGATGAGTTCTCTCATGTGATCGCCGCAAACCTACGGCTCCGAGGGGCGCCGGTTCGACGCCCCGGCTGCTCAAGATCCCGGCGGTGGTCGCGGGTGCCCGGGGTAATATGCCAATCGGTCTGTAATCGGCCATGCACGATCGCGGTCCGGCCGGGCAGCTCCGGGCCGCATGCCACGGCTCGACCGCGTCGTCGGCTGAACCGGGACGGGAAAGGGCGAGGATGGCGGACGGCAGAAGCCGAGCGCGGCGGCCGGGCGAGCGTCGTACCGTGGTGCGCAATCCCGAGGCCGCGCGCAAGGCGCTCATGAAGGTCGCGCTCGATCTCTTCGAGCGGAAGGGCTTCGCCGGGACGTCGGTGCAGAGCGTGGTGGACGGCGCGAACCTCACCAAAGGCGCGTTCTACCACCACTTCGCCAGCAAGGAGCACCTCCTCCTCGAACTGCACGACACGTTCATCGATGACCAGCTTGAGCGCGCGCGCCGGATCGTCTCGCTGGAGGACCTCCCGGTCGACCAGATGCTGCGCCGGCTCGTGACCGAGGCGCTCCTGCAGCCGATGTCGATCTACAAGTCCGAGATCACGGTGTTCATCCAGGAGCGCCGGTACATGACGGGCGAGATCTTCGAGGACGTCCAGCGCAAGCGCGACCGGTTCGAGCACTACTTCGTCGAGGTGATCGAACGCGGCATGCGCGAGGGTGTGTTCCGCGAGGTCGGGCCGCCCCTGCTCGTGGCGTTCGGGCTCATCGGCATGGGCGCGTGGACCTACGTCTGGCTGGACGCCGGCGGCTCGTTGTCGCCGACCGAGATCGGAGACATGTACGCGGATATGCTCATCAACGGCCTGGTGGCGCCGGACGGGACGGAGCCCCGCAAGACGGCGCGCAAGCGCGTCGCGACGAGCTGACCCCGCTCCGGCCGGTCCGCTCCTCGCGGGTTGAAATAAGCTCCACGAGCCGGCCGAAGATCGAGCGCGCGGGGAGGTTATGCGTCAACATCCTGAGCGCCGACCAGGAGCACCTGTGCCGCCGGTTCGCGTCCAAGGGCGGGGACAAGTTCCAGGGGCTCGACGTTCGCGTCGCGGGCTCCGGGTCGCCGATCATCGGGACGTCGTCGCGTGGATCGACTGCGACCTTGAGTCGGTGCAAGAGGCGGGCGACCACTTCGCCGTGATTGGCCGCGTCCGGGAGCTCGACGTCGGGAGCCCGTCGCTTCCGCTGCTGTTCTTCCAGGGCGGCTACGGACGCTTCGCCCCGCTGTCGCTCGTCGCGTCCAGCGGACGGGGCGCGCTGATCGAGCAGCTCCGCGAGGTCGACCTCGTCCGGGCGGAGATGGAGAAGCTCGCCTCCGACCTGTCGGCACGGTGCATCGCCACCTCCGCGGAGGCGAAGAGCGCCATCCGGGTGATCGCTGTGTCCGTCTTCGGCGCTGACGGGCGGGTGGCCCTCTCGTATCCGACGCGGACACGATCGCGAATGAGACTCAGGTGGTCTGCGACCGGATCAGGCTTCTACCGTTCGCCGTCACGGCTCTGGGGCCGGGCCGGCGAACCGGACGACTCCTCTGCCGGCGTCGCCGCTTTCCAGTTCGGTGCGCGGAAGCGAGGGACGGGTCCGTACCGGTGGCGGTGTCGGCAACGCGACCTCCTCCCGATCGCTGAGGGCCATCAGCCACTGCTGCGCGTCGGGACGACTGCCGTATGAACCGGCCGCCTCGGTCCAGGCAACGGCGACGTTGCCTGACACGCGCTGCGACAGGCCGGGCAGGAGGCTGAGCGGCTTCCCAGGACGCAGGTCGGCCCGGCCGCTCAGTAGCCGGCCGATCGCCAGGGCGAGTTTGTACCGGTCGGTCTCCAGATCCGGGCCGGTGGCCGGCATGTGCGGGTCATCCCAGTCGGGAGTCTCAGCTTGACGCAGCACCGGCCGGGAACCGAGTCGCCTGACACCGTCACAGTCGAGCAGGACGACGGCGGGTCGGGGTTCGTCCGACCACAGCACGTTGTTCATCGAGATGTCCCCCAGCACCAGGTCCTGCCCATGGAGCAGGCGGACAAGGAAGGTGAGCTCCCTCGCGAAGCCGACCCGCCTATCCACGTCCAGTGGCGTGATCTTGCCCCAGGCGGGTTTCGGGTCGTACAACAGGTACTGCAGCTCGCGGAGCCTGGCTCCGGCGACCGTCTCGCCGAAGAACCGACCGGAGATCTCACGCATGACGAAGCCGCTGAGCGTGCCGTTGCTGATGACGCGGGCCAGTGGCCAGCAGGTCTGCTCGTACAGGCTGGTGCGGTCGGTGGGCTTCAGGGTGCCGGGCAGATCCAATAGGTCCTGCAGCGCGGCGGCATCGGCGCCCGGAACGATGTACTTCTTGTAGACGTATCCCTGATGCGGTGCCTCAAGCCGGAAGACCTGGCCTTGGCCGCCCTGACCGAGCTTGGCGCCGAGGTTGAGGTCGGCTTCATAGACGTCGCCGCCCTCCGGCCATGCCATGCTCACCGTCCCCACACGCATACGGCCGTACGATCGTCGCCGTACGACTTGGCTCGGAACGCGAGCTGCCAGCAGAACTCGGGGAGGCTGGGGATCTGTCCGTTGCCCCAGAACGCCACCAGCTGCGCGGTGACCGCCCGATTGTGCATGGGACCGCTCAGCCCGTCGCTGCACAGCACGAGGATGTCATCCGCTCCGAGCCGCAGCTCCATGGTTTCCACCTGCGGGAACCTCGCCGGCAGCGCATGAGTGGCCGTGCTGGCGATGACCTCGTCGACGGGGCCGGTGAAGCAGTGCTCGAATCCTCCCTGGCGCAACAGCAACGCGGGGCTGTCACCCACCTTGAACAGCAGGCAGCGCCGGTGGGCCGGATCGGCCGGCTCTGCTTCGATCAGTGCCGCGACCAGGGTGGTCGAGACCGACTTCGGTTCCTGCCGCCACTCGGCGGCCAATGTCGTCAGCCGGTCCGAGAGCCGGCTTACGAGACCTTCGGCGTAGCCGGGGACGCGGGGGGCGAAGGACGGGTCGAGCACGGTGGGATATTCGGTGCGCAACAGGTCGCTCAAGATCTGGCAGGCCGCCGCGGACCCGAGCTGCGAGTGCGGCTGGCTGCCCACTCCGTCGGCGACGCACACCAGGACGGCGCCCGCTTTCTCCGCGTCCCCGGTACGCAGCTCCCAGATGCCCATCGAGTCCTGCCGGGGCTGGGCGTAGAAGCGGTGGTCGTCACCCCGTATCGAGGCCCCGCGGATGGTGAGGCCGGCGAGCGCGGCCCCGTCGAGGATCGTGTCGGGAACGGGCGTGGACAGGTTCGGGAGGCCGCGCGGCTCCGAGCTCAGCTTCGGGTCGTCGTACGTCAGGGGCTCGGGGAAGGCGGCGTCCCGCTCCTGCCCCCGCTCATCGTCGGCCTTCCCAGCGTCCACGACGACAGGTCGTACGTCCGTGTCCACGGCTGCGAGCGTCGGCTCCGTGGTCCCGGGTGACAGCTCCTGCGGCACGCCCGGCGGTTCGGGCTGCCGCAGGCCGAGCGGTTCGATCGGCGGTCCGGCCTCCTGGCCGGCCGGTGGATCGGTGACTTTCTGCTGTCGTCTCTTGGGCACCAGTCTGAACTCCTCCTCCTGCGGGATCGCGTCGCGCTCAGACGACATCGGCATTGAGGGTGGTAAAGCCCGGAACGTTGTCGGGCATGACGAGGGTCGCGCCGCCGTTCGCGCTGACGGCGGACTGGTTGCCCGAGTTGACGATCGACCGGATCAGCGACTGCGCGAACTCGCGCAGAGCCTCGGCCGGGCCGAGGGTCCCGTCGGACATGAACGCCTTAACCGTGGCCACCTGCTGGATCGTCGTGGCATCGGCCGTCCCGAAACCGAAGGCCAGGATGTTGGGCCGCTGCGCGAACTCCGGCGCCGTGACCCGCCGGTAGGCTGCAGTCCAGTCGTCGTTCGGCTGCCCGTCGGACAGGAAGAACACGGCGGGCCGATAGACCTGATGGCCATCGGCCTTGAGCTGGTCGATGTCCTTGACGATCGTGTCGTACAGCAGATCGAACGCCGAGCTGTAGTCGGTGCCGCCGCTGGCGTTGAGTGCGGGCACCGACGGGACCGTGCTCAGGTCGGTGAGCGCCAGCAGCACCTGGGCATGATGGTTGAAGCCGATCAGCGCGAACCGGGTCTTGTCGGCGACCACCGGGTTGGAGGCGATCTCCGCGTGGAGTTTGGGCAGCGAGTTGTTGATCGCCTGGACGGGCTCTCCGGACATCGACGATGACTCGTCGCAGACGAGATAGAACGGCAGGACCTGTCCCATCGATGAGCTCCTATGAGGCTGTGAACAGATAGATGTCGAGCTCCACCCAGCCACTGGGATTGGACAGCGAGTGGAAATACCGAGTGGTCGTACTGTGGAACAACGTGGGATCTGCCTGCGGTAGCAGCGCGTTGACGCTGCGGGCGAGCTGCTCGCCGTCGGCGGCTGTGTTGTTGTTGGCAGCGAACGTGAGCACCATTCCGGCCCGCCGTCCGTATAGTTTCGGGACACGGTGCAAAGCCTGGCGCAGGGTACCGACCGCCGTGTCCCGTTGCTTGGCCGCGCCCTCAGGGGAGATTCGGAGTTCTAGCGTGACCGGCTGATGTTCCAGCCCGAGTCTCGTCGGGCTCGGGGTGGGGGAGGGCGAGGGCGAGGGCGAGGGGCGTGCGGCCGGAGGCGCCGGTTCGGAACCCAACACCACGATGCTGAAGGCCAGGAGCACGTCGGCGAAGAGCCACCCGGCCACCGCGAGGCTGGTGAGCGTAGTGGCCCGCATCAGCCCCCCAGCCAGCGGCGCCAGATCGAGCGCGTGGGCTGAGCAGCGGATGGTGCCGCCCCCTGCGCTGCCGATCGCGTGTGCAGGGCCTCCATCGCCTGGCCTGCCCTCGAAATCGTGGACAGTTCCGTCCGCATGCCCTGCATCGTTGTCGCCAGTGAGCCGATAGCCGTCAGTAACGCCTCCTGCGTGACGGCGGCGGAGGCGCCGTCGATGGCCACCTTGAGCTCACCGAGGGTGTGCGCGATACGGGTCTCGGTCGAGTCCACGGCAGTGAGGGTCCGGTTCACCGTGGTGGCGGCAGTGTCCAGGTCGGCCAGCTTCTCGGCGGCTCTGCCCAGCACGTCGCCGGCGTTCTCAACCCGGCTGGTGTAGGCGGCACCCGTGGTCCGCAGGTCCACCAGCGCGTCGCGAACCTGTTCGGCGCCTTTGTCGAGGGCTGAGGTGAGCCGGCCGGCGGACGCGTCCACTGCGGCCGTGAACGCCTGCTGATTGCCGTCGGTGGCCTTGCGCAGCCGATCGGCGAACGCCGTGGCGACGTCGCCGAGCCGGCTGCCGACCCGGTCTCCCGCGTCGCTGATCTGCTGCCCGACGGTGGTGGTCGCGGTGGCCAGCCGGTCGTACGCCGTGGACGCCCTGCCGATCTCGTCGCCCACCGCCTCCGCCGCCCCCGCCGCCATGCCCGCGGCGTCCTGGACCGCCGTCGACGCCTCGCCGAGGGCCTCTGTCGAGGACTTGATCTCGCGTGCGGCCGCGGTCACCTCCTGCTGAACGCGCTGGACCTGGGTCCCTGCGGCGATGAACTCGGCCGCCGTCGCGGCCAGCCCCTTGGTCGCCCGTTCGATCTCCGCGCCGATCTGGTTCAGCTCGGTGGTCAGCGAGCCGAGCACCGGGTTCCGGCAGGGCGCCAGCGCCACGTCAGCGCCGACCAGGGCTTGGTGCAGTTCGTGCCGCAACTCCGCGAGTTCCTCCTGCTGCCTGCGCTCGATGGCATTGGCGCGCAGGGAGACCGAGATCAGGGCGAGGATCGCCACCACCGTGAGGAGGGCGAAGACGTCGAAGCTCAGCAGCCAGGGCATCTGGCCGCCGAACCGTCCCTCCCAGCGCTGAAGCAGGCCCTGGCCGTCCATGCCGCGGTCGTGCAGCGTGGCGCGGTAGTAGTACATACCGACGGCCAGTCCGGTCCAGGTGACCAGGACCGGGGCGAAGACCAGGATCGCCGGGGCGCGCTGCACCCGGCGGGACTTGATCGGCGGCAGAGACGCGGTGCCGAGAAAAAGGACGAAAAGGTCCACGTTCGCCCATCGGACCGCATTCGACCCGGACGGGGACTCGACCGCCACGGCGAGCTCCCGCAGCGAATTGGACATTCCGCTCAACTGTGGCCTTAGTGCCAGATTCCGAAGTCTATTCACGTTTGCTGGACTCATTAATCCCTCGTGCAGCTTCTGGCTGTAGGCGACTGTATATACCGTTAGCTCGGCAGGTCGTGATAATTTTCGCAATCCGCCATGAAGGCCGCGTTCGCCGGGGGAGTTGTTGATCTTAATGGCGAGTTCGGTACACATGGAAGAATCATACTGAATCATTCTCTGCATCGCTGTCAACGGATTGGCCTAAGGCGGTAGCGGGGGAAGCCTCGTCGACTAGGCGTTGACATGCCCGCGCTCCAGGTGCTTGACTCGTCCTCACGCTGTGGCTGTCACCGATTCGGCACGCCCGAAGTGATTCTGGTCGATTCAAGGTGATGCGGATGATTCCACGGGACGAGGTGATGGTGGAAGGCGAGGAGGTGCTGCTCAGCAGCCGTCGGCGCCTCGCTGGTGAGCTACGGCGGCTCCGTGAGCAGACCGGGCTGTCGGGGCGCCAGCTCGCGGAGCGGATCGGGATAAGTCAGTCGAAGATCTCACGGATCGAATCGTCGATCACGCTCCCGACCGCCGTCGAGGTGGCTTCCTGGGGCGCTGCGGCCGGTTGCTCCGACAGTGCTATCACCATGCTGGGTGTCCTGGCCGATGCCGCCTATACCGAGGTCCATCCCTGGACCACGGCCATGCGCGACCGTACTCATCTCCAGGACGACATTCAGGACATCGAAGGTCGCGCCTGGAAAAGAATGATCTACGAGCCTTCGCTGGTCCCCGGTCTCCTGCAGACCGCGGAGTACGCGCGCCGGGTTTTCGCCATGTTCGATCCTCCTTACCTCGAGTTGGATCTTCCTGTCGTGGTCACCGCCCGGCTGGACCGCCAGGTCGCGCTGTTCGACCAGGACAAGAGATTCGAATTCCTGATCACCGAGGCGGCGCTGCGGTGGCGGGTCGGCCCGGTCCGCACGCTGCTCGCCCAACTCGACCGCATCGCCTCGCTGAGCACTCTGGAAAACGTTTCCATCGGCCTGATCCCGCACTCCGCTCCCGCCCTCACCCACGCCCCGCACGGCTTCGTCGTTCTCAACTTCATCGACGGTGCGGACGACGCGCACGGCGAGCCCGACTCCGATGGTGAGGTCGGCACGCTGGCCCTGGTGGAGACCGTGCACGCCAACCTCACTGTCAGCGATCCCTTGCAGACAGCCCTGTACCAGCGGCAATGGTCCCGGCTTGAGCGGATGGCCGTGTACGGCCACAACGCCCGGGGCCTGCTGGCCGCGATCAGCGCCGATCTGCGTGCGCTGCCGTCCAAGGAAGACCCATGAGGGCGGGGGCGGCTCCGGGGTCCGGCGGTCGGCCGACCGCCGGACCCCGGAGCCTGCGGGCCCGCGCTGCTCAGCCCGTCAGATACCGAAGCCAGCCCCGCACTGTGCGCAGCACGAAGGCCGCCGACCGCGGCCCGTACACCGCCACTTGCGCTACGGACGCGGCTCGCCGCAGGGTGCGCGCTCCCCCTCGCATCGTGCGCGCCCCTGCCCGCAGCATCTTCCGCGGCCAGGAACCGTCACGGACACGCCGGCGAAAGTCGGCGTACTCCTTCCTGCTGAACACCAGCCCCGCCTGGTGCGGGTTCTTGGAGTCGCGGATCACCACCGCGCCTGCCACCTCCTCGATCATGACGCAACCGCCACCGCCGTTGCATACGAACTCGAGCTCCGGCCAGTTGGTCGTCTCGACCATCTCGATCCCTTCCCTCTGCGGAATCCGCGCTCTTCGGCGCTGAATCAAGCGTCGAGGAGCCCCCGTACGCGCGGAGTCCGGCTGCGGTCCGTCCCCAGTTCGCGTGGAGTACGATGATCAACTTTGAGATCCTCGGCAGGGTCACTGCCTGGAGGAACGGGCAAGCTGCGGAGTTGCAGCCGGTGCAGCAGCTGCTGCTCGCCCGGCTCGTCGCCGCGGGCGGCGAACAGGTTTCCCGAGCCGAGCTGGCGGCGGCCGTCTGGGACGGTGAGGAGCCGAAGTCCAGCCTGAAGCGGGTCGTCTCCGAAGTACGCGGCCAGCTCCGCGCCCTGCTGCCCGAAGGCGCCCCCGATCCACTTCCCGCGAGCGTCGACGGCTACGTGCTGCCGGTGGACGAGCGGCAGGCCGACGTGCTGCGCTTCGAGGCCAGGCTGAGGGAGGCATTGCAGGTCGACGATCGCGAGGCCGTCCCGCTCATGCGCGTGGCCCTTGAGGAGTGGGGTGCGAGCGCCAAGGGCCTGTACGGCGGTCAGCCGCTCGCCGGCCTGAGCAGCGGCTGGGCGGAGCAGACCCGGTCCGACCTGCGGGCAGCCCATCGGGACGCCCGCTTCCGTTGTCTCCAGCAGGAGATGTTCGACCACCGCTACGAGCAGCTCGCTTGGGAGTGCGACCAGCTCGCCACCGATTTGGACGCGCTCCATGACGAGTCGTTCATCGAGCTCTGGATGCTCGCCGCCTACCGGGCGGGCCTCCGGACACGCGCGCTGGAGATCTACGTGCGCTCGACAGAATCCGCTGCCGCACAGCTCCGGATGCCCTTGCGGCGGAGCCTTCATCACCTGGCCGAGCTGATCCGCGACGAGGACCCCCGGCTCGGCGGCCCCGCCGACCTTTCCGTGCTGCTGGCCCCCGCCGACTCCGACAGTCCTTCCGCAGCGGCGTTCAGCCATCCCTCCAACGTTAGGAAGACCATGACCGACTCCCCGATCAACATGACCGCCACCGGGAACGCCCGCGTCGGTGCCCAGGTCGCGCACATTCACGGAGATGCCCGCATCGGCACGGAGCCCGAGTCCGCGGCCGCCTCGGACATGCCCGAGGCGTCCGAGGCGTCCGAAGGGCAGGACATATGAACGCCGGGTCGGGACAGCCCTCCTCCTCCGGGTGGGGCCCCATCAACATCGAGGCCGGGGACGAGGCCAGGGTCGGCGGGCAGTTCGGCGTCGTCAACGGCAACGTGCACATCTATGACATCGGTCCCTCGGCGACCCCGGAGGAGCGATTCGCCAAGGCGCTGAACCTGCTGGACGGGAACATGCCGCGCCGTGCCGAGGAACTGATCAGGGAGGCGGCGGAAGCCGGTCACCGTTCGCACCGCGTGGCCTACTACTGGGCGCTGGCGGTGCTGAGCGGCCGTTCGTTCGACCACCTGGGTCCGGATGAGTTCGCATCGTTGCAGAGCTGCTCGCTGATGGTCACGCCGGGAATCGCGGACGGCTGGATCGACGCCCTCAACGTCATCACGCAATTCATCAACTGCCTGATCCGGCAGGAACGCTCGGCGGGGGTGGAAGAGGCGGAGCTCGATCTGGCCATTCTGGAGTACGACCGGCTGCCGGAGGAACGGCGCGAGGAGATCCGGCGGCACCTGGACCTGATCATGACGGGTGCCCTGCAAGACCAGCTGGACGCCAAGTACGCCGCCGAGGCGAAGCGGCGCAGGATGGCCGGCAACCGTACCGAACGGGCGTGGAAGTTCTTCGCACCCGTTCCCGAACCGCCGCGGGCCGTCACGCTCGCCGAGCCGGAGTTCGGCACTGGCCGCCGCGTGGCGACCGTCGTCGGCGCCACCCTAATGGGTGGCGGGGGGCTGGTCGCGCTCCTGCTGACCTTGCCCGTGCACCCGGTGCTGGCGCTGTTGTTCGCGGCAGGGTCGGGCGGTGGCGGCTATCTGCTGGCCACCACTGGCCGGGCGTGGTCGGTCTCCAGGGAACTGATCGCGGCCGACGACGCACGGTACGGGCCTCCTCAGGACGAGACGCCGGGGGCCGGCTCGCTGGACTTCGGTGTGGCACGGTTCGCCGCCGGCCGCTACGCCGCCGATCCGTCCGAGGAAGAGCCCGACGAGCATGTCTGGGGTGACAGCGATAAGGCCGACGACAAGCACCGCGGCGAGCTGCGTCGCCGTGATCTGTTCCGCTCGTTCGTCGAGCCGTATGTGACGGCCTGTTTCGCCGACGAGGACCCCGACGGTGCCACCAAGCGCGCCGAGTGGCGGAAGGCGACTGAGGGATTGCGCGCGAGCCTGGTGGCCGACATCCAGAACCGCTACGCCGGACCTGACCTGCTGGTCGCCCACCTGACCTGGCTGATCACGTGGCACGCCGAGCGCGCCAAGCGATGCTGGGAGAATGGCACGCTGCGGGCGCGCCGTGACGAGCTTGCGGGCGCGGCGCCCAGCGGCGCGGCGGTCTTCTTGGGTGCTGTCGGGATGGCGGCGGGGCTGCTGTGCGGGCTGGCCGGAGTACTCGCCTCGGGGCTGGGTCCCGCGCTGCCGGCGCTGCCGGTCGTGATCGTGGGCGCCTGGGTGGCGTACTCGGCCGAGATCGACGTGTACGTGGTGCGGCGGGACGTGCATGCCGCCGAGTCGGCACTGGCCGCGGCCGAGTTCGCCGAGGAGCAAGAGGCATTCGAGCGGTGGACGGAGGTGCTGGCGGATCGGCCGACCGACGCCGAGGTGGCCCGCTGGTTGGACTATGACAAGTTCTACGCCAGGGAGCTGGCCATGAAGGCTTGTGGCCTGGCCAACCGGGACCTGGTGGCATACGCCACCTTGACCGAGGCCCTGCATCCTTGCCAACGGGCACGGGTGCTGTTCGGGCCGCCCCGCTACTCGCGCTACCGCGTCATCATCTTCCTGCTGACCGAGGCCGGCGTACGGCAGGTCAGCGTCAACCTGGACTTCTTCGACGGCACGGTCAGCAACCAGCGCCGCAACAACTTCCAGTACAGCAAGATCTCCTCAGCGCGCGTCCACGAGGTCGGGATCCGCTTCGACTCGGGCCGCCGCAAGGTGATCGTGATCGACGAGGAGTCGGGCGACCGGGAGCCGCCCCGGGACCCCAAGGACATCGACTCGCTGATTCTGAGCCAGGCATTCCGGCTCTCGCTGATCGACGGCCAGCACATCCACATCGTGGTCGAGAACTTCGACCACGGGTTCCTCGACCGGTTGCGCGAGGATGAGGACAGCCTGTTCGAGCTGGCCCTGGACAGCTCCGGCGTGAAGAGCGCATTGCGGGTTCTGGAATCGGTGGCCGCGGAGGGCCGCGAGTGGCTCACCCAGGAGCGCACCCGCCGGACCCGGCGTCTGCTGGACTTCAGCCGCTCCTTCGTCGACCGCAGGGAGCTGCCTTGGGCCGCCGATGACACCGCCAGACCGCGCGAGCTCGAAGGGTGACGTGCGGCTCGTCCCGGAGCATGCGGATCGTGAACCGCATCGGCAGCGCCCTCCGTTCCATGCGGTTGGCGGCTAGTGGCTCGTCACGCAGCCTTGGCGGGGTAACTGGTCCATGATCGGATCGGGGAGCTGGCGGCGAAGCTGACCTTTGGCTGTGAGTTCTGGTTGTGCCAGCGGATGTAGGCGGCGATCGCGGTG
>NZ_SMKU01000018.1 GCF_004349215.1 Actinomadura rubrisoli | reverse complement strand
GGGGGTCGAGGCCGACATGGCTCTCCAGAACAGTGAACGTTAGAACAGTGAACGAACTTTCGCACACTGTACTAATCTTAGAACAGCGTTCGCAAGCCGGTAGGCTGGAGATCCGCCACTGCCCGAAGGATCCCGATGCCCCGCAACCCCGACCCCATCGCCGATTCGGTCTGGATGCGCCCGGCCGCGCCGCGGCGGGGCAGGCCGCAGCTGAGCCGCGACGAGATCGTGGGCGCGGCCGTCGGACTCCTCGACGCCGAGGGCCTGGACGGGCTGAGCATGCGCCGGCTCGGCGCGACGATCGGCGCCGGGGCCACGTCCCTCTACTTCTACGTCGCCCACAAGGACGAGCTGCTCGAACTCGTCCTCGACGAGGTCATGGGCGAGATCGAGGTCCCGGACGCCGCCGCGGTGGGGTGGCGGGCCGCCGCCGGCGACTTCGCCCGTGGGATGCGGGCCGTGATCCTGCGCCACCCGTGGGTCATCGGGATCCTCGGCGTCCAGGCGAACATCGGGCCCAACTCGATGCGGGCGACCGACCGGGCGATCAGGGTGCTGACGGGGGTCGGGTTCCGAGGGCCCGAGGTCGCCTGGGCCAGCGGGGTCCTGATGTCGTACGCCATCGGCGCGGCCACGACCGAGGCGGCGTACCGCCGGATGACCGCGCACACCGGCATGACCGGGCACCAGATGATCGAGCGGCTGGAACCCTACGTCGAGCGCATCGGCTCCGAGTACCCGCACTTCCTCGCCTGGTGGAAGGAGAACCGCGACCTCGACGTGGAGCAGTACCAGGACGAGAGCTTCGAGTTCGGGCTGGCGCGGCTGCTCGACGGGCTGGAGGGCTGGTTCGCCAGGGGCGGTTCGGCCGGGGGCGGTAACTCGCCGAAGTCTTGAGAGGAGACACGCGATGTCGTATCCGGAGGCCCGCTACCACGGTGAAGGCGGCGAGAACAGCGGGGTGCTCCGCCCCGGGGACACCGGTCCCGATCTGGTCATCGGCGCGAGCGACTCCGACCGCGTCCACACCGGGACGCGTGTGCACTACCTGGGGACGGGCGGCTCCACCAACGGGGCGTTCGGCCTCTACCGATGGGAGATGGGGACGCGGCCGTCCGGCCCGTCCCCGCACTTCCACCGGACGATCACCGAGTCGTTCTACATCCTGTCCGGCACGGTCAGGCTCTACGACGGTAAGGGCTGGACGGACGCCTCGCCGGGCGACTTCCTGTTCGTCCCCGAGGGCGGCGTGCACGCGTTCCGCAACGAGTCGGGCGAGCCCGCCGCGATGCTGCTGCTCTTCACACCCGGCGCGCCCCGCGAGGGCTACTTCGAGGAGCTCGCCGACATCGCGGAGACCGGACGCACGCTCACGGGCGAGGAGTGGACGGAGCTGTACCGGCGCCACGACCAGTACATGGTGTGAACGAGCGGACGGATCCGCCGGGGCACTCTACGCGCCGCGCGCCCGAGCCGGGAGGGCGCGGGCCGGCCGGTCCGGGGTGCGGGCGGCCTCGGCCGTGGCGGTGGCGATGCGGACAAAGGCGGCGAGGGCCGGGGAGCGGGACTCCCGCGGCCAGGCCAGTGCGAGGGTGAGCGGCGGCAGGTCGGTGACCGTCCGGTAGGCGATGTCGGGCCGCGGGTGGCGCCGCACGAGCGAGGCGGGCGGGAACCAGACGAGGCGGCCCAGCTCGACCAGGTTGAAGATCTGCGCCAGGTCCAGGCGCCTGGGCGCGATTCCCTCCACGCCCGGACGGCCGGAGTCCTGCGGCCATCCGCCGCCGGGAGCGTCACCGGCCGGACGGCCCTCCTGATCGGCGGGGGTGCCGTCGGGGAGGACCCGGCCGGACAGGTCGGCCAGGCGCAGGAACGGGCGGGCGGCCAGCGGGTCGGCCGCCGCCAGCGCCACCAGGCGGGGCTCGGTCAGCAGCGATTCGACGTCCAGACCGCGCACATCGAAGGGCTCGCCGGAGGGAGCGGGCAGCAGCGCGACGTCCGCGCGGCCGTCGCGCAGCGCCGGGAGCTGCTCGTCGCGCCCGCCCAGCACCAGCCTCACGGGCAGCGCGTCCGCCTCGCCCTCGTAGGCGGCGAGGATCTGCGGGAGCAGCCCGCCGTCGTAGTCGGCCTTGAGCGCCAGGCGCAGCCCGGGTTCGGGCTGCCCGGCGCGCCGGGCCCGGCGGGCGGCCGCCGCCACCGCGTCCAGGGCGGTCCGGGCGTCGCGGAGCAGGACCTGCCCGGCGGGGGCGAGGGCGACCCGGCGCGTGGTGCGCTCCAGCAGCCGCACGCCCAGCTGCCGTTCCAGGTCCCGGATCGCCCGGGACAGCGGCGGCTGCGCCATGCCCAGCCGCTCGGCGGCCCGTCCGAAGTGCAGTTCCTCGGCGACGGCCACGAAATACCGGAGCTGCCGGACCTCCAGGTCGTTCATACCCACAGGGTATCAATGGCGCCCGAATCGGTCCTTCAGGTTCGGCCGGCTGCGGCGTTGACTGACGGTATCTCCGCACACCTATTCTTCGGGAGCTTCAATGATCGTTGTCACCGCGCCCACCGGCCAGATCGGACGGCGGGTCGTCCAGCACCTCCTGCACGCCGTCGCGCCCGTCCGCGTGATCGTGCGGGACCCCGCGCGGTTGCCCGCCGGGGTGCGCGAGCATGTCGAGGTCGTCGAAGGCTCGCACGGCGACCGCGAGGTGGTCGACAAGGCGTTCGCCGGTGCCGAGTCCGTCTTCTGGCTGGTGCCGCCGGACCCGCGGGCCGCCGGACCCGACGCGGCCTACAGCGGCTTCAGCCGGCCCGCGTGCGCGGCCTTCCGGGAGCAGGGCGTCAGGCGCGTGGTCGGCGTGTCGGCCCTCGGCCGCGGAACCCCGGTGGCCGCGGACGCCGGGCACGTGACGGCGGCGCTGGCCTTGGACGATCTGATCGCGAGCACGGGCGTGGGCTACCGGGCGCTGGCGCTGCCCTCGTTCATGGACAACATGCTGCGCCAGGCCGAGCTGATCAGAGAGCAGGGGATGTTCGTCTCGTGCGGCCCCGGCGACCGCAGGTTGCCGGCCTGCGCCACCCGCGACATCGCCGCGGCCGCCGCGGACCTGCTGCTGGACGGCTCCTGGAGCGGCGTCGAGGAGGTCCCGCTGCTCGGCCCCGAGGACCTGTCGCCGGACGACATGGCGCACATCATGTCCGAGGTGCTGGGGCGTCCGGTCCGCCACCAGCAGGTGCCGGTCGAGGAGTTCCGGGCGGGACTGCTCCGGTCGGGGATGTCCGAGGCCGTGAGCCAGGGCCTGGTGGAGATGTTCCTGGCCAAGGACGCGGGCCTGGACGACGGCGTGGCGCGCACTCCGCAGAACAGCACCCACACCACCTTCCGCCAGTGGTGCGAAGAAGAGTTGAAGCCCGTCGTCCTCGCATAGAGCGGCGGAGCGGCGGGCGGTAGAGCGGCGACGGTGGAGTGGGGCGGGCGGCCTGCCTTTGGGAGATGCCACAGTAGGTCGGCAGGCCGCCCGGTCTCTGGGTCAGTGGCCGAAGGCCAGCATGACCAGTCCCTTGTCACTCGGGTAGCGGGTGAAGGTGTCACCGGTCAGGACGTAGACCATCCCGTTGGAGACGACCGCGCCGCCCCCGCCGGCGAGGGCCGCGCCGCGTCCGACGCCGCCGTTGACGGTCTGGACGTCGGCGATCGTGTCGTAGGCCCACAGGACCTTGCCGTCCGCCGCGGAGTAGGCCCGCAGCTTGCCGTCCGTGCTGCCCTCCCACACGAGGCCCGGCGTGGACGTCACCGCGGGCGGGTGGCCGAGACGGCAGACGTTCGGGTACTGCGCCGCGCCTCCGGTAGTGCAGCCGTCGGCCGGGTTGGGCGTGTTCCAGATGATGTGGCCGTTGGCCGGGTCGATCGCGAACAGCGTGCCCGGGTTCGCCATGTACGTCGCGACGTACAGGCGCTGCCCGTCGTAGCTCTGCCCCCACTGGACGCCGGTCAGCCCGCCGCCGGGCTGCGGCTTGGACAGCTGCCGCTGCCACACGATCTCGCCGGTCTTGGCGTCGAGGACGTGGTAGACGCCGGCCTTCTGGCCGATGCCGACCAGCCGCCTGCCGTCCGCGGCGAACAGGTTGGGAGCCGAGCCCAGGTCGAAGTCCAGCGCGGTGCCGTCAGGCAGGTTCGGGCAGTACTTCTGGTCCTCGGGCGAGGGGCTGGAGCATTCGCGCCGCCAGGTGTCGACGTCGGTCATCTTGCGCGTCCACCGGGCCTTGCCGTTCTCGGTGTCCAGGGCGAGCACCGAGTCGTAGTTGCCCGCGCTCCCCGTGTAGTTCTGGCCGGTGCCGACATAAAGCGTCTGCGTGGCGGGGTCGATCGCCGGGGTGCTCCACACTCCCGCACCGGACGGGGCGTACCTGGGAACACCGTTGGGCCACGTCCCGTCTTGCTTCGGCTCCGGGGTGGTGTAGTAGCGCCAGTCCAGCTTGCCGGTCTTGGCGTTCAGGGCGTCCACATGACCGCGGAACGTGCAGCAGGCGTGTTCCTTGCCCATGATGTTCTCGCCGCTGGACACGCCGACGTAGACCCGTCCGCCGTACACGATCGGCGAGCTGGTCACGGTCGCGCTGGCGTGGGCGTCGAGCCGCTCGGCCCAGGCGAGCTTCCCGGTGGCCTGGTCCACGGCGTAGAGGTAGCCGCGGGTGTCGCCGAAGTAGACCTTGCCACCGGACACGGCGGCCCCGTCCCGCACCACCGTGAACCCGGTGCCGACGGTCGACAGGTCGAACTCCCACTTGGCGGCGCCGGTCTTGGCGTCACGCGCGTAGTACTTGCCGTCCGCGCCGCCGAAGTAGATCGTGTCTCCGACGACGGCGGGCTGGCTGTGCCCCCCGAAACCGCCCTTGGGGAAGCCGAACGCCCATTTCAGCTTGAGCCCGCCCACGTTCGCGGCGGTGATCTGGCGTTCCTGCGGGTTGTGGCGCGAGCCGAGGAGGTCCTTCTGCCAGGACGGCCAGTCCCCGGTCTTCGGGCCCCCGGAGGCGCCCGTCCCGCTCGACGCCACCACCAGGCATGCCGCGCCGACCGCGGCGAGCACGGCGGCGGGCCGCCGCAGGCGGCCCCGTCTCATCGGATCCATCGTCGAACTTCCTTCCGGTTCATGAAGAGCGGCGCCGGGTCATAAGGGACCGGGCCGGGCACCGCGGACAAGCCGGTCGCGGAGCGCGCCGGTGTTGCGGCGGCTCACCGCCAGCCGCACGCCGCCGACGCGGAGCGTGCACCGGCCGGATTCGAGGACCATCTCCTCGACGTGCGCGAGCGCGACCAGGTGCGACCGGTGGATGCGGACGAAGCCGGCGTCGCCCCATGCCTCCTCCAGCGCCGCCAGCGACACGCGGACGAGATGGCTGCCCGTGCGGGTGTAGAGCCGCGCGTAGTCGCCGTGGGCCTCGGCGTACCGCACGTCCGAGCGCCGGACGAAGCGGATGACGCCGCCCAGCCCGGCCGGGATCACGTCGTCGCCCACCGGCACGTCGCGGGACGAGGCCGCCCGGCGGCCCCGGCCGCGTCCGGCCGGGGCCGTCCCGGACGCGGTCCGCCCGGTAGGAGGTGCCCCGGCCGTCGTCCGCCCGGCAGGGGCCGTCGGGGACGAGGGTTTCCGCCCGGACGCGGTCCGCCCGGCCGGGGCCATTCCGGCCGGCGGCGTTCCTGGCGGAGTCCGCCCGGCCGGGGCTGTGCCGGCGGCGGGACGCCCCGCCGAACCCCTTGCGGCTGAGGCCCGCCCGGCCGGAGCCATACCGGCCGGAACCCGGCCGGGCGAACGGTCTGGGGCCGCGGTCTCGGACCGGGACCGCAGGAGGCGTGCGAGCTCGCCGAGCGCGCCCGCCAGTTCGGGAGTCGCGGACAGGTGCCGCGCGGCGCGGGCCGCCGCCTCGGCGTCGAGCCCGCCGCGCAGGGCGTCCGCGGCCCGCGCGACGTCGGCCGGAACGCCGCCTCGCGTCCCGCCGGTCCGGCCGCTCCGCGCCCTATCGGTCCGGCCGCTCCGCGCCATGTCGGCCGCGCGGCGCCGTGCCACGTCATGGGCGGCGCGGCGCCGCGCGGCCGCCCTCACCGCGATGTCCACGGCGGCGAACCCGCAGAGGCAGGCGACCACGACCACTGTGGCTTGCATGCGCACATGGAATCCATGAGTTCACCGGCGATCAAGAGGTTGATACGACATCTGGCAGGTAGGGCAAATAGGGCGACATTGGACGACAATTCAGGAGCGTCCGCGATGGAACGGGGTGTGCTCGTTCCAGAAGGCGCAGTGGTGCTGCCTGGAGATCTCCCTGGTCAGCTGACTGTCGCCGGCCGGGACGAGCGACATCACGTCGGGGTCGGTCGGGGTGAACCGCGGCCAGTACGGCGTGCCGTCCACGGTCGGGTTCCCGGTGCGCGCGAACCCCGTCCACTGGGCGGTCAGCTGCACGCCGAACGCCTTCTGGTTGGCGGTCAGCTCCGGGGAGTTGGGGAACGGCGACAGGAACGGGCTCTCGCTGATGTGGTACGAGCCGTTCGGCTTCGTCTTGTCCAGGAAGAACATCGGCGGCGCGTCCGCGTTGTCGGTCTGGTACGCGAACACCGGGATGCGGCGGGCGAGCCGCTCGTCGTTGAGCAGGGCCGGGCAGACGGAGTTGGAGTCCGCGACGATCGTGCGGTAGGCGATGAACGCCGACGGGTCGGGGTACCGGGCGAGCGGGTAGCGCTTGAAGACCTCGGGGGCGAGCGTCCCGTACTGCTCCCGCACGAACGCCTCGTACTCCGCGGCGGTGTTGGCGGCCCTGAGCTGGGTCTCGTCCCGGTCGACACCGTGCATCAGCGCGACGTCGTTGACCTTCCCTGCGGCGAACGCCTGGCCGGGCGACATGGGCAGCACCTTGCCGTCCACGACCGGTCCCTGCGTGCCCCTGTCGGGCCCGATCCCGTTACCGGCCTGCTCCAGGAGCTTCTGCACCGGGACGGCGCGCAGGCATGCCGCCGCGTCGGCGGCGTCCTTACAGCCCAGGGCGGACGCGAAGCGCGCGCCCGCGGCACTGGCCTGCTCCTCGGTGGGCAGCACGGCCTTGCAGTCCTGCGGCTGCCACTGGGTGTCGACGCCCCGCAGCGAGTTGTACTCGCCGCTCTGCGCGATGCCCCTGTGGAACAGCCCCTTGGCCGTAGGCGACGCGGTGTGGGCGCACACGCTCGACCCGCCCGCGGACGCTCCGAAGATGGTCACGTTGTTCGGATCGCCGCCGAAGCGCGCGATGTTCTTCTGGACCCAGCGCAGGGCGGCCTGCTGGTCCTGGATCGCGTAGTTCCCGGCGTTCTTCCCGAACGCCTGGTGCGCCAGGAAGCCGATGATCCCGAGCCGGTAGCCGACCCCGACGTGCAGGACGCCGCCGTTCTTGACCAGGTGCGTCCCATCGGACGGGCCGCCCAGCCTGAACCCGCCGCCGTGCAGCTCCACCATCACCGGCAGCGGCTTGTCGGACTTCTCCGGCGCCACGATGTGGACCTTCAGGCAGTCCTCGTTGGTCGAGCCGGGTCCGAGCCCCTGCGGCTGCGGGCAGGGGTTGCCCCGCTCCGTCGCCTGGATCGGGGCGGTCCACTGCGCGGCCGGCTCGGGCGGCGCCCAGCGCCGCGCGCCGACGGGCGGCGCCGCGTACGGGACGCCGAGCCACGTCTTGACGCCGCCGGCGATCGTGCCGCACACCGGTCCTCGGTCCGTCTGCACGGTCGTCCCGTCCGTGCACGCCGGAGCCGCTTTCAGGACGGCCCCGCCCGCGGCGGAGGGCACCGCGAACGCCATCGCGGCGCCGAGCGACACGACCGAACCGACCACGAACCGTCTTCTCTTCGCTTTCATGCTGAACGTCCTTCACAGGCCGACAACAGGGGCTCGAAGGTAAGCCGCCATGGCCGCCTCCGGGCAGGACACCCGCGCCCGATGCGGAGAGCGGCACCAACAGGTCGCCAACCGGCGACACCCAGTCGCCAAACGGGCGCCCGCCGAAGGCGGTCAGCGGCCGCTCCCGAGACCGGACGGTCGCCCGGCGGGAGATCCACTGACTCAGTGTCACCGATTCGCTGCACACCGCATCGTCGTAGCGCACCATAGAGGTATGCCGGTCGACTATCGCGCTCCCAACATCAACGCCCGAAGGCTCGGTCTGCTGCTCCGGCAGATCCGCGAGACGCTCGAACTGTCCTACGACGAGGCGGCCGTGCAACTGTGCTGCGACGCCAACTGGCTGATCCGCGTGGAGACGGGCTTCGAGCGGCTCACGCCCGACCGCGCCCGCGAGGTCCTGGACTTCTACGGCGTGCCGCCGCACCGGATGCGCACCGCCGTGATCGACCTGGCGTCCCGCCCGTCCGGGCCGCCCTGGCTCGCCGCGCACGCCGGACGGCTGAAGGCGCTCGTCCGCGACCTGTACACGCTGGAATCCGAGGCGACGGTCATCCACACCTACGGCATCGCCGTGGTGCCGGAGCTGGTGCGCTCGGAGCCCTATGCCCGCATCGGCTTCGAGCACCACGTGCCGCAGGTGGACGCCGACGAGGAGTGGGACCTGCTCGCCAGCCGGCAGCGGCACCGCCCCGGCGGGGTCCCGCGCGTCCTCGACGTGATCGTCTGCGAGTCCGCGCTGACGGGCGGGCCGCCCGAGATCAGGCGCGGCCAGTGCGACCACCTGCTCGGCCTGTCCGAGGACGGGCACACGACCGTCCGCGTCGTCCCCGCCGGCGTCGGGGCGCACGCCGGCCTGCACGGCTCCTTCGACGTGCTGGAGTTCCCGGCCATGGACGACCGGATCTCGGTCGTGCACACCGCGCTCGGCATCGACCTGGCCCGCTGCGATCTGACCCGCACCTGGGAGCGCATCGAGGAGGTCGCCCTCTCCCCCGGCCCGAGCCGCGAAATGATCGAGAAGGTCATGCGCGACTGATCGCCTCGGCCCGGCGCGTGAAAAAGGGTGCGTCCTGATGCGGCCAGGACGACAACTAAAGGCCCCCGGCAGACGACCAATATGATCGTCCCCCCGTGTTTCCCCGTCCGGGTTTCCCCGGAATCATCGTCTACTGTGCAGTATTACTCGCTCGGCCGCCCCGATCGCCTTCACATCGTCAGAAGCACTGCTCCATAATTGATGGAACGCACATCCGCCCGGACACACGGGGACGATGAGCACGGCGCCGGACGGAGCGGTTAATGGACCTTTCTCGCAGACCATCGAACGCCCTCGCGGCATTGATCTTCTGCTGTCTGGCGGCGCTCTGCGGGATCATGGCGGTGGCCTGGGAAGAGTCCCCCAAAGCCGAGGCCGGGACCACCGTCCCTCCGGCTCCGGAGCCGGGGGCGGCCTCACCGGAGACCGTGGCGTGGGCGACCGTCGCCGCCGACCCGCCGGGCGATCCGGCGCAAGGCCGCCCGAACCAGCAGTGGCTGGATGTGGTCAACAGCCGCGACTGCGAGGCCATGCCCAGCCTGACCGTCAAGGGCGACGCCCCCGGGCAGGTCGTCTACGGAGGGCTCGCCCAGGCATGCCTCGCGGTCACCCGGAACCAGGCCGGCGCCTGGGGCCAGGCGGCGCACGCGCTCGCGAACGTACAAAAAGCTCCCGCTTCCTGTACCGACGACTTCGCCTATCGCCTTCTTCGCGACCTGGTGCTCGCGCATCTGCGGCAACCGGACCGCCAACCGGTCGTCACCAGCCCGAAGAACCCGCACGTCTGCTGACGCGCCATCGATATGCGGGGTCCGAAGCCCGAGAGGAACAAAGGGTGCTGGATTTCGGCGGCCGTGAACGCGCCTTCCCCTTCTACGTGGTATGCGACGTGTCGCAGACCATGTGGGATCCACGATTCCACAACTCCGCACGCATTCCGCTCGAAGTGCTCTCCGACGCGGTGCCCGAACTGCTGTTCCGGGTCCAGACCGAGCAGATGATCAGTGACGCCGCGCTCGTCAGCGTGATCGCCTTTTCGAGCACGGCGGAGGTCCTGCTGCCGCTGAGCCGTCCGCGCGACGTCTACGACCTGAAGGCGTTCGACAAGGGCGACCAGACCGACTACGCGAGTGTCTTCACGCTGCTGCGCCACCGCATCGAGGAGGACTGCGAGCGCCTGTCCTCCGCCTACGACCTGAAGCAGCCCGCCGTGTTCTTCCTCACCGACGGCATCCCGTACGTCGGCAGGGCGAACCAGCCCGAGAGCGCCTGGCTGCCGCCCCGCGACCGGCTCGTGGCCCCCGACTTCGCGTACCGGCCGCAGTTGGTGGCCTTCGGGTTCGGGCAGGCGCAGCGGCGGGTGCTGTGCAAGGTGGCGACCGAGCAGGGCAAGCGGCGGCTGGCCTTCATCGCCGCCGGGTCGATGGACGTCAGCCGGGTCCTCGACGCGCTCATGGAGACGCTGTTCATCAGCATCTCCTCGTCCGTCTCCAAAGGGGAGCTGTCGATCCGCGTCCCCGAGGGCATGGACTGGGCCTGCGGGCCCTCGAACGGCTGACGGCCGGGGGAACGGGAGATCAGGGTGGGGTTCGCACAGTTCATCTTGGCGTTCATGAGCGGAATGTTCGCTCTGGCCGCGTTCCTGAATTTCGTCAAGACCCTGCCGGGGCCGTCCGCCGGGCCCGGGACGGGGCCGCGCCGCCCGAGCAGGCCGCCGAAGAAGCCGCTCAAGGGACCGCCGAAAAGGCCGCAGGACGGGCCGCGCGGCAGGCCCCGGCCATTCCAGAAGCGTCAGGAGCGCCGGAAGCGCCAGGAAAACGGCCCCAAGCGCCAGGAGGACGAGAGCCGCCGGCAAGGCAATCGCGAGATCCCGCCTCCGCAGCGCGAGCGGGGATCCGCCTGGCGCGAGCCGGAGAAGGCCGACGCGCGGTTCGTCCGGTACACCGAGCGCAGGCCCAGCACCGTGTCGGTGCTGCTGCCCACCACCGTGCTGGCGGGCCGCTCCAGCCTCCAGGCGGACGGCGGCGGCGTGGGCCGCGTGACGGTGCGGGCCGCGAGCTGCCGTGGCAGCGGGCACATGCAGCGGGGCCTGCCGCGCCAGGACGCCTTCCTCGTCGGCGCCTCGGACGACGGCCGCTGGGTCATCGCGGCCGTCGCGGACGGCGTGGGCAACTCCGCGCACGCCGAGGTCGCCGCGCAGGCCGCCGTGGCGGCGGCGGTCAACATCATCGCGCGGCGGCTCGCCGGACGGGACGGGTTCGACCCGCGCGAATGGCATCCGATCTTCGCCGAGGTGGCCGTGGACATCGCCGCCCACACCCGTCCGCTGGAGAAGCTGCGCGAGGCTCGACTGCGCCCGGCGCGCACGACCCTCGCCGTGCTGATCGCCCCCGCCGAGCCCGCCCCGGGCTGCACGGTGCACTGCGCGGGGGTGGGCGACTCGCCCGTCCTGCGCCTGAGCACCGGCACCGGCGAGTGGGCGCTGGTGCTCGGGCCGGACCGGGCGTCCGGCGGACCCGTCCGCGACGATGTCACCGCCGCGCTGCCACCCGGGCTGGACGATCTGCGCACCGTGTCCGTCACGTGGGGACCCGAGGACGTCCTCCTGCTCACCACCGACGGCTTCGCCAACGGCCTCGGGCACGGCAGCGAGCTGTCGCAGGTACTCGCGAAGGAGTGGCGGCGGCCTCCCGAACTGCTCGGCTTCGCCCGGGACGTCGACTTCCGCCGCGCCACCTTCACCGACGACCGCACCGTCGTGGCCCTCTGGCCAAACATCTCGGACTTCCAGGCTTAAGGACGGGTATGGACGCGCTGCCCCGATTCATTCAGATAGACCAACTTGTGCTGTCCGGCACGTCCGTCCCGGGCGGCGGCCAGGCCACGAAGCTGGTCGAGTGCATCGCGCCGGACGGCGGGGCGTACCTGTTCAAGTCGTACACGCCCGACGTCCGCGCGTCGGTCGCGCTGAAGCCCCTCGACGCGATGGTCGCGTGGCGGCTGGACCTCAGCGACGCGGACCGCGCCGAGCTGGACGTCCGCTGTGCCTGGCCCCGGGCCTTGGTGATGGAGGGCGAGGCCGTCCAGGGCGTGCTCATCCGGCCCGCCCCCGACACGATGACCGACGTCATCGTCCACAAGGGGACGAGCCGGCCCAGGCCGAGACACCTGTCGGCGCTGGCGCGCCCGGCGGCGCAGGCCGACAAGCTCGGCCTGCGCTACTACGAGGCGCCGGTGAAGCTGGCCGTCCTCGCCCGCTTCTGCGGCACGATGCTGTGGCTGCACGAGCGCGGGTACGCGGTCGGCGACCTCCAGCCGCTCAACGCCATGTTCTCCTACGAGGCCCACACCGCCGACGTGATGCTGATCGACTGCGACGCGTGCGCCCCGCTCACCGGCCGCCCCGCGCTCCTCCCGCAGGACCCGGAGATCTGGAAGACGCCGACGCCGGAGCCGTTCGGGGTCCGGACGGACCTGTACAAGTTCGCGTGGATGGTCGTCCGGTGCCTCCAGGAGAACCTGGAGTGCCCCGCGCCCGACCCGGACCGGCTCCGGTCCCTGATGCAGACGCGGACGCTCGACACGCTCGTGGGGCTCTGCGCCGGACACGACGTCCCGGGCGCGGGCCTGCTGCTGCGCGACAAGGCTTCGGCGTGGCCCGCGATGGTCACGCCGAACGCCCTCTACGTCCAGACCGACGAGAGCATGCGCAGGCTGTGGCTGCCGGAGGGGGCCGTTCCGCCCGCCCCCGCCCAGCCCTGGGCGCAAGATCTCGGAGGGGGCGCCGACCTCACGTCGACCGCCCGGCCGCGGCGTGCGCCGTCCCCCGCTCCGGCGCCGTCCGGCGAGGGGGTCCCGGCGCGGCTCGTCGTCGCCGTCCTCGTGGTCCTGCTCATCGCGGCCGTGCTCGCCTTCCTGAACCGCTGAGCCGAAAGCGAGGCCGTCGATGCCCGAACCCCTCTACGTCACGGTGCGCGGCGCCGTGACCAGGCTCGATCCGACGCGCGAGCATTCGATCGGCGGCGCGGAGTCCTGCGACGTGCGGGTCGACGTCGCCGGTCTCTCCGCGCCCGTCGCGCGGCTGCGCCACATCGGCCACTGGATGATGATCCCGGACCCGGGCGTCGAGGAGACCACGGTCGACGGGGAGCCGCGCGCCGAGGCGGTGATCCACCTCAGGTCCACCAGGGACGTGAAGGTGACCCTCCGGCTCGGCTCGTCCAGCGTCGACCTGACGCTCAGCCACACGGACCCGGCCGCCGCGCCGCCGGGCCCGACTGCGCCGCCGACGCCCGCCGCAGAGCCGCCGACACCGCCCGCCCCGAAGCCTGCGCCGCCTGTCGGCTGGGTGCCGTCCACGCTCCGCCGGGACGGGACCGGCACGCGCACCCACGCGATCGGCGCGAGGACGGTCCTCGGCAACGGGCCCGGCGCCGGGATCGACGTCCCCGACCTCGGTGTGGCCGCCGAGCACGCGACGCTGAACCGCAGGCCGGACGGCGAGTTCGAGATCCGGGACGCCGGGCGCGGCGCGGGCACCTTCGTCCGGGGGCGGCGGGTCATGTGGGCCCGGCTGCGCCCCGGCGACTCCTTCACGATCGGGTACAGCACGTTCACCCTGGACGGCCCCGGCGCGCTCCGCGAGACGCGCCAGGCCACCGGCGCGACCCTCGTGATCAGCGGGCTCTGCGCCGCGTACCGGACGCGCGGGTCGGGCAGCAGGCCCGCGCTCCAGGAGCTGTCGGCCGTGCTGCGCTCCGGCGAGGTCCTCGCCGTCGTCGGCCCGTCCGGCGCCGGCAAGTCCACCCTCTTCAGCGCGCTGCTCGGGGAGGTCGAGGTCACCGCGGGCACCCTGCTGTTCTCCGGGCTCGACCTCGCCACCGAGGCCGAGCAGATCCGGCACATGGTGGCGTTCGTCCCGCAGCGGGACGACCTGCACGACAGCCTGACGGTCGGGCAGGTCCTCCACCAGGCCGCCCGGCTGCGGCTCGCGCCCGGCACCACCCCGGCCGAGCGCGGTGCGCGGATCCAGGAGATCGCGCGGCATCTGGAGATCGACCACCTCATGCGGGAGCGGATCCGCACCCTCTCGGGCGGGGAGCGCAAGCGCGTCTCGATCGGCGTGGAGATCCTGGGCGGCCCGCGCCTGCTCATGCTGGACGAGCCGACCTCGGGCCTGGACGCGGGCCGGACCCGGTCCGTCATGCGCCTGCTGCGCGACATCGCGGGCAACGACTGCACCGTCGCCGTCGCCACCCACTCCACCGACCAGCTCGACGGCGCGGGCAAGACGCTGGTCATCGGCTCCAAGGGCCGCCCCCTCTACTTCGGGGACACCGCGTCCGCCCTGGACGCCCTCGGCGAGGACGACTACGCCGACCTCATGCTGACCGCCCACCGCACGCCCGAGGCCGCGGCGGCGTCCTTCCTCGACGGCCCCGTCCCCAGGGAGGCGGCCGCCCTCGCGGGCACCCGTCGGCGGGCGGACCCGCCGCCGTCCCTGCGCCCCGAGCCGCCCCGGCGCCGGGTGCTCCACCAGATCGGCGTCCTGGCCGGGCGGGAGCTGGCGCTCCTGCGGGCCCGGGGCCCGCTGGCCCTCGCCCAGCTCCCGGGCGTCCCGGCGCTCGGCGGCGTGCTCGCCGCGCTCGGCGCGTCCCCGGACGGGCTCGGCGGCGGGGCCGAGGAGAACAACACCCCGGGCGTCCAGGCCCTCACGATCCTCATCACCGCCTGCGTGTTCGCCGGGCAGGCGATCACCTACAGCGACGTGGTGTCCCAGCTCCCGATCCTGCACCGCGAGAAGCGCGCCGGGGTGTCGCCCGGCGCCGTCATCGCGGCCAAGGCGCTGGTCTTCGGCGTCCTCGCCGTCCTCCAGGCGCTGATCGCGGCCGCCGCGTTCCGGCTCGTCCGGCCGCCCGGCGACGCGTTCCTCCTGGTGGGCCCGGACACCGACCTGGCGCTGTGCCTGTCCGGCGCCGCGCTGGCCTCCATGTCCCTCGGCCTGCTCATCTCGGCGAGCGCGTCCACCCTCGAACGCGCCGTCGGCCTGGCCACCACCACCGCGATCTGCCAGGTCGCGCTCGGCGGCGGCCTGCTGGACCTGTCCGGCCGGTCCCCGCTGTCGGCGGTGAGCATGCTGCTGCCGTCCCGCTGGTCGTCCGCCGCCCTCGCCGCGACGACCGACATGCGCGAACTGTCCATCACCGCCCCGGCGGACGGCCTCTGGGACCACCGGACCGGTCTCATGCTCACCGAACTCGGAATCCTCCTCGCCCTGACCGCCGTCTACGCCTGCGCCGCCTGGCTCGTGCTGCGGCACCGGCTGGCCCGGCGCTCGTGACCCCCGGAAGCAGACACCATGAAGCTGACCCGAGCCAAGACCATGGCAACGATCGTGTTCGCGCTGTCCCTCGTCCCCGTGGGCGCCTGGCTGCTCCCCGACCCCTTCGACACCAAGCACCAGGAGTCGGACTTCGACGGCCACTGGAAGGGCACCGTCACCCGCCCGTCCGGCGAGCGGTGGGAGCTTGAGATCACCGTCGACGTCGCCCGCAAGAGCGGCCGCTTCGACGTCACCTCGCCCACCCTGCGCTGCTCGGGCGAGCTGAAGGTGCTCGCGCACGCGGACGAGAGGCTCCGCCTCCTGCAACGGCTCACCCAGAACTTCCGGGGGAACTGCACGCCCAGGGCGTCCATCACCCTGTCCCTCACCGACCACCACGTCCACCTCACCTGGCGGGACGCGGACCCGGCCGGCGCCACCGCCACCGGCGACCTGGCCCGCAGATGAGGACGACCGGTCAGGCCGCGTTCGCGGGGTCGTAGGGACGGCTTCAGCCGGGAGGCACCGCCGCGCAGTCCTTCTCGTCCGGCAGCAATGGCCGGAAGACCACGGCGTAGAGGTTCACACCGCTGCGCCAGCTGGTGTTCGAAGGAGCCGAACCGGCGAGCCGCGCGGCGGCCTCGACGTCGCGCCCTGCCAGGAGCGTGCAGGTCGCCTGTTGCCCCGCCGCGAGGGGCCGCAGCGTCCAGGGCGTGACCGGATCTTCGGAGCCCGACGCGCTCGCGGGAAGCCGCCACGCCACGAGAGCCATGCGGGCCGGACGGTAGACCACCGGCGGACGTGCGAGGTCGCCGCGCGGCAGTGACCGCAGATGGCCGGCGAGCCGGTGGACCATCCAGACGCGCACACCGCCGGCGCCCGCCTGCACGGTGGAGACGTGGCGCCCGCCGTCCGCCAGGAGTGTGATCACGGTGGGGCCGGCGTCCGGAATCTGCTCGTCACTGCGGAACGTGCGGGCCGTGCCCAGCCCGGCGAGGCGGGCGTCGCGGTAGATCCGGCGGTACGCCATGCGGGTGAGCCGCTGGTCCCGCACGACCTGGCGGGCAGGCGAGGCGTCGAGATCGATCGCCGTGGACAGTACGCGTCCGTCCCCGTAGACGGAGATGTCGGGGACCGGGCGGTCGACCGGCGAGCCCATGCCCTTCACGAACCGGATCCGCAGGACGAGCGCGCCGGGATCACGCGGTGGCTCGGGTCCCCACCACGTGTAGTGGTGACCGACGGCGAAAAGGCCGACCACCAGCGAGACGGCAAGGGGCCCCGCGACAAGAAGCCAACGCATCCGGCCCAACACGCGCCCTTAGACGCCCCGAACACGAATCCGGTTCCCACAACGACGAGAACAGCACCGATTCCGCACACTGGACCGCTGCCACCATCAAGTTCCCGTTAACGGGAACTTATTTTCGTGAGAAAACCTCAGTCAAGATGGTGTTGAAGTCCCAGCTCCGTGCCCGCTAATTTGGTCTCTGGCAGCGCTCCCTGCTCCCGGAGGACACGATGGCCGCTGAAGACGACAGCGCCAACGAGCTGAACGCTCTTCTCAACACCGACATATCCTTCGCCCCGCGTAACGCAGAGGAGGTACAGGAGCGTCTGGCGTCAGGCAAGGCCGGCCACCACGAAGAGAGCCCTGCCGCCTCCGTGGGGACTGAAGCCGCCGACCCGCGACTCACCGGTACGGAGACCTCTGCGGAGCGCCCGCTGTTCGGGGGTTCAACCATTCCCATCGAGCCTCCCCCTCCACCCGTGGAGCCATTTTCCCTGTTCAGTGGCGCGCAAGAGCTTCTGGCCGAGCTTGAGGGGCTCACCAGCCTCCTCCAGGCGACGCAGAGCACGACAGACTCCTTCACGGGCGAGGACCACTCCGGCACGATCAGAGTCACGCTGGCGGCCGACGGCTCGTTCGAAGGCATTTCATTTCGTCGTCCCTGGCGCAAGGCACTGGCGATCGAGGCTTTCGATCCGGCCGTCTCGGAGGCCATTTCCAACGCCGTGATGGCAAGAGTCACTGGAATGCTCTCCGCCATGGACGACCCCCGCCCCGCACCGGCCGGCCATTCGGCGCCGATGCCTCGCGCCGGCACCGAACCAACGATCGACGCCGACTCGGCGCTGCGCCAGGCCAATCTCCTTTTCGCCGAATTCACCGAGGCGCTCACAATCGCTCAGAGCGAGATGGACTCCGCCGTGCCGGACCAAGAAGAGGTAAGGAGCGAGTCCGGCCGAGTGGTCATGTACATCACCAACGACACGATCACTGGCGTCAGCACACATCAGGGTTGGCTGAAAGCCGCGGACGAATCACGCATCACCAACGAGTTCGCGAGCGCCTTCGAAGCGGCGAATAGCGCGATAAGAAAGAACTCCGCGGAGCCGGCGTCAAGGTCGCTCCCCGGCCTGCAGCGGATATCGCAGGTGACACAGGAGCTGCAAGACCTGACCAGCAGGCTTGGATTCCGCTTCCCAGGGGGTTGATCCATGAGTGAACTCGAAGCCCGCCTCAACGAGATGCGAAAAGACACCGCGACGTGGAAGGATGCCGCCGAGGAGATGCGTAAGGCGGCAAAGATGGTCGCGGACGTCAAGGACCTGAGCACCGCGTTCGGCTACCTTGGCCGCAAAGGTCAGGCGGACACCACCTATGCGACCCTGAATGACACCCTCAAAAGTCTCGCCGACCAGGCCGACACCGTTTTCAGGGACGTCGAGGGCAAGCTCGGCAAGGTGATCTCCGTCTACGAAGGCGCGGAGGCGCAGAACAAGGAACTCGTTAACAGGATCAAGGCGGGGTGGACGTTCTAACATGACCGAGTTCAGTATGCTGATGGGGAATATCAACAGCCAGATATCCACGGTCAACGTATCATTCGAAAAACTGAACGATAAAGTGAACGGCTTACTGGGCAAGTTTCCGGGCTTTCTGTCCTACCTCGTCAAGCCTCTCGTGGCCGCATGGAACAAGGTGGTCGAACTCAGCAAGAAGATGTGGCATGAGATCGACGCCTATCTTCAGGAGCCCGGTGACCCGGGACGGCTCAACGACGCGGGAACGAACCTGAGTGACAAGGTTCAAAGCCCCGTCAGCGCCCAGGCCGGCAAGTTCACCGAGACCTACATGAAGGTGGACGACAAGTGGAAGGGCGACGCGGCCGAGCAGTATAAGAAGGTACTGGAACCGAACGCTCCGCAGAGCTCCGCGCTTCGCCAGTATGCCGCCACGGTGGCGGAGGTCAGCAAGGCCCTGAACAAGTGCCGTTGGGCGATCATCACCTTCTGGATCGCCGTGGGTACCGCCTATGCGACGCTCATCGGCGCACTCATGGCCGCGATCATCGGAGTCGTCAGCATCGTCGGGGCGATCCCCGCCCTGCTGTACGCGGCCGGGTGCATCGCCGCCTTTGTCGTCGCCGTGATCGCCGCCGGCGCGTATGCGGTCAGTGAGATGTCGGACGCGGCGAGCACTTTCCGCACGCAGAACAACGGCAATGACCACCTGGCGGGCGGCAAGTGGCCTCCGTCCGGCGTGCCCGAGTCGTGAACCGTGCGCGTGCGCCGCGGGTCCGGCTGCACCGGACGCCTCCCAACCCCGCGGTCGTCCGCCGTTACCTCTGGCTCTGCCTGGTGAGGTTCGCGGCGGTCGGCATCATCGCGTCCGCGGTCTTCATCTTCGTCGTGGACGACTTTCCCCGCACGATGCTGCCGTTCCTCGCCGCCTGTGTCACAGCGACCGTCAGTTGCGCTCTTCTGGTGGTCATTTCAGCGATGGGCTTGATGAATCGGCCGGTCCCGCCCCTTGTCCTCTTCGCGGTCGGGACATGGGTCGTCGGTCTCCTCGCCGCCTTCGCCGCCACCGTGGCCGGAGAAGGCGGAGGATGGGGAGCCTTCGTGGTCGGCTGCGTTGTCATGGTCGCGGCCAGGCCGCCCCTGATGTTGAGGAACTACCTCGCCGCACTGAGCTCCGGCCGGTTCCCGCCGCGTCACGGACCGCGCTGAATCCTGGCCGACACGCGCCCTTGGACGTCGTGAACGCCTTGCGGCGGTGGGGTCAGTGTGGGCGTTGGGGGCGGTGGGTGGACTCTCGGGAGCGGAGTTCGCCGGTGTAGGCCGTGATGATCTCGCGGAACCTGCCGATCATCTCCGTGAGCAGCGCGACCTGCTCTTCGGTGTAGGTGCCGGCGAGCGCGGCGAGGGCGTCGAGCAGGCCGTCGAACAGGGCGAACGCCTGGCGGGCGCCGTCCTCGGAGGCCGCGACCAGCACCCGGCGGCGGTCGGCGGGGTCGTTGCGGCGGTGGACGTAGCCCGCCCGCTCCAGCCGGTCGATGGCGGTGGTGGTCGCGCTGGAGGTGAGGCCGATCACCGAGGCGAGCCGGCCCGCGCTCATCGGGCCGTCTCTGAACAGGGCGTTCAGGCAGATCAGGTCGGTCTGGTTGATGCCGATGAGGGACGCGGCGACCTGGCCGATCGTGTCGATGTCGGCGCCGAGGTCCAGCGTCGCGAACACCAGGGCGCGGTGCGGCTCGGAGCTGCCGCGGACGCCCGGCGGCTCAGAATATTCATTCGACAATCGAAACTCCAGATAATCGAGATAGGATGCGATCCAACAACTCTATCAAGGAGTGGTATCGTGTTCCTTCTCCGGCTCACGCGCTGGGTCCTGCGCCATCGGCTGCTCGTCGTGCTCGGATGGCTGGCGGTGACGGTCGCCGGGGCGGCCGCCGCCTCGCCCGCGATCGGCGCGATGACCTCCGACTTCGGCGCGCTGCCCGGCCGTCCCGCCTACGAGACGAACCAGCACGTCCTGCGGACGTACGGCAACGGCGGCGCCACCGATCCCGTCGTGCTGACCGTGACGCTGCCCCAGGGCACGACCGTCGACGGTAGCGGCGTCCGCGCCGACCTGGCGGCGGCGTTCGACCGGATCGCCGCGGGGGCGAGGATCGCGTCCTATCCCGGCACCGGCGACCGCGGCCTGGTCTCGGCGGACGGGCGCACGACGTTCGCGCTGCTCTACCCGTCCGCCGTCGAGACCTATCCCCGGTACGCGCGGTCGCTTCCGGCGGTGGAGCGCGCCGCCGCCGGCGTCCGGGTGCGCGGCGCCCCGGTGCGCGTGACCGGGACGGACGCCCTGTTCGTCCAGTCGAGCGAGGCCGGCGGCCCGGGGCTGCTCGCCGAGCTGACCGTCGCCGGGCTGGGCGCGCTCGTCGTCCTCGCGGTCGTGTTCGGCTCGGCCCTGGCGGTGCTGCCCCTGCTCATGGCCGTGATCGCGATCCTCGCCTGCTTCCTGGCGATCTGGGGGCTCACGGCGGTGTCGGACGTGTCGTTCGTCGTGCAGTTCCTGGTCGGGCTCATCGGGCTCGGGGTGGCCATCGACTACTCCCTGCTGATCACCACGCGGTGGCGGGAGGAGCGGGCCCGGGGCGCGGACGACGTCACGGCGGTCGAGCGCGCGATGACCACGGCGGGATCGGCCGTGGTGTTCAGCGGCGTCACCGTGGCCGTCGCCCTGGCCGCGCTGGTCGTCCTACCGGTGCCGTTCCTGCGCAGCATGGGGTACGGCGGGCTGCTCGTCCCGCTGTTCAGCGTGCTGGTCGCGATCACGCTGCTGCCCGTCGTCCTCGCGACGGCGGGCCCCCGGCTCGCCCGGCTCGGGTCCCGCGCCCCGATCCGGCGCGGCGGCCGCGGGCGCTGGGAACGCTGGGCGCGGCTGGTCGTCCGGCACCCGGCGCTCACGGCCGCGACCGCGACGCTGCTGCTGGCGGCCCTCGTCGTCCCGGCCTTCGGGATGCGCCTCGGAGCGCCCGCCCCGGCCGCCACCGCCTCGTCCGGGCCGGCGCGGCAGGCGCTCGACGGGCTCACCGCCGCCGGCGTCGGCTCCGGGGTGCTGAGCCCCGAGTACGCCCTGGCAGGCGATCCCGAACGGGCCGCGAGCCGGGCGCGCGCCGTGCCCGGGGTCAGGGCCGCGCTGGCACCGTCCGGCCCGTCCTGGCGCCGCGACGGCACCGGCCTGGTGACCGTCCTCGTCGACCGGACGGCGAGCTCCGCGCGGGGCGCCGCCGTCCGGGCCGAGGTGCGCGACGCCATGGCGGACGTCCCCGGCACGCGGATCGGCGGCACCGCCGCGCAGGGCCGCGACTTCGTCGACGCCGTCTACGGCAACGCGCCCCTGGCCCTCGCGCTGATCGTCCTGCTCACCCTGGCCCTGCTCGTCCGGGCGTTCCGGTCGGTCCTGCTGGCGGTCAAGGCCGTCGCGCTCAACCTCCTCAGCGTCACCGCGACCTTCGGGCTGATCGTCCTGGCCTGGCAGCGGGGGTACCTGTCCGAGCCGGTGTGGGGCATCGAGGCGACCGGCGCCCTCACCGAATGGGTGCCCGTCATGGTCTTCGCGTTCCTGTTCGGGCTGTCCATGGACTACGAGGTGTTCATCCTGGCCAGGATCCGGGAGGAGTACGACACCGCGGGCTCCACCCCGGGCGCCGTGGTGTCCGGCATCGCCCGCACCGGCCGCCTGGTCACCAGCGCCGCGCTGGTGCTCTTCCTCGCGTTCGTCTCGCTCGCCGCGACGCCGGGCACCGAGGTGAAGGTCTTCGCGACCGCCCTCGGGATCGGGATCCTGCTGGACGCCACCGTGGTCCGGGCGATGCTCGTGCCCGCGCTGGTCGTCCTCCTCGGCCGCTGGAACTGGTGGCTCCCCCGCCCGCTCGCCCGCGCCCTCCTCCTCCGCGAACCCCCACGCGCGACGGAGGCCCGCGAACCGAGCCTCTCCTGATCCTCAAAGCTCAGGTGCTCGCGTGGTGGCGGAGCAGGCGCCGGGAATCGCGGATGAAGGTGCTTTTGCGGGTGTGCCCGTTGCTGGTCAGTGCGACGACGGTGACGGCTGCTCGGGGACAGAAGCCGATGAAGGCGCTGTGGCCGCGGGTGCCGCCAGGGTGGGAGTACAGGGCCCGGCCGTGGACGGTGCGGGTGTGCCATATCAGGGGTGTGCCGGGGTCGGCCGGCGGGTGCAGGACGATGTGCAGGGCCGAGCGCAGTGGCCGGGGCAGGTCGGCGCCGGGCTCGATGAGGTGGTGAAGGTAGCGGGTGAGGTCGTGGGCGCTGGAGCGCAGGCCGCCGGCGGCGGGGATGGCCGGGACGCGGTTGGGCGGACGGGGCCGGCCGTGCCAGTGGCCGAGTGCTTGCGGAAGGGCGGGGTCGCCGGTGGTGTCGGTCAGATCAAGGGGCGTGAGGACCTTCTCGCGCAGCAGGTTGCCGTAGGTGTCGCCGGCGGCGTCTTCGATCAGGTGCCCCAGCAGGCCGACGGCCAGGTTGGAGTAGGCGGTGGCGGTGCCGGGGGGATGGCTCAGCCGGGCGCGGGATAGGTGGGCGAACAGGTGTTCACGCTGGTAACGGCTGTAGGGATTGGTGGTGAGCACGGGCAGATTCCAGGGCCGCAGCCTTGGTGGGTGGTGGGGTAGCCCGGAGGTGTGGGTGGCCAGATGGTAGGCGGTGATGCGCTGGGCGTCGGGGTCGGCGGGCAGGGTGTCGGCGGGCAGGTGGCGGACGAGTGGTTCGTGCAGGTCCACCCGGCCCTCGGCGACCAGGACGGCGAACAGCAGGACCGTGAAGGTCTTGGTGAGCGAACCGATCTCGAACCGTGTCCGCTGGTCGGCAGGCAGCCCCCGGGCGGGGTCGGCGAGTCCCGTACAGTGCACGCTGGTCGTCCCCTGCCGGGTCACCGCGACCACGGCCGCGCCGTGACGGTCCGCGGCACCGGCCACCGCGCGCACCAGTCGGTCGCCGTCAGGGTCCGGCATCGCTCGCGCGGCGCAGGGCGAGCGCGCCGGCCATCGCGGTGACGCAGGTGGTGTGCCGGTGGCGGCGGAAGACCTTCGCCTCGTCCTGCGGTTCGTCCTGCGGCTCGGGGGTTCCTTCGCAGGGCACGTAGCCGGTGGCGTGCTGCGCGGCGGCCAGTGCCCGCCATGCGGCCAGAGGGTAATGCGGTTCGGGGAGGCAGGCGTCCACCGCGACGAGCTCGCCGACCAGATCCCAGTGCCGGGTCTCGGTCCAGACATCCAGCCACACCGGCAGCCAGCGGTGGAGGTAGTCGACCAGGTGCGGTGGGATTCCGTCCGGACGGCAGCCCCAGTCGGCCAGGTGGTAGACGGTGTGGGTGAGGCAGTAGGCGGCGTCCCAGTCCAGCGTCCATGGCTCGGGCGTGTGGCCCAGCCAGGTGCGGTCGGTCAGCGCGTTCCAGTCCTGCGATGAGGGCAGTCGGAGCCTGCGCAGGGCGTTGGCCACGGCCAGGCGGCGGTTGGGATATTGCTCCACGGCCTGGACGCCCCGCAGGCGGTGGCAATGCGCGGCCAGTTCCTCCAGCTTCTGGTGGCGGTAGCCGGCCGCGGCCAGGTGCGCGTAGATCTCCACCGGGTCGGTCACCAGCGTGTGCCGCAACTGGCGTTCGAACAGCAGGTCGCCATACCCCAGTTGCGCCCAGCAGAAATCCAGCAACCGCCGCGCCCGGGCCTGTTCGGCGGGCAGGGCCGCACCGGCGAGGAGCACCATACGGCACACCAGGCCGACTTCGCCGATGGCCTTGTAGGTCTCGCCGTGCCCCTTGACATCGGCGGTGATCCCCGGCGGGAGGGTTCCGTACCGCCGGTTGCGGTGCAGCCAGGCGAGCGCACCCCGTACCAGCGGCAGCGCCGCCTGCGCCCATGGCGCGGTCGGCGAGCTCACGATCCCTCCGCCGCGGCGGGTGCCAGGCAACGGGCGAGCTCGGTGTGCAGGGCCGTGCGCGGGCTCGCACCGCCGCAGAGATCCACGTGGTGCGTCACCGCGCCGGTGTCCAGTCCAGGGTCGGCGCCCAGACAGCAGGCCAGCGCGGACCAGCGGACCAACCGGGCCGCGGTCGGATAATCACGGCGCAGCATCGCGCGTGCCAGACCGCGGCCCACGTCCACCGAACGGGCGCGAACCGTCTCACCGACCGCGTCGCACAATCGCGGCCACGCCATGGGCGCCAGCCACGCCAGATGCCGGGACAGGGTGATCCAGTCCCAGCCGGCCGCTGCCCGTGCCCAGTCCGCGGCGGCCCCGACATCGGTAACGGCCTCACCGGCGCACAGGACGCTCGTGGCCTGGGACAGGCAGCGCACGTCCAGGCGATCGGCGACCGCGGTGGGATGGGCCGCCAGGGCACGGGTGAGGACGACGCGGTCCACGCCCGACGGCGAAACCCCGGCCAGCAGCGCGGGCGCCAGGGCATCAGGCCCCAGCACCCGCACCGCGGCCAGCGCCGCCTCCTCCTGCGGCGCCCCGTCCACGAACGCGGCCAGCACACCGCATTGTCGACGGCGCACGGCCTGATGGATCAGACCGGCGAGCCGCTCCACCGCACCGGCGACCCTCTCCTGCCAAGCAAGCACCACCGGTGCTCAGCCCCTCCCGCCGTCAGCCGGGACCTGTGCCGTTCCCACCGCTACTCCTCCGGGTCGCCCGGGTCGTCCGAGGAGCCGAAGACGACAAAAGCAGCGACGGCAGGGATGGGAGACGGAGCGTCGCTGATGGGCGCCTCCGGCGGGGTCATCAGATCCGCCACCACACCGTCCAGGCCCGAGACGGGGGTGCGTTCGGTCACTGTCTGGAGCACGGTTCCTCCTAACAGGCAGGCCCGGGAAATACCCGGGGCACCAGACGACGCCGTAGCGTCGAAGACCGGATTTCGGCCTCACATCCCGCGCTTCCCGACCGGAGGCTGATCACTAACGAAAAACGCGGACGTCACCCCGGCGACAACTTCCTGTGCCATGAAGGCAACGAGAATATCGATACATAAAGGGACAAAATGGACTCTCGAAGCCTCGCCGTGGCCGCACGTTATGTGATCAGGAATGGTGACGCCGCCGAGGAGGCGGCGTCACCATGAGGACGCCTGTCACTCGGCGCTGAAGCGCACCGAGCCGAACACCGTGCCGACTTCGTTTCCGGGATCGAGCCGGATGCGCAACGTCGAGCAGAACGGGTCGGTGTAGAGGTGGGCCACCATACTCGTGTTGTTCCGCGCGGAGAGGGAACCTGTGGCGACCGTGTAGCACGGGCCGGCCTTTGGATCGTTGAGCTGCCCGGACCCCCCGGCGACGGAGCTGCTGTAGAACACGGACGTTGCCGCCGTCGCGGGCACGGCACCGGCCATCGTCGCGGCCGCCGTCACGCCCACGGCGGCCGAAGCCAATCTGACAAAACGCATGCTGAAATGAACCGCCTTTCGTCGCATTGACAAGTATTCACGGCATGTGAACACGTCGGAACAGATAGTAAACCCAAGCATCTCGTCATCTCAACTTCGAGCAAACTCAGTTCTCGGATCGCCGCGCCCACAAAGGCGTAGTTTGCCGTAAAAATAGCTATTGAGTCGCGACTAGAGCGACTCTCCCCTCAATTCGGTCGTTGAGCACGTGGCCCCCGCTCGCCAACGGAAGGCAAGGTCTTCGGCAAGTCCGCGGAGCGGGGCGGTGGCGGTCCATGGCGCGGCCCGGGACGGGGGTCATCGTTGATCGTCGGTGCCGATGGTCCTGGAGAGGTCGATGCGCTCTTTCGGCGCGCGGACGGCCGCCTGCGGTGCCGCGGTGCTGCTCGTCGCGCTGCTCACCACGCGGGCGGACGCGGCGCGGCTGCCGCTGGGCAGGACGAACTTCGCCATCGCCGTCGGCGGCCTCGATGCCGGATCGACGGCCAACTGGGTCCGCCTCGGGCAGTACACGTTCGCGTCCGACGGGAGCGTTTCGCAGCGGCATTGGGACTGGACGCAACGCGTCCGCGTCAAGCGCGCCAGCACGGGCGTCCTGGCCCACGGCTGCGCGGGACGAGACTGCGCCGTGCTCACGGCGGACGGCTGGCAGTCCACGTTCGCGGCGCGGAAAATGTTCGGCACCTATCGCGTGAGCGGGCGCGAGCTGCGCATCGAATGGGACGACGGCCACCGGGAGGGCTGGACGCTCCGTCCGCTGGACGGCGGGCTCGTCGGTGCCGAGCTCGCCGACAGCGACTTCGGTGCGACGCATGGTTTCGGCAACGGCAGCAACGCCCCTTGGGACGCCCGGGTGCCCGCCGACGAGATCGCCGCCATCGACCACGGCCGCCTGGTGCACCGGCATCACCTGTGGAAGACCGACTTCGATCCCGGCGGGGGCTACACGGGATACATCGACGAGGGCGACGGGGCGCCGTTCTGGGTCACACGCTGGAAGGTCTGCGCCGGCGGAAGGTGCTTGGGCGCGCAGACCAACGCCGAGCCGACCGTCCACACCGTGTACTACGTCGCGCCCGCCGACGCCGCGGCGGAGGACCGGCGCGACACCCTCTGGCATTGGCACACCGAACTCGCCGACGCGCTCGAACAGGGCTGCTACACGGGGAACTCGCATGTGAAGCCCATGATCCAGGTCGTGGACGACCACGGCCGCTTCCGCGGGTGGGTCGGGGTCGAGGCATCGCTGAACCAGACGACGGCGGCCGGACGCAACGACGACGACATCGGCGTCTTCCGCATCCTGGGCTGAGCAAGGGACACATCCATTGCTCTTATGCCCCCACCGGGGTTATGAGCGTCAGGCAACCCCTCAATAGCCCCATAGGAGCGGTACGGTGCCGCCCCGGCTGGTGCGCCGGGCGGTGTCGGCGGCCCTGGTCGGCTCCGCGCCCGAGAACCGGTGACGGGCCCACCGATTCCGCCGGGCCCGTCCTAGACGGCGACCACTTCCTGGAGGAGGCCCCAGACGAAGTGGGCCACGTAGGAGGAGCCGTCCGGTGCGGAGAACGTGACGTGCCAGCGGCTGGGCGCGTCGCCGTCCTGGTGGGTGATCGGGCCGGGGCGCCCGTCGAGGCCATCGAGGGCACCGAGGTCGCCCACCACGCATGACCAGGGGACGAGGTCGTCGACGCTCTCCAGGCGCGGCGCCGGGTCGTCCTCGTCCCGGACGAGCCACTCCTGCGCGACCGACCCGTCCGGCGCCATCATGATCTCGAACCGCAGGCCGGGCCAGAGCGGCAGCGGCGGCCACCGGGCGACCTCGCACCGCACGTCGCCGATCCGGCGCTCCGTCACGGCCGCGGGGCCGAGGACCGCCTCGTACCGGCGCAGGCCGCGCGGGAACGTCCGTGACCGCAGGATGCGCTGCCAGCGGGCGTTGACCTCGCGCATCTCGGTGCGGGAGGCGTCCAGCGCGCGCATCGCCCCGTCCACCATGCCGGGCTGGTAGTCGGCCATGCGCCGCAGCAGCACCAGCTGGAACTCACGTCGAGCGAAGCCCTTCATCGGCGCCCACGCTATCGGGCGGGTCAGGACTTGCGGGCGCCGATGGCGGCGGCGATGGCGGGCCAGCTCCTGACCAGCTCCCGCCGCCAGTACTTCCAGTTGTGCATGCCCGGCCCGTACAGGTTGGCGGTGACCGGGACGCCCGCCCGCCTGGCGGCGTTGACGAAGTTGGTGTTCATCTGACCCGAGAGCTGCTCGCCGATCCGCCCCGCGTCCCAGGGCGCCGTGCCCGGCTTGTCGTAGGGGCCCACGCGCCCGTCGCCCGAGGAGACGTACACGCCGGTGCCCCTGAGCCGGGACACCATGACGGTGCCGTCGTGGGCCTCCCAGTTCGCGCGGTTGGTGATCGGGTCGCCCCAGATGGCGGTGCCCGAATCCCTGTTCATGAAGAGCAGCATGGCCGGCATGCCGGGGGCGGTGATGTTGAGGGGACCGCTGTAGGACGCGACGTACCGGAACAGCCCCGGATGCCGTTCAGTGTAGGTGATGGCGCCCTGGCCGCCGGACGACAGCCCGATCGCGGCCCGGCGCGGCCCCGCGTGGAAGTTGCGCTCCATCAGCGGGATGACCTCGTTGATGTGGAAGTTCTCCCACTCGGGGATGCCGCCCCGGCCGCCGTTCCACCAGTTGGTGTACGAGCCGTTCCAGCCGCCCTCGGGCATGACGACCATGGCGCTGTAGCGGGCCGCGACCTGCTCGATGTTGGAGTCCTTGGTCCAGGACGTGTACTTGTTGTTGCCGCCGTGGTAGGCGTACACGACCGGCCAACTGCGGGTGGACCTTGTCTTCCAGCCCTTGGGGATCATCACCCGGGTCCGCACCGCCGCGCCGAGCGCCGGCGAGGCGATCGTGACGTCGAACTGCGACGCGTTGACCTTCTTGACCGCGGTGATCCTGGCGCCGTCGTCGGCCGTCCGGTACTTCGACCGCCCGGAGCCCGGCGGAAGGTGCGGCCTCCTGCCGTGCTGGGAGGTGTTGCGGTCCGGGTCGGCGGCGCTCGGCGAGCCGCTGCCCGTCCGGAACGGGTTGGACGTCAGCGCCCTGGCCGGCAGCTTCGGAAGCTTGGACGCGGTGGGCGCCGGCACCGAGGGCATCGGCGGCTGCGCCGGCGGCCCGAAGGAGGGGACCGTCTCGTTGCGCGAGGCCGCCTCCTTCTTGCCGGACGAGGTGCCCACGCCCGCCTGGACGAGCCCGATCATGACGGTGGGCAGGACCACCGCCGCCGCGGCGGACCCCGCGATGGCGATCTTCCGGTCGGTGCGCTTCTTCATGGACTCCCCAGCCGATGCGGCCCGGCGCTCGCCAGAAGAAACTACTGTCCCCGGCGTCACACCCGCAAGTATTGCCAAAGTGTGCAATAGCGCCGCAGCGGGCGTCAGTGACCCCGGATCGTACCGGGGTTCAGCTCACGAGGGGCCGGATCGACTGGCGGTGCTCGAAGATGTTGAGCGGATCCCAGTACGTCTTGATCTCCTGCAACCTGGGGTAGGCGTCCTTGTAGTACAGCGTGGCCCACGTCTGGTCCGAGTCGTTCCACTCGTCCTCGTTCAGATCGACGTCGGGGTAGCCGATGTAGCACCCGTCGGTACGGTCGCCGATGACGGGCACGCCACCGCTGCCGGCGAACGTCGCCCTGTAGATGTCGCGGATCCAGGCGATGTGCTGGGGCTCGTTGGGATCCTGCTGCGTCCAGTAGACCTGGTACTGCATTTTCAGAATCGAGTCGCGCTGCCGTGCCGCCGTGTCATGTAGCGGGCTGTTGATGGCGCTGCCATAAGAGTCGACCTGGATGAGGGCCTGTTTGTTGACGTACTTGGTGTACTTCTCCTTCCCGAGATACGCCCACATCGTGTTGATCTGCTCCCGGCTGAACGGCTCCCGCAGATAGGCCGACTTGTATTTCCCGCAGCGGTTCTCCCCGCTCGCGTTCAGGGCCTGCGTCGCGGTCAGCCACGGCATCACCCGCGGGATCTCCATGTGGACGAGGTGCTCCCCCATCACCGTCCGCATCTGCGTGGCCTTCGGTGCGATGGCACCGTCGACGGCCCTGATGAACCCCGCCATCGCCTCGGGGCCGTCCGGATCGTCCACGTCCACCTGGGCCAGGAGCCCGATCTGCCCATTGCTCATATGGGTGAGCTTGAGCATCGCGAACAGCTTCCCCGGCGCGGTCGACGCGTCCTGATGGTCCTGGAAGTAGTCCCCGAAGGCGGACACCAGCGTGGTGAACTCGTCCTTGGTGAAGTCCTTCCAGTCCCACGCGAGGCCGACCAGCAGAACCTGCCTGGGCGGCTCGGGCAGCCCCCGGAACCAGAACCGCGTCACCACCCCGAAGTTCCCGCCGCCGCCCCCGGTATGGGCCCACAGCAACTCGCCGAGCTCGCCCTCGTCATCGCGTTTCGCCACCACGAGCTTGACCGTCCGGTCGCTCCGCACCACCGCCACCTCGACCGCGTACAGGTAGTCGACGGTGAGCCCGTGCTGCCTCGACAGGAGCCCGAACCCTCCGGCGGGAATATGACCGCCCAGCCCCACCGAATAGCACGACCCGCCCGGCAGCGCCTTGCCGCTGATCGGATACAGGTGGCTGTACACGTGCCAGTTGGTGGCCCCGGCCTCCACGCAGTAGGCCCTCATGTCCTCGTCGTAGAAGACCCCGCACATCGGGCTCACGTCCAGGATCACCCGTACGTCCTTGCCGCAGACGAAGTCCTCGTAGCAGTGCCCACCGGACCGCACCGTGATCCGCGCCCGCTCCGGATCGTCCGGCGTCTCCCGCACGGCCTTCTCCAGCGCCGTCCGCACCTCCTCCGGCGACCGCACCAGCCGCACGTAGTCGGGCCGTCCGATCCACCGCTGGTTGAACCCGCGGCTCAACGCCGGATACCGCTTGTCACCGGGCCGGACGATCGTCGAGGGCAGGGTCGAGTTCTCCGTCATGGCAGCCTCCGGAACAGATCGGCGCAGTCCCGAAGTGACCTTCCCTCCCCGCCCTCAAGGTAGTCGATCAGTAACACATGGTTATCCCTTCGGAGAGCCTTTCTCGGTGCCCTCGGCACCGCATCAGTGGCCGACTGCGGCCATCGCCGGCGCGCGGAAGTCAGCCTCAGTCAAACCGCTGTTGCGTCACAATCGATCACGGAGCGTGCCAGTACGGAGCAAGACGTTATAACTGACCGCAAGGTGGAAGATGGGGGCGCTATGGGGCGTGAGCAGCAGGAATGGCGGCTGCGGGTGCTCACGGACGGCGACACGTTGCGGCAGGAACGCCTGACCCGCGACCTCCTTGCCGAGCTGCGGCGAGCCGAGGCGCTGGAGGCCGGGTTCTCCGAGGAGGCCGAAGCGGCGGCACCATCCGGCGGGGCTCGCAAGGGAGGGCAGGCCGGGGAGCTGGCGCTGTGGGCCATCGCCGCAGCGGGCAGCGGGCAGGCGTCACGGGTGCTGGTCACGCTGATCAAGGAGTGGAGCGCGCGGGCGCGACAGCGCAAGGTCGAGATCAAAAGCGACGCGGGCAGTATCACCATCACCGGAAGCCCCGACGAGGCGCAGGAGCGGCTCGTCCTGGCGTTCCTCGACCGGCACGACGGCGGGAGCGGGACGGAATGAGCCGGCCGACGCGCCGGAAGGCGCTGCTGATCGGCAACGAGAACTACGACGACGGCCGGTTCGCCGGCCTGCCGTCCGCCCGCGCCGACACCTGGCGGCTGCGGCAGGTCCTGGAGCACCGCACGATCGGCGCGTTCCTGGCGGTGCGGTCGGCCGCCGACCTCACCGCCGACGAGATGCGCTACGAGATCACCGAGTTCCTCGACGACTGCGACGAGGACGAACTGGCCCTGCTGTACGTGTCGGGGCACGGGACGAGGCTCGTCCAGGCCGGTGGAGAGTTCCACTTCATCGCCCGGGACACCGACTTCGACCACATCGCCGAAACGGCGGTGAGCGCGGGGTTCGTCAACGAGCAGCTTGAGCAGTGCGCCGCCCCGCAGAAGGTCGTGGTGATCGACTGCTGCCGCAGCGGCGGTTTCGCGGTGGGGCTGCGCACCGCCGACGCGCCGCCGCCGGGCGCCGCGAAGTCGGGCGAGGGCGCTCTGCTGACCAGCCGCGGGGTGTACGTGCTGTCGTCCTCCAGGGCGGGCGAGGACTCCTACGCGGGTGCCGACCTCCCGGAGGGCGCCGCCCCGTCCGCGTTCACCCACGAGATCGTCGAGGCCCTGCGCACGGGCAAGGTCGGCAAGGACGGGACCGGCGATGTCTCCGTCGCCGACCTCTTCGACTACGTGAACCGGAGAATGCGGACGAACGACTCTAAGCAGATTCCCGTCCACTCGGCGCAGGGCGTCGACGACCAGATCATCATCGCCGGCTGCCCGCTCGGCCCCGCGCCTCAACTCGTCCCGCTGACCCGCGGAACGGCCGCCGCTCCCGGCGGCGCGTCCCCGCAGCCCACGTCCCAGAAGGCCGCGAGGTCACAGCCCACCTGGCCCGACCTGCTGGCGTACTACCGGGATTGCGTGCTCTCGGACGTGACCGAGCCTCCGCTGCTGCGGGTGGACGCCCACGGCAGTTCATACGTGTGCCTGGACGGCGCCGAACGGCTCCTCTCAGGCGATCTCGATGAGGATCACTGTGTCCCCATGCCCGCGCAGGCGACGGCGCTGGTCGACGCCGTCGACAAGGGCGCCGAACTCTGGGCCGGCTATCCGGCCGTGGTGCTTCAGGGCGCGTCCAGAACACGGCACCAGGGCGTGGCAAGGTTCGCGCCGCTGCTCATCCGGGCCGTGGAGTTCGTCCATGACGAGGAGGGAATGCGCCTGCGACCCTACGGGCCGGTGCTGCCGCATCCCCAGCTCGCCCGGGAGAGGCTCGGCGCGGACGAGGCCGAGCGGCTTGCCGAGACCTACCAGCCCACGTGGCACGCAGGGCAGCACGACCGGATGGCGGTCGACGTCCGCAACCTGCTGGCCGAGGAGTACGAGCTGCCGTGCGTCCAGGAGCCGCGGCCCGATGACCTCGCCGGGCGAATCGACATCGACACGCCAGGGGACGGCGCCCGAAACACCGCCGTCCTCTTCACCGTTCCCCGGGCGACCGAGGCTGCCACCAAGAAGCTCCTCAAGGACCTGGACACCGTGGAGAGCAAGGCCGCGCAGATCGGGACCACCGCCCTCGCCGCCCTGTCCCCCGACCCGCTCGAACGGACCGAGCCTCCCCCGGCGCGCGCGCGAGAAGACGTCCAGTTAGTGACTCCCCTGCCGTGCAACGAGCCGCAAGAGAATGTCATCGTCGCGGCCATGACGCGGCGCCTCACCGTGGCGACCGGCCCGCCCGGGACCGGCAAGAGCCAGCTCGTCGCGAACCTGGTCGCCACCGCCGAGGCCGCCGGGGAGAAGGTCCTGGTGGCCTCCACGAACAACCGCGCCGTGGACGAGGTGTGGGAGCGCTGCGAGAAGCTGGTCGCGGGCAGCATCGTCCGCACCGGTTCGGCCGACTACAAGACCAGGGCCGAGGCGGCCGCGCTCCAGTCACTGAGCCTGGTAGAGCCGCCCGCCTGCAATGTCCAAACCGCACGGATGCGCCTCACCGTCGCGGCCGAGACCCTGGAGCAAGCGCGCGCAGCCCTAGACCGCACGGTCCGCGCAGAGCTGAGGCTCCGCGAGCACGGCGAGGCCCGCGAAGAGCACGCGGCCGAGCTGCAAATGCCCGTCGATCGGCTCGCCGAGACCGTCCGCGACGACACCGTGGCGCAGCGGGCCGAGCGGATCGCGTCCGCCAGGTTCCTGGGCGAGTGGCGCCGCAAACGCCTGCTCCGTCGCGTGGGTGTGCCCGTGACCAGCGCGGGCACGCCCGCCGCCTGCCTGTCGGTCGCGGGTTTCTGGCGCGCGGAGCTCGGCTGGCGGGCCGAGCGCGCCGAGCTGACGGCCGGGCCGGACGACGACGCTCTCGCCGGGGCGCTCGCCGCGGCGGAGACCGGTATGCGCGACGCCTCGGCGACCTTGCTCGACAGCGTGGTCCGCACGTCCGCCACGAACGGGAAGGATCTCATCACCGGGCTCATCAGGGCACAGGGCATGAACGGCTCCGACTGGTCGGCCGTCGGCCAAGTGCTCCGCGCCGTGCCGGGCTGGGCCGTTACCTGCCTCTCCGCCCGCCGCTTCCCGCCGAATCCCGTGCTGTTCGACCTCGTGATCATCGATGAGGCGAGCCAGTGCGCCATCCCGCAGATCCTGCCGCTGCTGTTCCGCGCCCGGCGGGCGCTCATCATCGGCGACGTCATGCAGCTGCCGCATGTCACCACCCTGGGCGCCGAGCGGGAGGCGAAGTTCCGGCGGGAGCGGGGGCTGCGGGCCGAGTGGCTGGAGAAGTACCGCCTGGCATTCCGCCGCCACTCCGCCTTCCACGCGGCCGAGCGCGCCACCGGCCGCAGCCTTCTGCTCGACGAGCACTTCCGCTGCCATCCGGACATCGCCGCCTTCTCCAACGAGCGCTTCTACGGCGGCGGGCTGAACATCCTGACCGACGTGCGCGGCCGTCCCCACCTGCCCGGCCGCCGCGCGGTCCTCTGGTCGGACGTGCAAGGCCGGGCCGAGCGTCCGGGCGGCTCCTGGGTCAACCATGCCGAGGTCGGCAAGGTCATCGAGTCCGCGAACTACCTGCTGGAGACGCTCCCGGCCGACGCCACCATCGGCGTGGTGACCCCGTTCGCGGCCCAGGCGGACGCCGTCCGGAGCCGGATGGCCACGGACCGCGTGCGCGTCGGCACGGTGCACACCTTCCAGGGCGGCGAACGCGACGTCATGATCTTCTCTCTCGTCGCGGCGACAAGCATGCGCGAGGGCACGATCCGCTGGATCGAGAACCAGCTCAACCTGTGGAACGTCGCCGTCACGCGGGCCCGGTCGCACCTGATCGTCGTCGGTGACGCCGGGCTCTGGGAGAGACGGTCAGGCGTGGCCGCCGCCCTCCTCACCGCGTCCCGCTCCGAAGGAGCCGCCGGACAGGGGCGCACTCCGGACGAGCTGAAACGCCTCTACGTCTCGCTTTCCGCCCAGTATCCGGACGCCGCCATCGAACTGGGCCTGGTCGCGAACGGTCACCCCGTCGACGCGCTGGTGCGGACGGGCGGCCGTTCCACCGCCGTCCTGCTCGACTCGGGCCCACCCGAGGACGGCGACCCCGCCCGCCACCTCCGGCTCATGCTCCGCCGCCGCGACCTCGTCGACGACGGGCACGGCAAGGCCCATCGCCTACCCGCCTGGAGGCTCTTCGAGAGCTGATCCGAGATCGCGCCACGACCTGGGCTGACGAACTCCGCCGGCAAGCCGGCCCCGCAACCCCCAGGCAGGGTTGCGGGGCCGGGCCGAGTGGAGCGGGACTCGGCGGTGGGTGGGTCAGGCCTGCTTCACGGAGGGCTTGGCCTTGCTGCCGGCGGTCTCGAACTTGAGCTGGGTCTTGTTGCTCACGACCGACTTCTCGGCGGAACCGCCGCCGTCGACGACCACGCGGACGCTGACGGCGCTGCCCTTCGGGGGCGCCACGGTGAAGGTCTTGGTCTGGCCCTTGCGGATGCCCTCGGTGCAGCGCGCTTCAAGGATGTCGCCCACGCACACGGTGGCGGTGTAGTTGCCCTTCTGGGCGACCTTCACGGTGACCTTGGCGGGCGCGGCGGCGGCGCCGGCGGACGAGGCGGCGCCGAGGCCGAGCGCTCCGGCGGCGCCGACCATGAGGGCGGTGGCCGTGAGGCGGCGGGCGGAAATCTTGTTCGCGGACATTGCATACTCCCTGGTCTCTGGGAAGCCGGGGGCCGCGGTCTCAGTGCGGCCTCCGTACAGCCAGGAGTACGACGGGCCCGTTCGATAGGGTTCACCTTTCAATCGGCTCATTTTGCGATCGATGCAACCTATCAATCAGGGAGGGTTACGGCGGCCCGATCGGCCGCGTCCGGAATGGCCCGGCCGATCAGCGGGCTTCTACCGAGGCTGTTCGCTCAGGGGAAGCGCTCGCGGAGGGCGGGGAGGAGTTCGGCTTCCGCCCAGGTGCGGAACTCCTTCTGGTGGTCGGCTCCGCTCTGGCAGAACGAGATGTGGGTGAAGCCCGCGTCCGCCCACTGCTGGACGGCCTGGATGTAGTGGTCCACGTCGTTGCCGCACGGCACCGACTCGGCGACGTCGTCGGGACGGACGGTCTTCGTGCTCGCCTCGAAGTTGACCGGGCCGGGGAGCTCGGCCATGACCTTCCAGCCGGGCGCGGAGAACTTCCACGTGCGGTGGGCCCGCTCCTTGGCCTCGTCGTAGTCGGTGCCGTAGGCGATCGGGATCTGACCGTACACGGGCTTGCCCGCGCCGCCCTCGTCGTTGAAGAGGCGGACGACGTCGCCGACGGGCTGATCGGAGACCAGGACGTCGGCGTGCCGGGCGGCGAGGCGGCCGGCGCGGGGCCCGAAGGCGGCCATCCCGATCCGGACGGGCTGGTCGGGCAGGTCGTACAGCTTCGCGGAGTCGACCTTGAAGTGCCTGCCCTCGTAGTTGACGTAGCCGCCGCCGAAGAGGGCCTTGATGATCTCGACGGCCTCGGCGAACATCTCGTGGCGCACGTCGACCGACGGCCAGCCGCGGCCCACGATGTGCTCGTTGAGGTTCTCGCCCGCGCCGAGGCCGAGCGTGAACCGGCCGTCCGACAGCACGCCCATGGTGGCGGCCTTCTGCGCGACCACGGCCGGGTGGTAGCGCATGATCGGGCAGGTCACGAACGTCATCAGCGGGATGCGGTCCGTGGCCTGGGCGAGGGCGCCGAGGACGGACCAGACGTAGGCGGAGTGGCCCATGTCCTCCAGCCAGGGGAAGTAGTGGTCGGAGATGACCGAGTAGCCGAATCCCGCGGCCTCCGCCTCGACGAGGTCGGTGACGAGTTGCTTGGGCGGTGTCTGCTCGCAGAGCAGGGTGTATCCGAATTCCATACGGGCCGCATACCCGCCGATCCGGGATGCATGGTCAAGAGACGCCCATCATGCGGCCGCGCCTTCGGGGACGAAGGGCGCCGGGTGCGTCAGTTGCCGAGCAGGTCCATGAGGTCGTCGGCGTGCTCCTCCTCCTCGGCCAGGATGTCCTCCATCAGGCGGCGGGTGGTGGGGTCGCCCCCGCCGAGCCACCGGATGATCTCCTGGTAGGACTCGATGACGATCCGCTCGGCGACGAGGTTGTCTTCGAGCATGCCCTTGAGGTCGTTGTCGTCGTAGGTCTCGTAGGTCGTGTGCGCGCGCTCGGCGATGGTCTTCGGGTCGAAGTCGGGGTCCCCGCCGAGCTGGCTGATCCGCTCGGCCGCCCGCATCGCGTGGTCGCGCTCCTCGTCCGCGTGCTCGCTGAACTCCGCCGCGACCTGCGCCCGGTCGATCCCGGTCGCGCTGATGGCGTGCCGGCTGTAGCGCATCCAGCAGACGATCTCCGTCGCGAGGACGTCGTTGAGGACGCCCACCACCTCCTGCGCGCTGCGCCGGTACCCCTCGGTCACGGGCCCGTCGGTCATCTTCTGGCGGGCGCGCTCCCGGATCGCCGCCACGTCGATGCTGAAGCTGTTTTCGGACATGCCACTCCTTCTGATCGCGAACGACCTGTGCCTACCCAGCGATCCGGAAGCCGACACGACGGGGCGCGGAACCCGCTTACTTGGCCACCATGAGTCACATCTGCTATACGTAGAGCTACCTCGCTTCGACCCGGGGCGAGGTATGGGACATCCGGTATCCACCTTGAGATCCGGGCGTGACAAGGAAGAAAAGGAACCACATGAAGTCCTTCAGCTACACCGAGCTGGACAAGCTGGCCGGCGAGGTTCTGCCTGAGCGCGCGGTGCTCTCCACCCTGCTCGTGGGCGGTGGCACCGACAACGACAACCTCAACCTCAACCACAACGGCGGCCACGGCGGCCACGGCGGCACCACCGCGGTCGTGCCGAACTGCCAGAGCAACATCAACCACTCGCAGGGCGGTCTCATCGGGGCCCTGGGTCTCAGCTCCGAGAACCCCAACCAGTCGTTCACCTGCTCTGGAAGCTCGGTGGTCTCGGGTCACTGATCCGACCTGGCATGGCCGCGGGTGCACACCCGCATGGGAAGGGCTGGCGTTCTCCCGCCAGCCCTTCCCCCTCTTTCCGAACAATCCGAAAGCGAACCGATGAGCCACCCACACCCTCAGACGCTCACCTACGCCGACCTGGACCGGCTCGACGCCGAGGTCCTGCCGGGGCGGCTGCTGCTGTCCACCGCCATGCCGCAGGGCGGCGGCCACGGGTCCGGCGACACCACGATCGTCTACGCCTGCCAGGCCACCTACTCGCCGGGCACCGCCGGCGTGCTCGGGACGGGCCTGCTGGCCCAGGCGCCCTACTCCTCGCTGACCTGCGTTCCCGGCACCGTGGTCCAGCACCACTGATGAGCACACCAGCGACCCCGGCCAAGGCCGGCGCCGGCCCGCCGGCGACGCTCACCCTCCCGACGCTCACCGAGGGCGCCGAGCTCGTCGGCGAGTTCAAGAACTCGGGATACCGGGAGGCGCCGCAGCTCGTCAGCCTGCCCAACCGGCAGCTCGTCCGGCTCCCCCCGCTGCTGTTCCTCGTCGTCAAGGCGCTGCACGAGCACCGCCACCTGGCGGGCGACGGCGACGCCGGCGGCGCGCTCGAACGCGTCGCCGGCGCGGTCACCGAGGCGGCGGGCGCGCGGCTGTCCGCCGAGCAGATCGTCTACCTCGTCGACCGCAAGCTCGCCCCGCTCGGCGTCACCACCTACAGCGACGGCACGGCGGCGCCGAGGGTGAAGGCCGACCCGTTCCTGGCGCTGCGCTTCAAGATCGCGGTGTTCCCCGCGTCCGTCACCTGGTTCGTCGGCGGCCTGCTCGCCTGGCTGTTCCGGCCGGTGGTGATGGTCCTGGCGGTCGCCGCCATCACGGTGGCCGAGGTCTGGGTGAACACCGCCCGGTCGATGGCGGACGCGCTCCAGCACGCCATCCTCACCCCGGTGAGCATCCTGCTGATCATGGGACTCGGGGTCGCGTCGTGCGCGTTCCACGAGATCGGCCACGCGACCGCGTGCCGCTACGGCGGCGTCCGGCCCGGCGCCATGGGGTGCGGCATCTACCTGGTGTGGCCCGCCTTCTACACCGACATCACCGAGTCGTACCGGCTCGGGCGCGGCGGCCGGCTGCGCGCCGACCTCGCCGGCGTCTACTTCAACGGCATCTTCATCGTCGGGCTGACGCTGGCGTACCTGCAGACCGGGTTCGAGCCGCTGCTGGTGGCCGTCCTCTACGTCAACTTCGAGATCATCCAGCAGCTCCTGCCGACGCTGCGGTTCGACGGGTACTACATCATGTCGGACCTGGTCGGCATCCCCGACCTGTTCAAGTACATCGGGCCGATCCTCAAGCGGACCCTGCTGCGCCGCCCGGCGGACACCCGGCTGGGGGACCTCAAGCGCTGGCCGCAGCTGTTCGTCACGCTCTGGGTGCTGACCGTCATCCCGGTGCTGCTCCTCCAGCTGGGCCTGGTGGTCTCGCAGGTCCCCCGCCTGGCCGAGACCGACTGGCGGATGACGCGCAGGCTGGCCTCCGCCGCCGCGTCCGGGGCCGACCCGCTCCAGTTGCTCTCCTCGGGGCTGCAGATCGTCCTGCTGTTCCTGCCGCTGGTCGGCCTCGCCCTGATCCTCTTCCAGCTCTTGCGCGGCCTGGTGAGGATGGCCGTCCGGTACGTGCAGGGCCCCGCTCCCGCCGCGGTGCCGGACGCCTGACCCCGCAAGGCGTGGACGAGCGCGCCGGGTGCCCTCGATCGGAGGGCGTCCGGCGCGTTCCCCTGTCCGGGTGGTCCTCATGTCACGTCTGCTCGGTCGCCTCGGCGGCGCTCGCGGGCGGCGCCGGTCCGAGCCATTCCAGGAGCAGGACGGTCGCGTCGTCGTCCAAGCGGCCCGCGTGGTGCTCCAGGATGCTGTTGACGAGGCGGCGCAGCGTCTCCGGGACGGCCATTCCGTCGGCGTTGCGGCGGATGATGAAGTCGACGAAGCGCTGGAGGCCGAACTCCTGCTTGTCCGGGTCGCGGGCCTCCACGATGCCGTCGGTGTAGAGCAGGAGCCGGTCGCCGGGCTCCAGCTGCTCGCGGCACAGCGTCGCCTCGACGCCGAGGCCGGTGCCGAGCGGGGTCGCCGGCGTGCACTCCAAGGTCGTCACCCAGCGGCCGTTGCGGACGACCACCGGTGCGGGATGCCCGAAGGACACCCAGGACAGCATGCCCGTCCCGATGTCCAGCTCGGCCAGGACGGCGGTGACGAAGCGGCCGGACTGGTCCTGCTCGACCAGCACCTCCTCGATCGCCCGTCCCGTCTCGACCAGCCCGGCGCCCTGGAGCCGGTTGTTGCGGCACGCCGCGACGGCCAGGTTGGACGTCAGGCCCGCGGCGGTGTCGTGGCCCATGGCGTCGAACACGCCGAGGTGCACGGTGTCGCCGGCGAGCGCGTAGTCGAAGGTGTCCCCGCCCAGCTTGTAGGCGGGCTCCAGCGCGGCGCCGATCACCACCCGGTCGGTGGCGAAGGTCATCGGCGGCATCAGCCGCCACTGCATCTCCGCCGACACCGTCATGGCGCGGGTGCGGACCAGCCGGGAGAAGGAGTCGCTGGACGGCCCCTTGCTGACCAGCAGCAGCGCCACCAGGCCGGCCAGGCTCTCGGCGTCCTCCATCGCGGCGTCGTCGTCGCGCTCGACGGTCACCCGCAGCACGCCGAGCCGCTCGGTGCCGTCGAGGATCGGCACCCAGCAGGGGCAGGTGCCGTCGTCCGCCGTCTGGCCCGTCACCGCGCGCACGCTCTGGAACGCCCGTCCGGCGAGGGTGCCGTCGACGCGCAGCTCGGCGGCCTCCGCGCCGGGGTCGCCCGCCGCGTCCACGCCGTACCCGGTGAGCAGCAGCAGGACGTTCTGCTGGAGGTCCACGACGTAGATCAGCACGTCCTTGAGGCCGGCGTGCGCGGCGTGCCCGGCCACCACGCCCGGCAGCTGCTCAAGGGACATCAGGTGGCTCGCCGCCACGAGGTCCTTCAGCAGCCGCTCGCCCCTCGGCTCCATCGCCTTCCCATCCTGGCGCCCGCGCACCATGCCGACCTCTCGGGGACGACTCCTACCCCCAAGCGGGGCGCCCCAAAGGTCAGGCGCGCGGCAGCAGCGCGGCGATCTCCGGCTTGAGCAGGTCGCGGACGGCGGCGTAGGGCGCGCCGAAGTCCATATCGCCGCAGCCGTCGCTGCCCCCGTGCAGCCACGACAGCTGGAACTCGCCGGGGGTGAAGAACGCGCTGAGCACCGGCGGAGCGGTCTCCATCCCCTTGATGGCCTCGCCGTCGGACTTCTTCGGCTGGAAGTCGTCCGGCTTGAACTTGGCGTCGGGAGAGCACTGCGACCACAGGCGTCCCCGGCCGACGCGCTGCTTGACGAGCGACTGGAGCCGCGCCACGCCCGCCGCCGTCAGCGTCTCGGGACGGAAGACGTCGGCGGCGGTGAGCCTGCGGCCGGTGCGCAGGTCGACGGTGACGACCTCGCCGCCGGGCGCGCCGTCCGCCTGCTGGCACCAGTCGGAGAGCATGAAGTAGCGGACCGACACCAGCCGCGGGCCGCGCAGCCCGGCGCGCGCGGTCGTGTAGACCTTGGTGGGACGGCCCCGGCAGAACGTCCTGTTGCTCTTCCCGATCGTGATGAGCCGGTCCAGCGGCCCGCGCAGGGTCTCGTTGATGCGCCGCTCCAGGGCCGGATCCCCCAACCCGCTGATCTTCATGTACTGCGCGTTCGTGACCTGGACGTCGCCGATCGTCTGAGTCTGCGCCGCCATGTTCACGCTCGCCACGGGCGGGTCCTGCTTCGGCGAGTCCTTCGTCGCGTACACCGCGGCGGTCGCCGACGTGGCGACCACGGCCGCGCCCGCCACCGCGAGCGTCCCCTTGCCCGCGGCGGTGGCGAGGAACCCCTTGCCGACGCTCGTGCCCGCGGTCCCGGCCGCGCCCATGCCGCCGCCGGACCCGGCCGTCCCCGCGGCGCCCGCCGTCCCCGCGGCGCCCGCCCCGGCTCCGGCGGCGCCGGGGGCGAGCGCCAGCGCGCCGAGCGGGAACAGAGCGGCCAAAGCGACGGCCGCGGCGGCCAGTGCCCGGACGCCGCGCTGCTCCCAGTCGGTTCCGTACGCGGCGACCGCCGCGGACTCCAGCCGGGTGACGAACGCCGCCGCGCCGGGCGGCCGCTCCTCGGCGCTCTTGGCCATCCCCTCCTGGACGAGGGGACGCAGCGGGCCGGGCACGTCCGCGAGGTCGATCGGGGCGGTCAGGTGCTGGTTCATCAGCGCGGCGCGCCCGTCCGCCGCGAACGGCCGCCGTCCGGTGACGCTCTCCACGAACACGCAGGTCGCCGCGTACACGTCGGTGGCCGGGGTGGCGGGCTCGCCGCGCCACTGCTCGGGCGCCATGTAGGCGGGCGTCCCCGCGAACGACCCCTGCCCCGACAGCACGGCCACGCCGAAGTCGACGAGCTTGCTGAGCCCGTCGCCCTGCACGACCACGTTGGCGGGCTTGTAGTCGCGGTGGACGACCCCGACGGCGTGCGCCGCCGCGAGCCCCAGCAGCGAGCCCTTCAGCACGAGCAGCGCCGCCTCGGGGGCCAGCGCCCCGTGCTCGTTGAGGACGTCCTTCAGCGACGCCCCGTTGATCGCCTCCATGACGATCGCGGCGCCCTGCCCGCTCTCCACGAACCGGTAGAGCCGGGCCACGTACGGGCTGGTCAGCCGGCCGAGCATCTGCGCCTCGGCCCGGAGCCCGGCGACGGCCGCCGCGTCACCGTGGGCCAGGTACTTGATCGCCACCGGGGTCCCGGACCCGGCGTGGCGGGCGAGGACCACCCGCCCCTGTGCGCCGCGTCCGAGTTCACGGTCCTCGATGAACTCCGCCAGCCGCCAATCCGCCACCGCGCTCCCCTTGCTCGTCCTCGACCAGGCATTCCACCAGAGGGTGACGCCCCTGCGTAAGGGATGGTTCGCGGAAAGTCGATCAAACTTCGGCCCGGCGGGCAGGCGGACCGGCGGCCGGCGGCCGGGACGGAGCGGGGCGTCCCGGTGCCGGGCAGGTGACCTCCGCGTGAGATGAACCACACCGCGCGGTCCCGGTCCCGTGGCGGAACGAGAAGTTGGAACGTGCAAAGACACAGGTCACGCCCGTTATTTATCGGCGGCCGATAAGCCCGGTCCGAAAACCCCCTCATGAATTGCCCCAATCAGTGTGCTAGAACCCGACTGGGGTTCACCACTCGGAAGGATCGCCATGCGCACTGCGGAAGCCCGGGACGTTGGACGGGCGGTGGACACCGAGCGATATCCGCTCGCCGACCCGGGCGGCGCCGCCTGGGCGGCCGTCGTCTCCCGGACCCGGGCCGAGCTGGCAGAATCCGGCTGCTGCGTGCTTCCCGACTTCATCCGGCCGGATCTGCACGGCGCCCTGCGGGCGGAATGCGCGGCGCTCGCCCCTCGCGCACATTACGGCGTCGAAACGGTGAACGCCTACAACATCGACGTGAACTCGCCATTGCCGGACAACCACCCCGGACGCATTACCGTCAAACGAGGCAATGCATTCGTCGCACGCGACCACATTCCCGCCGATTCCATTATCGGGCGGCTCTACACGAGCGAGCCGTTCCGGCGTTTCGTCGCGGGCTGCTTCGGGCTGCCGCGGGTGCACGAGCTGGCCGACCCGCTGTCCGGGCTGTGCCTCAACGTCGTCAACCCGGGAATGGAGCACCCCTGGCACTTCGACACCAACGAGTTCACGGTCACCCTGCTGACCCAGGGCCCCGCGGACGGCGGCGCCTTCGAGTACTGCCCGAACATCAGGTCCGCCGACGCCGAGAATTTTCAGGACGTCCAAAGCGTCCTGACCGGCGGCGGAGGCCATCTGATCCGGCGGCTGACGCTGCGTCCCGGCGACCTGCAACTGTTCAAAGGGCGCTACTCGTTGCATCGTGTGAGCACCGTCCGGGGCGCCACCGCCCGTCATACGGCGATCTTCGCCTACAGCGAGCGTCCCGGAGTCATCGGCAGCGTCGAGCGCACACGGCAGCTCTTCGGCCGTGTACTGCCCGAGCACCCGGCGGCCGAGGGACGCGCCGTCCGGATCGACCGGCTGCTGGACTAGCCGGCCGGTCACCGGACGAGCAGGTTGTCCGACGACGAGCCGATCCCGCCGTTCGATCCACCGCCGCTCCAGGAGGAACGCGATCATGCGCGTTGACACGACCGGAAAGATCTCGCTCGACCACATCTACACCCAGCCCGATCCCCGAGCCTATTTCCGCACGCTGCGCGAGCTCGGCTACATCATTCCGGAACTGGCCAAACCACACTTTACCGGACTTATCAATGAATACCGGGAGGTGCTCCGTGTCCCGGTCCCCACCGTCCTGGACATCGGCTGCTCGTACGGCATCAACGCGGCCCTCGTGAAATACGGGGCCAGCATGGCGGACCTGTACGATCGCTACAGCGGCCGCGACGTCAACGGACACACACGCGGCATGCTGCTGACCCGCGACCGGGAGTTGGTCCGCTCCGGTGAACATGCGAACCGAACACGCTTCCTCGGCCTGGACGCCTCGGACAACGCCCTTTCCTACGCGACCGAGGCCGGTTTTCTCGACGGCGCCGTCCACGCCGATCTGGAGGGCGACGACCCGACGGAGGAGCAGCGCGCCCAGCTCGCCCAAACGGACCTGGTCATCTCGACCGGATGCCTCGGCTACGTCACCGAACGGACCATTTCCCGCATCGTCGAGTCGCATGACGGGCGGCGGCCCTGGATGGCGCATTTCGTCCTGCGCATGTTCCCGTTCGACGCGATCGCCGAGAGCCTCGCCGAGGCCGGGTACGAGAGCGTCCGCCGGGACGGCTTCTTCCGGCAGCGGCGGTTCGCGACCGCGGAGGAGCAGTCGCTCGTGCTGGACCGGCTGTCGGACGTCGGCGCCGACCCGAGCGGCCTGGAGACCGACGGCTGGCTCTACGCCCAGCTCTACGTCTCGCGTCCCCGCACCGGCTGACCGGCACAGGCACCGGCGCCGCCCGGCGAACGCCCGCCGCCGGGCGGCGCCGCCCTCCCTTCCCGTACGAGCCAGATCGAGGAACCGAACGTGAACGCCAGCCCCGAGCCCTCTCTCCGCACCTTCGGCAACGAGGACGACCTGCCCCGGGTCCCCCTGCCCACGCTCGACGCGAGCGGCGAGCGGTTCCTGGAATGGTGCGCGCCCCTGCTGACCGCGGACGAGCTGTCGCGGACGGAGGCCGCGCTGGCCTCCTTCGTCCGCCCGGACGGCCCCGGCCGCGCGCTGCACGCGGCACTGGAGCGCTACGACGCGAGCGAGGGCGTGCACAGCTGGCTCGACACCTTCTGGCCGTACCGGTACCTGGGCCGCCGCGACCGCATCGCGCTCAACGCCAATTTCTTCTTCCTCTTCAAGGACACCGGCGAGGGGCAGGTCGAGCGGGCCGCCGGGCTCGTCGCGGGCGCCGTCGACTACAAGCTGCGGCTGGACGAGGAGAGGGTCCCGCCGGTCACCCGGCGCGGGCGGCCGCTGTCGATGGAGCAGAACAAGGCCCTGTTCTCCGCGACGCGGATCCCGGGCCCGGAGCAGGACACGGTCCGCGCGCCGTACTCGGACGCGTGGCCCGGCCCGTCCCGGGCCCGGCACATCCTGGTGTTCTTCCGCGGCAACATGATCCGCATGGACGTGATCGGCCCGGACGGGCGGCCGCACTCCCTCGACGAGCTCATGGGCGGCCTGCGCACGATCATGAAGGCGGACCCCGCCCTCGAACCGTCCGCCGGGCACCTCACCACCAAGGCCCGCGCGGAATGGGCGGCGAGCCGCCGGGACCTGCTCGCCGCCGATCCCGGCAACGCCGCCGCGCTGGAGGAGGTGGAGACCGCGCTGTTCTGCCTCTGCCTGGAGGACTTCGCGCCCGAGGACGACCTGGAGGCGTGCGACCATCTCCTGCACGGCGACAGCGCCAACCGGTGGTTCGACAAGGCCGTGTCCCTGATCGTGTTCGGCGACGGGCGGGCGGGCATCAACGTCGAGCACTGCGGGCTGGACGGCACCACGGTCCTCAGCTTCGTCGACGACCTGCTGGGCTCGTCCGCCGCGCACCACTCGCAGCGGTCGGGCGCCCGGTCGCAGGGGCTGCCCGCCATCGAGCCGGTCGAGTTCGTCCTGGACGGCGGCCTGCGGGCCGACATGCGGGACGCCGCCGCCGCGTTCGCCGCCTACGCCGCCGCCACGGCCACCGCCACCGTGGCGTTCGACGACTTCGGCGGCGACCGGGCCAAGCGGCTGCGCATGTCGCCCGACGCGTTCGTGCAGATGGCCTACCAGCTCGCCCACCGGCGCGCGAAGGGCCTCACGGGCGCCACCTACGAGTCGATCGCCACCCGGCAGTACCGGCGCGGGCGCACCGAGGCCATGCGGGTCGTCACCCCGGAGGCCGTCCGCTTCGTCCGGGCCATGGACGATCCCGGAGCCGGCGCGGAGGAGCGCCGGGCCGCCTTCCGCGCCGCCGCCGAGGCGCACGTCCGGCGCGCCAAGGAGTGCCAGGCGGTGCGGGCGCCCGAGCAGCACCTCTGGGAGCTGCAGCTGATCCAGAAGCGGCGCGGCGCGGAGCTGGGGGTGGACGGGCCGCTCCCGCTGTTCGAGTCGCCGGGCTGGCTGAAGATGCGCGACGACTACCTGAGCACCAGTTCGGCGCCGTCGGCCAATATCCGCTACTTCGGCTTCGGGTCGACCAGCGAGCAGTGCATCGGCGTCGCCTACGTCCTGCTGCCCGACCGCTTCAACGTCTACCTGAGCACGCCGCGGCCGGTCGCGGACGCCATGCACGCCTTCGCCGCCGAGCTGCGCAGGGCCGTCCGGGAGCTGGACGACCTGCTCGCGGCGGAGGGCTGACGCATCGCCGGCGGCCGATCACCGGTCGGGGCGGCCGGGCCTGGCGGGCCGGTGGACGCGCCCGGCCGGATAGAGCCAGCGCCGGAGCAGCCTGCTCAGCCCCGGCATGACGAGCAGGGTGAGCAGCGGCACCATGATGATCGGGAAGACCAGCCCGCGCAGCGGGAGCGCCCAGGTCTTGGTCGCCGGGGCGATGACGGCCTGGAAGGCGATGCTGAGCGGGTAGACCGCGCACAGCGTCACGATGATCATCTTGATCTTGGACGGCGCCGGCACGGACTCGCCGGGCAGGCTGAACCAGGTCTCCAGCCCGGTCGTCCCGTGCCGGTGCTCGGCGGCGATCCCGTCCAGCCGCTCGATCCGGCTCCTGCGCTCGCCCGAGTCCAGCCACCAGTCGAGCCGCTCCTGGTCGGCGAACTTCAGCACGGTGTAGTAGCGGTGCCTGTTCCCCTCGGCGCGCAGCCAGGTCGCGCCCTCGTGGCCGGAGTACCCTCTGGCGACCCGGTGGAGTTCGTCGGCCCAGTCCTCGAACTCGCGCTCGCGTCCGGGTTTGACGTCCCAAGTGAACACGACCGTCACGGGTCCCTCGCCAGAGCCCTCGGCGGGTCCCTCTTGCTCTTCCATGCCCTGAGCCTCACCCGACACGCGCGGTCCATGCACGCATTGATCTGGACGGTGTCCAGAGAAGCTGAAACGCGCCGTCCCGGGCACGCATAATCATCTGACAGGTAAACACGGCGAAGCGGGAGTCATCGTGACAGAGGCGGCAGATCTTGACCTTCCCGTCTTCGATTATTCGGCGCCCGACCTCGTCGGCGAGGTCTACCACCGGCGCCTCGCCGAGACCGCGGCGAAGGGCTGGCTCGCGCAGGGCCCCTTCTCGTACGTGGTGCTGGATCGCGAGGCCGGCGAGTTCTTCCTGCGCTCGCGGGCGATGGCCTTCCCCGGCCGCGAGATCGCCGAGCTGTTCGCGGTGCCGGACGGGCGGCTGCGCGAGCACATCGACGCGAACATCATCAACCAGAACGGCGAGCGGCACCGGCGGCTGCGCGCGCTCATCGGCCCCGCGTTCACGCCCCGCGCGGCCAACCGCGCGCGTCCCGCCATGCGGGCCTTCCTGGACGAGCTATGGAAGCCCGGCGCGACGTCCTGCGACTTCGTACCGGAGATCGCCCGTCCCTACCCGGCGCTGACGATCGCGGCGGTGCTCGGCGCGCCCAAGCAGGACGTCCCCCGCCTGCACGAGTGGGCCCACTGGGTGCAGCGGCAGTTCGACATCCGCGCGCTGTCGGAGGACCTGCCGCTGGTCGAGAAGGCGGCGGCGGAGATGCACGAGTACGTCGCCGACCTGCTCGCCGTCCGGCGGGCCGCCCCGGAGGACGACCTGCTCAGCACCCTGCTGGCCGCCGAGGACGAGGGCGACCGGCTCACGCTGGAGGAGTGCGTCCACCTCGTCTTGAACGTGATGGGCGGCGGGATCGACACCACGCAGGCCCAGCTCTCGCACGCGCTGAACCTGTTCGCCGGGCATCCGGACCAGTGGGCGCTGCTGGCCGCGGAGCCCGGCCTGGTGGGGCGGGCGGTGGACGAGGTCCTCCGGTTCGAGCCGATCACCCCGTTCACCGCCCGCATCTGCGTGGAGCCGGTCGAGCACCGCGGCGTGAGGTTCCCCGCCGGGGCGATCGTCGCGGTCTGCGCGGAACGCGCCAACCGCGAGGAGGGCGAGGAGTTCGACATCACGGCCGAACGCGAGCACAGGCCGCTGACGTTCGGCGCAGGCGTCCACTACTGCCTCGGCGCGAACCTGGCCAGGGCCGAGTTGGAGGAGGCCCTGACCTTCCTCGCCCCCCGCATGCCCGGCCTGGCCGTGGACGGCCCGGTCCGCTTCGGCGGCGTGGAGGGCATCTACGGCATCGAGTCCCTCCCCCTCACATGGTCCCCCTCCCCCTTAGGGAGTTAGGGCGTGGCGAGGGCCTCGGTCGGGGAGAGGCGGGACGCCCGGATCGCCGGGTAGAGGCCGGCGAGGGCGCCGATGACCAGGGTCGCCCCGACGCCGCCGAAGACCGCCCACGCGGGGACGACGATCGGCCACCCCTGGTACAGGGCGTAGAGCAGGGTCACCATCGTCCCGAGGAGGGCCCCGCCCAGCCCGCCGAGCGCCGACAGCAGGAGCGACTCGGCGAGGAACTGCGTGCGGATCTGGCCGCGGGTCGCGCCCAGGGAGCGCCGCAGGCCGATCTCCGAGCGGCGCTCCAGCACCGAGATGACCATGGTGTTGGCCACCCCGACGCCGCCGACGAGCAGCGCCACCGCGCCCAGCCCGAGCAGGAGCCCGGTGAACGCCTCGCCCGCCGCCTTCTTCGCCGCCAGCGCGTCCGACGGGCGCGACACCTCCACCTCGTTGGTCGCCTCGGGGTTGGCGGTCGCGCCGAGCACCGCCCGGACGTCCTCGACGCTCGCGTCCTCCGAGCGCGTGTAGATCGTCGTCGGGTGCCCGTCGAACCCCAGCCGCGACTGCGCCACCGGCCAGCCCACCAGCGCGGCCGAGTCCAGCTCGGGCGCAAGCGGCGCCTTGGCGAGGATCCCGACCACGGTGAACCACTTGCCGCCGATCAGCACCTTCACGCCGGGGCCCGCGTGGCCGATCCCGAGCCGCTCCGCGGCGGTCGAGCCGAGCACGGTCGCCGGGTAGGTGCCGGTGGCCGCGTTCAGCCAGGCGCCGCTGCGCAGCTCGGCGCCCGTCGCGGCGCGCAGGTCGCTGCGCGTGGCGTAGGTGGCGAGCCCGTTGGTCTCCGTCTCGGGGATCTTGTTGGAGCGGTAGACCTTCGCCTCCTCCAGCAGCCCGATGGCCGACACCTCCTGCACCGGGCGGATGCGGGCCACCATGGCCTCCGATTCCAGCGGGAGCTGCGCCTTCCCGCCGGTCAGCGTGCTGCCCGGGGTGACCGTGAGCAGGTTCGTGCCGAGCGCGGCCAGGGCCCGGTCGAGATCGGCGCGGGACGAGGACGAGACGCCGACGACCGCGACCATCGCCGCGATCCCGATCGCGATGCCGAGCGCGGACAGGAAGGCCCGCATCGGCCGCGTCCGCAGCCCCACGGCGCCGACCTTGAGCACGTCCCGCGGCCACAGCCGGGCGGGCTGCAGCGCCCCGGCCCCCATCACCGCGCCTCCGCGAAGGGGATGCCGGGCGCGCCGAGCCCCGCGGCCCCGCCGGCGGGCGGGCCCGAGTCGGAGATGACGCGGCCGTCGCGCATGCGCACCTGGCGCGGCAGGCCGTCGGCGATCTCCCGGTCGTGCGTGATGATCACGACCGTGGTGCCGGCGGCGTGCAGCTCCCGCAGCAGCGCCATCACCCCGTCGCCCGACACCGAGTCCAGGGCGCCGGTCGGCTCGTCCGCGAGCAGCAGCGCGGGCTCACCGGCGACGGCCCGCGCGATGGCGACGCGCTGCCGCTCGCCGCCGGACAGCTCGTGCGGCTCGTGGCCCATCCGGTGGCCGAGGCCGACGCGCTGCAGCGCGGCCATCGCGCGGCGGCGCCGCACGCCCGGCCGCAGCCCCGAGTACAGGAGCCCATCGGCGACGTTGTCCACCGCCTTGGTGCCCCCGGCGAGGTGGAACTGCTGGAAGACGAACCCGATGCGGCTCGCGCGCAGCGCCGACAGCTTGGCGTCCGACAGCCGTCCCACGTCGTGGCCGTCGATGTGCACGGTGCCCGACGTCGGGCGGTCCAGCGTGCCGAGGACGTTCAGCATGGTCGACTTCCCCGAGCCGGACGGGCCCACGATGGCGACCAGCTCCCCCGCCCCGATGTGCAGCGACACGCCGTCGAGGGCGTGGACGCCGCCCGCGTACCGCTTGGTCACGTCCTTCAGGTCGATCATTTCGGGACCCCCACGGCCGTGCCCTCGGCGATCCCGTCACCGGAGACCTCGACCCGCCCGTCGGCGAACAGGCCCGTCTTCACCGGGACGTAGGACGACGCGGCGCCCTTCACGACCTCCAGGCCGAAGCCGCCCTCCTCCAGGGCCAGCAGCGCCGACACCGGCACGGTCAGGACGTCCTCGCGCGTCCCCGCGGTGAAGGTGACGTCGACCGACGCCAGCGCGTACGCGGCGGCGGCCTTGCGGGCCTTGGCGCTGCGGAGCCACACGGTCACCTCGACCTTGGTCTTCGCCTCCTCGCTCTGCCCCGACCCGGGCTCGATCACCGTGGAGACCTCGTCGATCCTGCCCTTGACGGTCTCGTCGTCGGGGAGCGTGACCTCGACCTCGGCGCCCTTCTTCGCCATCCGCTGGTCGGTGGTCTCCAGCTCCAGGGTCACGGCCTTGTCGGTGCCGGTGTAGGTGAGCACCTTGCGTCCAGGGGACGTGGGGTCGCCCGCGCTCGCCTGCTTGCTGTCCACCCGGACGGCCCCAGGCGCGAACACCACCCGTCCCAGCTCGACGGTGCCGGTCTCCTCCAGGCCGAGATCGTCCTGCCACTCCTGGACCGCGTCGGCGGTGTCCTCGGTGTACTCCTTGTCGACGGTGAACCCGTCGTAGCCGAGGGCCCGCAGGTTCTTCTCGAACCGGAGCACGTCCGATCCCTCGGTGCCGACCTCCAGCGGGCGGTACGAGGGCTTGGAGCCGTACATCAGCGTCACCGGCTTGCCGTCCACCTCGTACAGCTCCCGGCCGCGGGTGATCACATCGCCGCTCTCGGGGACCTTGGTCAGGGTGCCTTGCAGGCGGCTGGTCGCGCTGTAGGTCGGGCCGTAGCCGAGCTGCCCGTCCTCTGTCTGGGTGTCCCGCAGCGTCTGCTTGGTGACCGGCGCGGTCTTGGGCGGCAGGGCGGCCGCCGTCCCGCTCGCCGAGCCGCCGCCCGTGCCCAGCAGCACCGCGGACGCGCCGCCGCCCACCGCCACGACGGCCGCGACGGCGAGCGCGACCCGGCGGCGCGGCCTCCTGCGCCGGGACGGCCGGTCCCCCTCCGCGGTCGGCGCCCGCTCGTCCACCGTGGCGCCGCTCACTTGCCGCCGCCCGACAGGACCTCCTGGCACTTCTGCTGCGCCGCCTTGAAGTCGGGGTCCTCGGCGACCTTGCCGTCGATCATGATCCCGCGCTGGCCCGGCTTGGGGTCGGCGAACGCCTCCACGCCGTTCTGGCGCATGCACTCGGCGAACTTGCGGCCCTGCTCCTGCTGCTTCGGGTCCTGCTTGCCGGAGCCGTCGGCCATCGGGTCGAGCGCCTTGCACGCCTGCGTGGCCTTGTCGAGCGTGGCCTTGGGCGTCCTCTTGTCGAGCTTGAGCTGGATGTTCCCGCCGGGCTTCGGGTCCTCCATGGGGACGCCGTTCTTGCGCATGCACTCGGCGTACTTCACGCCCTTCTCGTCCTGGCTCATGCCCTTGCCGGCGGCCGCCGCGCCGCCCTGCTTGGCGCCGCCCGCCGACGCCACCTTCCCGTCGCCGCCGTCGTCCGAGCCGCACCCGGCCAGCGTCAACGCCAATACCAGCGGCAGCGCCGCCAGCGCCCCGCGAGTCCGAATCCTCATATCTTGTCTCCATCGTCCGCCGGCCGGATCGGTTCCGGCCGGACGAGGAGCGATGCAACGCGATCGGACGTTTCCCCCGCGTTTCCGTCCAGCCCGGCTCTTGCGGACAACCGTTTCCTAACGGCGAGGAAACACCCTTCCGGGCAGCATGGGCCGCCGGGCCACGACGGCCGTCCGAGGAGGTCACATGCGGGTACTGGTGGTGGAGGACGAGCAGCTGCTCGCCGGCGCGATCGCGGAATGGCTGCGCGACGACGCGCACGCCGTCGATCTCGCCTACGACGGGGAGGCCGCGCTCGAACGCGCCGGCGTCAACGACTACGACGTCGTCGTCCTGGACCGCGACCTCCCGCTCGTGCACGGCGACGACGTCTGCCGCGAGCTGGTGCGCGAGAACGCGGCGCGGGTGCTGATGCTCACCGCCGCCGCCGAGGTCACCGACCGCGTCGCCGGGCTCGGGCTCGGCGCGGACGACTACCTCACCAAGCCGTTCGCCTTCCCCGAGCTGGCCGCCCGCGTCCTCGCGCTCGGCCGCCGGGCGCGGCCGGCCGCGCCGCCGACGCTGCGCCGCGCGGGCATCTCCCTCGACCCGGCCCGCCGCGAGGTGTTCCGGGACGGGCGGTACGTGCCGCTGGCCAAGAAGGAGTTCGCCGTCCTCGCCGAGCTGCTGCGCGCCGACGGGGCCGTCGTCTCCGCCGAGCGGCTGCTGGAGAAGGCGTGGGACGAGCACGCCGACCCGTTCACCGGCGCCGTCCGGCTCACCATCCTCAAGCTGCGCCGCAAGCTCGCCGACCCGCCCGTCGTCGAGACCGTCAAGGGAGTGGGGTACCGGATCAAGTGAAGATCTTCCCGACCGGCGGAATCTCGCTGCGGGCCCGGCTGACGCTGACCTACGGCGGCCTGTTCCTCGTCGCGGGCCTCGTGCTCCTCGGCGTCACCTACGCGCTGTTCGACCAGCAGATCTCCCGGGGCAACGGCACCAAGATCTTCGCCCGGACGCTCACTCCCAGCTCGGCGTCGGCCAGCCCCGGCGCCACGGGCGGTGACACGGGCGGCGCCACGAGCCGGGCGTCCGCCCAGCGGGACGCGCAGGCCCGGGTGCCGGACTCCGGCGAGCTGAAGGAGATGTCCGACACCGAGCACTTGATCCGCAAGCAGCGCGACGAGCTGCGCAACGCCGCGACGACCTCGCTGGTCACCCAGGGGTCGATCGCGCTGCTGGTCGTCGGCGGGGCCGCGGCGGGCTTCGGCTGGCTCATCGCGGGCCAGGTCCTGGCGCCGCTGCACCGGGTGACCGAGACCGCCCGCCGGATCGCCGGGGCGCCCGCCGCCGACCGCGGCCTGCACGAGCGGATCGCGCTGGACGGCCCGGACGACGAGGTCAAGAAGCTCGCCGACACCTTCGACTCGATGGTCGAGCGGCTCGACCGGTCCTTCGACGGGCAGCGGCGCTTCGTCGCCAACGCCTCGCACGAGCTGCGCACCCCGCTCACGCTGGGCCGCGCGCTGGTCGAGGTCGCCATGCACCGCCGGACGGCGTCCCCGGACGTGCTGCAGCTCGGCGAGACCCTGCTGCAGATCAACTCCCGGCACGAGCGGCTGATCACCGGACTGCTGCTGCTCGCCCGGTCGGAGAACGAGATCAGGGACCGCGCCCCGGTCGACCTCGCCGACGTCGTCGGCCATGTCGCCGCGCAGACCGCGGCGGAGGCCGGGGCGGCCGGGGTGACCGTCGAGGAGGAGACGGACGAGGCCGTCACGTCGGGCGACGCGCTGCTGCTCGAACGGGTCGTCCAGAACCTCGTGGAGAACGGCATCCGGCACAACACCGGGGACGGCGGCCGGGTGCGCGTGTCCTGCCGGACGCTGAACGGCCGCGCCGTCCTGGAGGTGGGCAACTCCGGCCCCGTCGTCCCACCGTACGAGATCCCGGCGCTGTTCGAGCCGTTCCGCCGCCTCGACAGCGACCGCGTGGTCACCGCGAAGGGGGCGGGGCTCGGGCTGTCGATCGTGCAGTCGATCGTCCGCGCCCACGGCGGGACCGTGACCGCCCGTCCGCGCGACGGCGGCGGCCTCCAGGTGACGGTCGCCCTCCCCGCCCTGTCTCTTATAAACA
>NZ_SMKU01000189.1 GCF_004349215.1 Actinomadura rubrisoli | reverse complement strand
CTGTCCCCCCGCCCCGCAAGACGACCCCCACTGGAGGTGTGCCGTGTTCAGACGGCCACGCATCCTGTCGCTGGCGATCCCGCTGGCGACCGTCATGCTGATCCTGCCGACCGCGATGGCACGCACCGTCCCACCCGGTCCCGGCGGCACCGCCGCCGCGGCCCCGGCCCAGCCAAAAGTCGACACCGTCGGCGAGCGCAAGGCCAAGGACGCCGCGCTCCGCTACGCGCCCGGCGCCCGGTCCACGCGGCTGACCGTCCGCGAACCCGGCTCCAGCTACGTCAAGGTCCATTTCGCGTCGGTCAAGCTCGCCCCCGGCGACCGGATCACGGTCGCCGACCCGTCCGGCCGCGAGGTGTACACCTACCACGGCGACCCGACCGCCGCCCGGAACCGTGGCGACTCCCCGCACACCGTCCACGGCCGGACGGGCTTCGCCGCGATGTCCGTCGACGGCGACACCGCCGTGGTCACCCTGCACGCCGCCAAGGCGCACCACGACGCCGCGGACCTGACCCGGCGCGGCTTCGGCGCCCGCGTCGACTCCTACTTCCGCGGCTTCACCGAGGCCGAGGCCGCCGCCGCCAACCCGCGGCCGTTCAGCGTCTGCGGCGCCGACGGCCGCCGCGACGTCGCCTGCTACCAGCAGAGCCACCCCACCGAGTACGCCCGCTCCAACGCCGTCGCCCGCCAGCTCGTCAAGGGGCTGGGCTCCTGCACGGCGTGGCGGGTCGGCAACACCAACCGCATGCTCACCAACCAGCACTGCATGGAGAGCGCCGCCGACCTCAAGGCCAGCGAGTTCCAGTTCGACTACCAGTGCGCCACCTGCGGCGGGAACAACCCCCGCACCGGCACCAAGGTCAGCGGCCTCGAACTGATCAAGCTGAGCCCGCTCAGCGCCCTGGACTACGCGCTGTTCTCGGTCAACGACTTCGCCTCGATCCAGCAGTACGGCACGCTCTACCTGGACGTCCGCGAGCCCACCGCCGCGGAGCGCATCTACATCCCCGGCCACGGGGACGTCAAGCCCAAGCGGCTCTCGCTGTACGAGGACCGCGACGGCGGCACCTACTGCAAGATCGGCACCGTGGCGTCCGGGGTGAACACCGGATACCTGTGCGACTCCTCCGGCGGCAACTCCGGCTCGCCGGTCCTGGCCGCCTCCTCGCACAAGGTGATCGCGCTGCACCACCTCGGCGGCTGCCCCAACTGGGGCACCCGCATCAGCCTCGTCCACAAGGAGATCTCCGGCATGATCGACAACAACCCGCCCGCCGGCGTGAAGTGATCCGCGGGGACCATCCCCGCGCATGAGGCCGGGCGGCCCTCGACGGAAGGCCGCCCGGCCCGCCGCGGCGCGCGAGTGCCACTTGACGCGCGCGCGCCGTCCTCGTCCACTGGACACTCCAGAGGACCGCGGACGGGGGCGCACATGAGCACGCCGGCGCAGCACCTGGCCCGCCGGCTGGGCACCCGCGACGCGGTGCTCATCGGCCTGGGCTCGATGATCGGGGCCGGGGTGTTCGCGGCGTTCGGACCCGCCGCGCGGGCCGCCGGGACCGGCCTGCTGATCGGGCTGGGGATCGCGGCGGTGATCGCCTACTGCAACGCCACCGCGTCCGCCCAGCTCGCCGCCGCCCACCCGACCTCGGGCGGCACCTACATCTACGGCAGGGAGCGGCTCGGCGCGTGGTGGGGGTTCGCCGCCGGATGGGGATTCATCGTCGGCAAGACGGCCTCGTGCGCGGCGATGGCGCTGACCTTCGCCTCCTACGCCGTCCCCGGACCGTGGTGGGCCCAGCGGGCCGTGGCCGTCGCGGGCGTCGTGGCCCTGGCCGCCCTCAACTACAGGGGCGTGACCAGGACGGCGCTGCTGACCCGCGTCCTGGTCGCCGCGACGCTGATCGCCCTGACCGTGGTCGTGGCCGGGATCGCCTTCGGCGGCGGCGCCGACTCCGCGCACCTCGGCGGCTGGGCGGCGCTGGGCTCCGGCGGCGTCTACGGCGTCCTGCAATCGGCCGGGCTGCTGTTCTTCGCCTTCGCCGGCTACGCCCGCATCGCGACCATGGGGGAGGAGGTCCGCGACCCGCGGCGCACCATCCCCCGCGCCATCCCGGCCGCCCTCGGGATCACCGTGGCCGTCTATTTCGTCGTCGGCGTCGCCGCGCTGCTGGCCGCCGGACCCGGCCGGCTCGCCGCCACGACCGCCCCGCTCACCGAGGCGGTGCGCGCCGCGGGCGTCGGCGGCCTGGCCCCGGTGGTGCGCGTCGGCGGGGCCGTGGCCAGCCTCGGGGCGCTGCTGGCGCTGATCGCCGGGGTCGGCCGCACCGGCCTCGCCATGGCCCGCCACCGCGACCTGCCCGGCTGGCTGGCCGCCGTCCACCCCCGCCACCGGGTGCCGCACCACGCCGAGATCGCCCTCGCCGCGATCGTGTCCGCGCTGGCCGCGACCGTCGACCTGCGGGGCGTGATCGGCTTCTCGTCCTTCGGCGTGCTGGTCTACTACGCCATCGCCAACGCCGCCGCCCTCACCCAGCCCGCCGCCGACCGCCGCTGGCCCCGCGCCCTGCACGTGACCGGCGCGATCGGCTGCCTCGTGCTGGTCGCCACCCTGCCCGCCGGGTCGGTGGCGGCCGGGCTGGCCCTGTTCGCCGTCGGCCTGGGCGGCCGATGGCTCGTCCTGCACCGCCGCCGCTGACCTCTGGAACCTCGGCGGCGGTTGCGCCATGCTCAGGTCACCCCTGACAAGAAGCTCAACCTCCTGTTCGCTCCTTGGTGAGGAAGGGAAATCGTGACCAGCTCATCTACCTTCGTGCTCGTGCACGGCGCCTGGCACTACGGATCGCTGTGGGAACCCGTCGCCGAGCATCTGCGAGCGGCGGGGCACACGGTGCACACCCCCACGGTGGCGGGGTTCGGTGAGGGCGCGTCCATGGACGCCTCGCACGCCGACGGTGCCGCGTCGATCGTGGAGTACATCCGGGAACGGGACCTGGACGACTTCGTCCTGCTGGGGCACAGCTTCGGCGGAACGATCGCGTGCAAGGTCGCCGAGGTGATGCCCGAACGCATCCGCCGGCTCGTCTTCCACAGCGCGTTCGTCCTGGAGGACGGCAACAGCATCAACGACGAATTACCGCCCGCCTACCTCGGCGTTTTCGAGGCCAACACCGTTGACGGCGGGATATACGTCCCGTGGGAGCTGTGGCGCGAGGTGTTCGTCAACGACGGCGACGAGGAGACGGCGCGGGCGGCGTTCGACCTCCTGTGCCCCACCCCGGTGAGGATGCTGGCGGACAAGCTCGACCTGAAGCGGTTCCACGCGCTCATCGCCGAGGGAGCGCTGCGCTGCTCGTACCTCAACTGCACCGACGACACGGCGCTGCCGCCGGGGCCCTACGCCTGGCATCCGCGCTTCTCCTCCCGGCTCGGCCTCCACCGCCTCGTCCAGATGCCCGGAAGCCATGAGGTCATGTTCACCGCGCCGGCGGCGCTGGCCGCCAAGTCCGTCGAGGCCGGGCGCGACTGATCCGCCGGACCCGTCAGCCGAGCTTCGGGACGGCCCGCTCGACGATGGGGGCCAGGTCGACGCCCGCGGGCAGCGTGCCGAACGCCGACCCCCAGTCGCCGGCGAGCCGGGTCGCGCAGAAGGCATCCGCGACGGCCGGGTGGCCGTGCCTGACCAGCAGGGAGGCTTGCAGGGCCAGGGCGAGCCGCTCGGCCACGCGGCGGGCGCGCGGTTCGATCGTCGTCAGGTCGGTGAGGGAGTCCTTGGCCTGCCGGGCGGCCGCGTCGAGGCGGGCGTCGGCGCCCTTGGCGAGGTCCACCTCGTCGAAGAAGGCGTCCACCGCCTGCGGCTCGCGCAGCATGGCGCGCAGCAGGTCGAGGGCGGCGACGTTGCCGGAGCCCTCCCAGATCGAGTTCAGGGGCGACTCGCGGAACAGGCGGGGCATCCCCGACTCCTCGACGTAGCCGTTGCCGCCCAGGCACTCCAGGGACTCGGCGGCGTGGGCGGGCCAGCGCTTGCAGGCCCAGTACTTGCCGACCGCGAGGCCGAGGCGCCGGAACGCGGCCTCGCGGCCGTCGCCCCGGACGGAGCGGTCCGTGGCGCCCGCGAGGCGCAGCATGAGCGCGGTGGCGGCCTCCGACTCGATCGCGAGGTCGGCGAGGACGTTGCGCATGAGCGGCTGGTCGATGAGGTACTTGCCGAACGCCTTGCGGTGCGCGGCGTGGTGGGCGGCGGTGATGACGCCCTGGCGCATGCCCGCGGCGGCGCCGATCACGCAGTCGAGCCGGGTCATGTTGACCATCTCGATGATGGTGCGCACGCCGCGTCCCTCGTCGCCGACGCGCCAGGCGACCGCGTTCTCGTACTCCACCTCGGACGACGCGTTGGACCTGTTGCCGAGCTTGTCCTTGAGCCGCATCAGCCGCAGCGGGTTCAGCTCCCCTCCGGGCAGGACGCGCGGGACGAGGAAGCAGGTCAGGCCGTCCGGCGCCTGGGCGAGGGTGAGGAACACATCGCACATGGGGGCGCTGGTGAACCACTTGTGGCCGACGAGCCGGTACGTGCCGTCCGGCTGGGGCGCGGCCCGGGTGGTGTTGGCGCGGACGTCCGAGCCGCCCTGCTTCTCGGTCATGGACATGCCCGCCAGCAGCGCGGACTTGGAGAGCGGGGGACGCAGGCCGGCGTCGTACTCGGGCTTGGTGAGCAGCGGCTCGTACTGCGCGGCCAGCTCGGGGGAGTGCCGCAGCGCGGGGACCGCGGCGTAGGTCATGGAGACGGGGCAGCCGTGCCCGGCGTCCACGCGCCAGACGTAGAACTTGGCGGCGCGGGCGACGTGCGCGCCCTCGCGCGGGTCGGCCCAGGCGGACCCGTGCAGGCCGTGCGTCACGGCGACGTTCATCAGCTCGTGCCAGGACGGGTGGAACTCGACCTCGTCGATCCGGTGCCCGTAGCGGTCGTGGGTGCGCAGGACGGGCGGGTGCTCGTTGGCGAGGCGGCCCCAGTCCTGCGCGCGCTCGGTGCCCGCCAGCCGGCCGAGCCCGTGGACCTCGGCGGCGGCCCATCCGGCGCCCTCGCGCTCCAGCCCGTCCAGCAGGACGGCGTCGTCGGCGGCGTCGTGCCCGGCGAGCGGCGGAACCTGGTTGAGCACCTCGTGGGTCACGATCTCCGGCCTCCCGCCGTCATAGGGGCTTCCCGAAGGATACAGAACCGTGTTCGGACGCGAAGATGATCATGTCAAACGCCCTGCCTTGGGGCATCCTCCTCAGGTGGTGGGACGATCTCGTCCGCGCGACGGATTGCTGTGAGGCCGCGGGGGCATACTTTCGGAATCATGAGTCAGTCCAGTCCGCAGCCGGGGCGGCCGGCCCCGAGGCGCCCCCAGGACCGGCGACCGGACCCCCGACCCGACCCGGCACCGGGCCCGCCGGTGGCCGCCGGCGGACGCGTCCCGGCCCAGGCGGTGCGGGCGTCCGACGCGGAGCGGGAAGCGGTGGTCGAGCGGCTGCGGATCGCCTCGGTGGAGGGACGGCTGACCTTCGAGGAGCTCACCGAGCGCACCGAGGCGGCCTACATGGCCGTCACCCGGGGCGAGCTGGAGCACATCACGACCGACCTGCCCGGGATGGGCGCACCCGGCGCCAACCCCGCGCCTGTCCAGGTGAAGCGCAAGTTCAGCGCCTTCATGGGCGACTGCAAGGAGCGCATCGTCGGCCGCATCGACGGGCCCCTGGAGGCCGTCTCGGTGATGGGCGACGTCGAACTCGACCTGCGCGGCGCCCAGGTCCCCACCGGCGAGGTCATCGTGCACGCCACCGCCGTGATGGGCGACGTCAAGATCATCGTCCCGGACGGCGTGATCGTCGAGCTGACCGGCTACGCCTTCATGGGCGACCGCGACGTGACGGTCCGCGAATCGGGCCCCGGCGCCCGCGTCCCGATCGTCCGCGTCAACGCCCACGCCGTCATGGGCGACGTCAAGATCGTGGACGACGAGCACCACGCCCCCATCCGCCGAGCCCTCACCTCCTGGTGGAAGAACCGGGGCGTCTAACTTCGGGAATCGTCGTGGCGCTCGGCGTCCCGCACGCCGTCCTCGTCCGGGGGGAGCGCGTCGGGGTGGCCGACCTCTACGCCGGGGGCGCCGGTGCCGCTGATCTCGTCCTCCTGCCTTCCCATGCCCTCCTCGCCGGGGACGGAGCTGCCTGGCCCCTGCGCGTCCGCGTCCTCGCCCGGAACGCTCACCGGCACCGAGGTTCCGGGGACGGTGCGCCCGCGGGCGTCGGAACCGCGGTTCACGGGGGCGAAGTCGCGGTCGTGGGTCTGCTCGGGCTCGTGTCCTGGATCGTCTCGCTCGTCCATGGGACCCCGCATACCCGCACCGCCGCCCTCCGAACGTCGGAGGTCAGACGGCGGCGGGCTGGCGGACGGTGCTGAGGACCTGGTCGTAGCGGTGGACGACGAGGTCGGCCACCTCTGGCGCGGCGCCGAGGGCGGGGGAGACGACGGCGGCGCCGGCGGCCAGGGACTCGGCGCGCACCTTGTCGGCGAAGTACCCGGGCGCGAGGATGTAGGACGCGACGGCGACGCGGGGGGCGCCCGCGTCGAGGAGGGCGGCCACCGCCTCGGCCGGGGTGGGACGGGACGCGGACGCGAACGCCGGGACCACGCCCCGCCATCCGCGCGCGCGCCACTCCCTGGCCAGCCGCCAGATGGTGGCGTTGGCCGAGGCGTCGGACGAGCCCGCCGACACCAGGACGACGGCCGTGTCCGGGTCGCCGGGCTCCACACCGGCCTCGGACAGGCGGCGTTCCAGCGCGTCCATCAGCAGCGGGTGCGGGCCCAGCGTGGCGGCCGTGTGCCGGCGCAGCCGCGGATGCCGGCGGCGCACCCGGTCCAGGACGCCCGGGATGTCGGTCTTGCTGTGGTAGGCGGCGGTGAGGAGGAGCGGCAGCACGACCGCCTCGTCCGCGCCGTCCTGGGCGAGGCCGTCCAGCACCCGGTCGGGCGCGGGCGGCGCATGGTCCAGGAAGGACGCGTGGACCGGCACGTCCGGGCGCCGGGCCCGGACGGCGTCGAGGAGCTCCGCGACGGTCGCGGCGGCGCGCGGGTCCCTGCTTCCGTGCGCCACCGCGACCATGGGGGTCGTCACAGGTGGATACCGCACTCGGTCTTGCCCATCCCGGCCCACCGCCCGCTGCGCGGGTCCTCGCCCGGCTCGACCGGGCGGGTGCACGGCGCGCAGCCGATCGACGGGTAGCCGTCATAGTGCAACGGGTTGACCAGCACCCCGTTGTCCTCCATGTAGCCGTCCATCTCCTCCTGGGTCCAGTCCAGGATCGGGTTCACCTTGACCATGCCGCGCTTGCGGTCCCACTCGACGACGCGGCGGTCGCGGCGGCTCTCGGTCTCGTCCCGGCGGATGCCGCTGAACCAGGCCATGTAGCCCTCCAGCGCGCGGCCGAGCGGCTCCACCTTCCGCAGGTGGCAGCACAGGTCGGGGTTGCGGCCGAACAGCCGCGGGCCGAGCGCGGCCTCCTGCTCCTCGACCGTCCGGGACGGCGTCACGTTGATGACGTTCACCGGGTACACGGCCTCCACCGCGTCCCGGGTCCCGACCGTCTCGGCGAAGTGGTACCCGGTGTCGACGAACAGCACGTCGATGCCCGGCTTCACCTTCGACACCAGATGGATCAGCGCGGCGTCCGACATGGACGAGGTCAGGCAGATGCGGTCGCCGAACGTGGCGACGGCCCAGCGGATGACCTCCAGCGTGGGGGCGCCGTCCAGGGCGTGCGCTGCCGACTCGACGATGTCTTCAAGATCAAGGGTCGGTCTGTCGGTCTCCAAAAGAGTCACCGAGGAATCTCCTTGCGTGTGTGGGGGGCTCCAACACCGAGGAACTTCAATTTGAAGGAGCGGACGCAGTCAGGACAGAACCACGTCCCTTCTTCTTCAAGCGGCTCCAGCTTCTCTTCACCGCAGTACGGGCAGTAGAACGGCGCGGCACGTTCGCTCATTCCGGCTGCCCGGGTTACTTGAGGTCGGCTTCGTCGGCGCGCTGCGCCCACTGGGCGAACGTCTCGCCCTCGGTGCGCTGCTCGTCGAACCTGCGGACGACCCGCTCGACATAGTCCGTGAGGCCCGCCGACGTCGTCTTCAGGCCGCGGATCTTCTTCCCGAACGACGTGCCGAGCTCGCCGCCCAGGTGGATCTGGAAGCCCTCGACCTGGTCGCCGTTCTCGTCCACGACCAGCTGGCCCTTCAGCCCGATGTCGGCGGTCTGGATGCGGGCGCAGGCGTTCGGGCAGCCGTTGACGTTGATGGTCAGCGGCTGGTCGAAGTCGGGGAGCCGCTTCTCCAACTCGTCCATCAGGTCCATGGCGCGCTGCTTGGTCTCGACGATCGCGAGCTTGCAGTACTCGATGCCCGTGCACGCCATCGTCTGGCGGCGGAACGTGGACGGGTGGACCTGGAGGTCGTGCTCGGCCAGCGCGTCGGCGAGCGGCCCGGTGTTCTCCTCCGGGACGTCCAGGATCACCATCTTCTGCTCGGCGGTCGTGCGGACGCGGCCCGAGCCGTAGCGCTCGGCGAGGTCGGCGATGGCGCCCAGCAGCTCGCCGTTCACCCGTCCCACGCGCGGCGCGAAGCCGACGTAGAAGCCGCCGTCCCGCTGCGGGTGAACGCCGACGTGGTCGCGGCGGGGGAGCGGCGGGGCCGGCTCGGGACCGTCCGGCAGCGCGTACCCGAGGTACTCCTTCTCCAGCACCTCGCGGAACTTCGCCGCGCCCCAGTCCTTCACCAGGAACTTGATCCGCGCCCGGCTCCGCAGCCGCCGGTAGCCGTAGTCGCGGAAGATCGAGATGACGCCGCGCCAGACCTCGGTGGCCTGCTCCGGCTTGACGAACACGCCGAGGCTCTTGGCGAACATCGGGTTGGTGGACAGCCCGCCGCCGACGAACACCTGGTAGCCGGTCTCGCCCTCGTCGTTCACCACGCCGACGAACGCCACGTCGTTGATCTCGTGGACGGTGCAGTGCGCGGTGCAGCCCGACATCGCCGTCTTGAACTTGCGCGGCAGGTTGGAGAACTCCGGCGACCCGATGTAGCGGTCGTGGACGTCCCGGATGTGCGGCGTGGCGTCGATGACCTCGTCGGCCGCGATCCCGGCCAGCGGGCAGCCGATGATCACGCGCGGGGTGTCGCCGCACGCCTCCATCGTGGACAGCCCGACCGCCTCCAGCGCGTCCCAGATGGCGGGCACGTCCTCGACCCGGATCCAGTGGTATTGGACGTTCTGCCGGTCGGTGATGTCGGCGGTCCCGCGCGCGTACCGGGTGGAGATGTCGGCGATCGTGCGCAGCTGGGGGCCGCTCAGCTGGCCGCCGTCGATGCGGACCCGCATCATGAAGTAGCGGTCGTCGAGCTCCTCGTCCTCCAGCATCCCGGTCTTGCCGCCGTCGATGCCGGGCTTGCGCTGGGTGTAGAGCCCGAGCCAGCGGAACCGGCCGCGCAGGTCGGCGGGGTCGATCGAGTCGAACCCGGCCTTGGAGTAGACGTCGATGATGCGGCGGCGGACGTTCAGCCCGTCGTCGTTCTTCTTGTTCTCCTCGTTCTTGTTCAGCGGTTCCTGATAGCCGAGGGCCCACTGGCCCTCGCCTCTCTTGCGCTTGATCGCGGGTGGCACGGCGCGCGTCCTCATCTTGGTCGTGTGAGGGACGCGTAGCGCACCGGCAGTCTCGGACAGCCGGCTCGGCACTGAGCAGGATTCAAGTCAAAGGTGACGCCGATGCACCACGCGCCCCGGGCTGAGTGCAGGGGCGTGGTCGGGGCGTCACCGACAGATCGCGCTGCGGACGCGGAGGAAGTCGACATGCCGGCGCTTGGCCAGCAGCGGATCCGCAGCAGTCATGCCTAGACTCTGACACGTCGTCTCGCGCACTGTCCAGTTACGTCCGGCACGCGGACGCGTGAGAAGAGTCATCCTTGACTCCTCCAATTCACCGGAGGCTCCGCCACGGCCCCGCCTGACCCGCCGCCCTCGCGCTGTTCCGCGATGTCCTCGCGCCGCCCGGCACCGGGCACCCCGTGGACGGGCTGATGCTGGCAGTCACACCAAGACCCGCCACGGCACTCCTCGTGGTGGCGCTCCCGGCACGACAGGCAGATCACGCCTCCCATTATCACCGATCGCCCCCATGCTCGAACCCCGGGAGCGGATGATCATGGTCCGATCAACGTTGCCGCCCGTCAAAGCGGGTATGGACAAGAAAATGTCCGAAGCCAAGCCCCGAACGCCGCCCCGCAAGCGTGCGATCGCGTGCGAAGCCAGGTTCGAGCATGCGAGAACCTGATCGCGCAGCGAGCCCCTGGGCGAGTCGGAGCGATGCAGCGATCGCCGCAGTGCCCGTTGAAGGAGGGCGTCCAACGCCCGACGCCGAGGGGGCTGCAAACAACACAGCGATCACCGCAGTGCCTGTTGAAGGAGGGCGTCCAACGCCCGACGCCGAAGGCACTGCAAGCAACACTGCAATAGGCTCGCACGCTGTGACGACTGTCTCCGACGCTGCGGGCGCCGCCCCGGCTGGGGATCCCGGGTCCGAGGGCCCGCACGTGAGCGCGCGCGGATGGGCCCGGCGGGCCGCGCTCAAGGCCGCCCGGCTGGCCCGCGCCGCCGCGGGGACGGCGACGTACGTCGGCTGGAAGCTGGTGAAGGGCACGGCGGTCGCCGCGTTCCGCTACCGGGTCACGGGCCTGGCCGCCGAGGCGGCGTTCTTCGCCCTGCTGTCGCTCCCGCCGCTGGTCATCGGGCTGGTCGGGACGATGGGCCACTTCCGGAGCGCGCTCGGGGCCGACACGGTGCTCGACATCCGGACCTGGCTGATCGAGCGCTCGCAGACCGTCCTGACGGGGCAGGCGGTGGAGTCGGTCGTCGTGCCGCTGATCGACGAGGTGATCAAGGGCGGGAGCCCCGACATCGTGTCGGTCAGCTTCCTGATCTCGCTGTGGGCGGGGTCGCGGGCCACGAACGTCTACGTCGACACGATCACCATCGCCTACGGGCTGTCAGGCATCCGGGGCGTGATCCGGACCCGGCTGCGCGCGTTCTTCCTCTACCTCGTCGGCCTGCTCGTCATGCTGATCCTGATCCCGCTGCTGGTGGCCGGGCCCGCGCTGGTGCGGCGGGCGCTGCCGGAGAGCGCCGGGTTCGTGCTGATGTTCTACTGGCCGGTCGTGGTGAGCCTGTCGATCATGTTCCTGGCGATGCTCTACCACATGAGCGTCCCGGTGCGGACGGCCTGGTGGCGCGAGGTGCCCGGCGCCGTCGTGGCGCTGGTCATGTGGATCGTGGGCAGCGTCACCCTCCGGCTCTACCTGACCGGCTCGCTGAGCGGGGTGTCGGTGTACGGGTCGCTGTCGGCCGCGATCGCCGTCCTGGCCTGGCTGTACGTGGCGGCGCTCGCGGTGCTGATCGGGGCGGCGCTGAACGCCGAGATCGATCGGCTGTGGCCGAGCGCCGGTACCGCCCGCGCGCGCGCCGTCCGGGAGCAGCGCGTCGGCGACGAGGACGGGACGAATGGTAAAAACAGCGCGTAAGGCGGCTCTGCGAACGCTGAACATGTCGTAGCCTCGCGTTGCATGACCCCCCGTGAGGAGACCGGCCGGCTCCGGACCGTGACCGGCACGATCGCGACGTCCGACATCACCGGGCCGGTGCTCTCCCACGAGCACCTGCAGATGGACCTGCGCTGGCCCGCCCGTCCCCAGCGGGTCGACTCCGACCCCTACCGCTGGCTGGACGAGGAGAAGGCCGTCACGCGGGAGCTGTCCGCGCTGCGCGCCGAGCACGGTCTGGGCCTGGTCGTGGATCTGACCTGCTCGGGCATGGGACGCAACGCCGCCGCGCTCGTCCGGATCAGCGCCGGCGCCCGGGTGGCCGTGGTCGCCGGGACGGGCGTGTTCACCGAGCCGTTCCACCCCTCGTTCGTCCGGGAGGCGCTCGCCGCGGGCACCGCGCCCGGGGGGCCGACCGGGGTCGAGCGGCTCGCCGAGCGGCTGCTCGCCGAGATCGGCTTCGGCATGGACGGCACCAACTCCCTCCCCGGCGTGATCGGGGAGATCGGGACCTGGGGTGAGGCGCCCACCGAGGCCGAGGAGCTGTGCCTGCGCGCCGCCGCCCGCGCCGCGGGCTACTCCGGGCTCTCCGTGGCCACCTACGGCCGCGCGGGCGTCGCCCAGCTGGAGATCCTCACCGCCGCCGGGCTGCCCCCCGAGCGCGTCGCGGTCGGCCGGCAGGACCTCGTGGACGACCCGGGCCAGCACCGCAAGATCGCCGAGACGGGCGCGTACGTGTCGTTCGGGACGCTCGGGCTCGCCGGTGGCGACCATGCCGCGATCGGCGCCCGCGTCCGCGCCGTCATGGACCTTGTCGAGGCCGGGCACGCCGACCGCGTGCTGCTCAGCACCGGGGTCTCCCGCATGGCGCACGTCGCCCGCAACGGCGGCGGCGGCTACGGCTACCTCTTCGACGTCTTCCTGCCCGCGCTCCGCGCGGCCGGCGCCGACGACCCCGCGCTGGACGGCATCCTGACCGCCAACCCCATCCGCTGGCTCACCGCCGTCTGACTCCCGGCCACCGCCGCCTCGCCGAGCAAACGAAGTCCCGGGCCGGGATCGAGTCGCTGGACGCTTCCTGTGGGTAGGGGTGGGGTAGTCGATTGCGACCCCGGAAGGGGGTGCGCCGATGCCCTGGAGCAGAGCCGCACATGATGGCCCGCAGGAGTCCGAGACCGTCCGGCTGCCCTATATCGACCGCGCCGAGGCGGGGCGGGTGCTCGCCGAGCGGCTGGTGCCGCTCGGCCTCGACGGCGCCGTGGTCCTCGCGCTGCCGAGGGGCGGTGTGCCGGTCGGGCACGAGATCGCCCGGCGGCTCGGGAGCCCGCTGGACGTCCTGGTGACGCGCAAGATCGGGTTCCCGCCGCAGCCTGAGCTCGGCGTGGGGGCTATCGCGGAGGGCGGGGCGCCCGTCTTCGACCGTGAGCTGCTGGGCCGTCTCGGGCTGCGTGAGGACGATCTGGCGGGCACCGTGGAGGCCGAGCGGGCCGAGCTCGCCCGCCGGGTCCGCGCCTACCGCGGCGAGCGGCCGCTGCCGGAGACCACCGGGCGCCCGGTGGTCGTGGTGGACGACGGGCTCGCCACCGGCGGCACCGCCCGCGCCGCCGTGCGGGCGCTGCGCGAGCGCGGGCCGTCCCGCCTGGTCCTCGCGGTGCCGGTGGGCGCCGCCGAGACCGTCCGGGCCATGGAGGCCGAGGTGGACGAGATGGTCGTGCCGGCGGCGCCCTGGGAGTTCCGGGCGGTCGGCCAGTGGTACCGGGACTTCGATCAGCTCACCGACGGCGACGTGATCGCCTGGCTGGGACGGCCGGGCCCGGCCGGGCGGCCGGGGGAGTGAGGGCCCGGGAATAGGACCGCGCCATTTTCCGTGAAGAAGCCACCTGATGCGGCCGGGTGCGGTAAAAGCCGTCCGGCGACGAAATCGGGGACACATGTAACTCACATGTGACGCACATGTGACGAAGCCGTCGGGGTCCGGACGGGGCGTCCCGGCCCGGGCAACGCAAACGGCCCCGCAGAGCGGGGCCGTGACGTTTTCTGGTGGCGTGCCGGGGTGCGCGATGGGAGCGTTCAGGCGGCCTGCGCGACGCCTAGGCGGCGTTCGCGCGGCGCATACGACGACGGCGCTCGGATGCGCGCTCGTCCTCGTTCAGACCGCCCCACGTGCCGTACTTCTCGGGCCGGGACACCGCGTAGTCCAGGCAATCCGTGCGAACCGGACAGCCCATGCAGATCTGCTTCGCCTTGCGCTCGCGGATCTCACGTTCGGGCTGACGCTCGCCGTCGGGACCGAAGAAGAGGACGAGGTCTTCCCCCCGGCACGCCGCGGCGTCCTGCCAGCCCCAGCTGGGACGAGGGAGGTTTGCCTGCCGACGTACCTGAGCCATGGAACACCCACCTTGATTGGTTTCGAACAATTTCGGGACGTGGACGCTCGACATGCTTCAGGTGCCATGCGTCAGAAGCGCCGAATGGTCCAACGTCTGGAGTTGCCGCTCTGTTCCCCGTCCGGTTACTCCGGAAACCTGGGGTCGTGCGACAGTGGAGACCCTCGAATGGGGCCTCCGAGAGATTACACGAGGGCCGCCTCGTTGAGAAGGGTGAGTTCCGTAACAACGTAGGTTCCCAGGTTCTCCTCGCAGTCCGGACCGCACGGGGCGGACTGCTGGACGGCCTCCAGGACGACCCGGTAACGGGTCCCCTGGGCGACGACGACCGCTTCGTACCGGGATGTCCCGGTGACCGACCGCACCGCCACCGCGTCCAGGCCGAGAAGGCCCGTATGCGCGCGGACGAAGTGCTCTGCGGCCTGCCACGGCTCCGGCAGTCCCGCCCGGCCGCGCAGCCGGTCGAGGACGACCTCTCCCCGCAGATAGGCGTCCACGGCGGCCAGGGCCTCGGTCTCGCCGAGGTCGCCGTAGGAGAGCCCGTGGGGAAGACATACCAAGTTCGCCGCAAATCGGTCGCCGCCGACGTGTGTGGTTTCCCAGACAAACCGGTCGAAACGTTCAGACAGGGCGCGGGCCAAGGGGGCGCCGGTGCGGGCGCAGCAGGCGTTGCGCCGCCCGTGGGTGCAGACCAGCAGGACGGGCCCGGCGACCAGGTCCCCGAATCCGGGCGGCGTGCCCGCCGCGAGGGCGCCTAGATCCAGTTCGGCGAGCTCGGCCGGGTCGGCCAGTTCCCGTCCCTCCATCCAGACCTCGGTGCCGCGCGAGAACGCGGCGTAGACCTGGATCGGCGGGGTGCCGCGCCGGCGGCCGGGCCGGCGGATGAGCTGCGGCCGGACGCCCGCGGCCCGCGCGGCCCGCACGGCCTCGGCGATCGGCGCGGGCTCCGCCAGCTCCTCGACGCGCTCCGGCCAGGGCCCCGGATGCTCGATGAGCAGCCAGGAACGCGCCTTGGTCGTCGCGCTCGCCAGGCACGGGCGCTCGCCCGTGTGGCTCCCCGGGCAGTGCCCGCAGCCCTTGCCGCGCGTCAACAGATCCCCCCGGCTGATCATGGACGACGATTAGGCCAGGCTAACCTAACGTCGATCCGCGCGGCCAGCGGGGGTGAGGGAGGTCATACCGCCGAGTCGATCAAGCTTTACCCGCACGGAACCCCTGGTCACGGGCAATGTGACCACTTTGATGTTCTTTGGGTGGTTATCTGGGAAGGAGCGCTTCGGCGGCGGGGAGCGCGGCGGCACGGTCGGACGCCACGAGCCCGATGCGGGTCCGGCGGTCGAGCAGGTCGTCCGCGTCCAGGGCCCCCTCGTGCAGCGCCGCCCAGGCCAGCTCGGCGCCGAGCACGGGCAGCCCGGCGGCGACGGGCTCCAGCAGCGCCGGATCGTCCTTCGCCAGGGCGGCCAGCAGCGGCGCCTCCGTCCCGTACCGCTGGACGAGGCGGCGCGGGGCGTCCAAGGCGGCGAGACGCGCGGGACCGGCGGCGCCGACCAGTGGCAGGCGCGCGGTCCGGCTCGGGCCCGCGGGCAGGCCCCGCGCGGCCACGGCGGCGTCCACCGCGTCCTCGGCCATGCGCCGGTAGGTGGTGAGCTTGCCGCCGACGATCGTGACGACGCCGTCACGGGAGGTCAGGACGGCGTGCCTGCGGGAGAGGTCGGCGGTGCTCCGCGGCCCGGCGTCCAGCAGGGGGCGCAGCCCGGCGAACGCGCCGATCACGTCCTCGCGCCGCACCGGCGCGTCCAGCGCCGAGCCCAGGATGTCGAGCAGGAAGCCGATTTCGCCGGGCGTCGGCTCCGGAACGTCCGGGATCGGCCCGTCGGCGGGCTCGTCGGTGAGCCCGGCGTAGACGCGGCCGTCGCCCTGCGGGATCACCAGGAGGAACCGGCTGCTCTCGCCCGGGACCGGCACGTGCATCCCGGAGGACTGCCCGCGCAGGGACTCCGCCCGCAGCACCAGGTGGGTGCCCCGGGACGGACGGAGCCGCACGCCGTCCACCAGGCCGCCCGCCCAGACGCCGGCCGCGTTCACCACCGCGCGGGCCCGTACGGTGAACTCCCGCCCGGTCAGCTCGTCGCGGACGAGCGCGCCGTCCCCGGCCAGCGCGACCGCCCGGCAGCGGGTGAGGATACGGGCGCCGTGCGCGGCGGCCGTCCGGGCGACGGCGGTGACGAGGCGCGCGTCGTCGGTGAGCTGCCCGTCCCACGACAGGAGGCCGCCGCGCAGCCCGTACGGGCGCAGGGCGGGGGCGAGCCGCAGCGTCTCCACGGCGGACAGGCTGCGCGGGCCGGGCAGCACCGAGCGCGGCGTGCGGGCGGCGAGCCGCAGCGCGTCCCCGGCGCGCAGTCCGGCGCGGGCGACCGCGGCCTGCGGGCGCGACACCAGCGGCGTCAGCGGCAGGACGAACGGGAACGCGCGCACCAGGTGCGGGGCGGTGCGGCGCATCAGCACGCCGCGCTCCACCGCGCTCTCGCGCGCCACGCCCACCTGCCCGGACGCCAGGTAGCGCAGCCCGCCGTGAATCAGCTTGGAGCTCCACCGCGACGTGCCGAACGCCAGGTCGTGCGCGTCGATCGCGGCGACCGACAGGCCGCGGGACGCGGCGTCCAGCGCCACCCCCGCGCCGGTCGCGCCGAGGCCGACGACCAGGACGTCCACGACCTCGCCGGGCAGGGCGGCCAGCTCGCGGTCGCGGCGGGCGGCGTTGAGCGAGGACCGTGCGGGGGTGCTCACGGCGCGAGCATCCTCTCCAGGATGTGGCGGAGCTCGCCGTCGAAGGCGGCCGCGTCCAGCTCGGGGTCGCGGTCCTCGGTCATCGTCCGCGCCGAGAGCGCGAACGACTGGACGACGAGCAGCACCGCGCGCGCCTGCCGTCCCGGGTGGCCGGGGCGGATCGTCCCGTCCCGGTGCCCGGCCGTGAGCGCCTCCTCGAACAGCTCCAGGAACGCCTGCTGGCTCGCGCCGAGGCGGTCCAGGACGTAGGGGAGCAGCAGCTCGGGATCCACCTCGACGATCTTGCGGAGCAGCGGGTGCGCGCGGAACGCCCGGACGCCGGCGACCAGGCCGTCCACCAGCCGGGGACGGACGGGCCGGCCGTCGTCCGGCGGCCGCACGGACGCGCCGATCCCGACCCACTCGCGGGTCATCAGGTCCGCGACGATCGTGCGGACGTCCGGCCAGCGGCGGTACAGCGTCATCCGGGAGACCCCGGCGCGGCGGGCGATGTCGGTGAGGGTCGTCCGGCGCACGCCCACGGCCAGCACGCAGTCGCGCGCGGCGTCGAGGACGGTGTCGTCCTCGGTCTTGTTGTGACGATTCGACGTCATGTGTCACAGTGTAAGCCCTGACACGGGCCGGGCGACGGGAGGCGCGGTGGAGACGCGGGACATGCTGTGGAGCGGCTGGGGCGACCCCGCCCGGGCCACGCCGCTGCCGGAGCCGATGGTGGGCCTGCTGCGCGACCTGCTGGGCGTGCGCCCCGCCGAGGCCGTCCCGCCCGCCCTGGACGACGTCCAAGTCCCCGCCTCCCGGCTCTCGCCAGACGACCTGGACGCGCTCGCCGAGGCCGTCCACGGCATGGACCACGTGCGCACCGACACCGAGACCCGCGTCCGCCACACCCGCGGCAAGTCCACCTCCGACCTCCTGCGCATCCGGACCGGCGAGACCGCCGACGCCCCGGACGCGGTCGTGCTGCCCGCCACCCACGACGAGGTCCTCGCCGTACTGCGCACCTGCGCCGCACGCCGCATAGCCGTCGTCCCCTTCGGC
>NZ_SMKU01000188.1 GCF_004349215.1 Actinomadura rubrisoli | reverse complement strand
GCTGCCGGGGAGCGGGACGCTCGGCCCGAGCAGGGCGGGCCGACGCCGGAGAGAATGCCGGATGGAGCAGGAGCGGGAGCGGGAGCCGGACGCGTAAGCCGGGCGGGACGGTGACGCAGCCGTCGACGGGCGCGGGGCAGGCGCGGACGAGCGGAAACGAGCGGGGCAGGCGCGGACGAGCGGAAACGAGCGGGGCGAGCGCGGATGAGCGGGGCGGGCGCGCCGGTCACGAGCCGATGCGCGCCCGGGCCCGCGGCGCCCGACACCCCCACGCCGAGCGCCGCGTGCCCCGGACGCCCGAGGCCCTGGAATGTCACCAGCGACCCCGCCTCTCTAACGTCCAGGCCCCGCGTCATGGTTTCCTCTCGGCGAAAAGAACTTGGATTCTCCGGCGGAGGCCGGTGAACGAGTCACGGTCCACGTCCCTACCTCCAGAGTTCGTCGAGGTCGGCGAGGAAGTGCCAGCCGAGGTAGACGGACAATAGCCAGGCCGCCACCCCGATCGCGAGGAGCCAGGCCGGGTAGCGGTAGCCGCCGAGCAGGTCGCGGCGGCGGCCCGCCGCCCACAGCAGCACGGCGAGGCCGAACGGCAGGATCAGCCCGTTGAGCGCGCCCGCGAGGACGAGCAGCTTGGCCGGGGTCGTCCCGATCGCGAGGTAGATCGCGGCGGACACCAGGATGAACGCGACGACGAGGCGGTTGCGGTTCCGCTCGATCCAGGGCGAGAACGAGACGAGGAACGACACCGAGGTGTAGGACGCGCCGATCACCGAGGTGATCGCGGCCGACCACATGATCAGGCCGAAGACCCGCAGCCCGGCCTCGCCCGCCGCGTGCTCGAACGCCGAGGGCGCGGGGTTGGCCTTGGCCAGCGTCACGCCACCCGCGACGACGCCGAGGACGGCGAGGAACAGCAGGACGCGCATCAGCGCGGTGATGAGGATGCCCGAGACCGCGCTGCGGTTGATCTCGCGGATGTTCTCCGGCCCGCTCAGCCCCGACTCGATCATGCGGTGCGCGCCGGCGTAGGTGATGTAGCCGCCGACCGTCCCGCCGATGAGCGTCGTGATCACCAGGAAGTCGACCTCGCCCGGCGCGACGCTCTCGCGGAGCGCGTCGCCGAGCGGCGGGGCGGACACGATCGCCACGTACAGCGTCATGAGGATCATCACGGCGCCGAGCACGACCACGATCCGGTCCATCGCGACCCCGGCCCGCCTGATCAGGAAGACCCCGATCGCGACCAGCGCGGACAGCGCGCCGCCGATCTTGACGTCCAGCCCCAGGAGCGCGTTCAGGCCGAGCGCCGTGCCCGCGACGTTGCCGATGTTGAACACCAGGCCGCCGAACACGTCGAGGGCGGCCAGCCCGTACCCGGCGCCGGGCAGGACGCTGTTGCCGAGGTCCTGCGCGCGCCGTCCGGAGACGCCGACGACGCGCCACACGTTCAGCTGGATCGCGATGTCCACCAGCACCGACACGAGGATCGCGAAGGCGAAGGCGGCGCCGAGATCGGCGGTGAACACGGTGGTCTGGGTGATGAACCCGGGGCCGATGGCACTGGTGGCCATCAGGAACATCGCGCCGACGAGCGCGCCGCGGCGCGAGGCGGTGGGCGGGGACGGGGTCGTGTCCAGCGTGGTCCGGTCCGTCATGGCTGCCCCTCTGAGGAGTCGGCTTTACAGCAGAGTAAGGATTGTTCAACAATCCATCAATCCCCTTGTTGATGATTTTTCCGTGCGACGGCGCTACGCTGGCGTCGCACATGCTCGGTGCACGGGGCGGCGGGCCGGCGCGGCCGGCGCGTCCCGTGCCGTCCAGGGAGAGGCGGGCCGATGCCGGTGCCGGCACAGGAGTCGTGGCTCGACGCCATCGCGGCGTCGCGGCACGATCTGGACCGTTCGAGCACCGCCGCCCGGGTCGCCGACCTGCTCCGCGAGCAGATCACCCGCGGACGGCTCGTCCCCGGGGAGCGGCTCCCCGAGGAGGACCTGTGCCGCGCCGTGCGGGTCTCGCGCAACACCATGCGGGAGGCGTTCCGGCTGCTCGTCCAGGAACGGCTGCTCGTCCACGAGTTCAACCGCGGCGTGTTCGTCCGCCGGGTCACCGCCGACGGCCTCGCCGACCTCTACCGGGTCAGGCGGATCCTGGAGTGCGAGGGCGTGCGGTGCGCGGCGTCCGCGCCCGCCGGGGCGCTCGCCCGGGTCGAGGCCGCGGTCGCCGACGGCGAGCGCGCCGCCGCCGCCGGGGACTGGGCGGGCGTCGGCACGGCCGACATCCGCTTCCACCAGGCGCTCGCCGCGCTCGTGGGCAGCCCCCGGGTGGACGAGATGACCCGCCACCTGCTGGCCGAGATGCGCCTCGTCTTCCACGAGATGGGCTCGCCGCGCGAGTTCCACGAGCCGTACCTTGCCCGCAACCGGCGGATCTGCGACCTGCTGGCGGCCGGTGCCGCCGAGGACGCCGAGCGCGCGCTCCGCTCCTACCTCGACGACGCCGAGGCCCAGCTGACCGCCGCCTACGACACCGGCGCCTGAGCCGGCCCTGCCCCAGGGCCGGCCCCCGGCCCCTCAGGGGCGTAGTTCATGACGTGGTCGTGGAGCATGCGCGGCGCCTCGGGATCGCGGCGGCGGAACGCCTCGATCAGCTCGGCGTGCTCGGCCGACTTGGAGTAGATCTCCGTGTGGTGCAGGCGCAGGGACAGGGTCGTCCACAGCTCGATGCCGAGCCCCTCCCACACCGACACGAGCAGCCGGTTCCCGGCCGCCTCCACGATCGCGCGGTGGAAGGCGATGCTCAGCCGCATCTGCTCGTGCAGGTCGCCCTCCCGCGCCGCCTCGCCCAGCCGGCGGTTGTGCTCCTCCAGCGCGTCCAGGCATCCGGCCGCGCGCGGCAGGGCCAGCTCCGCGGCCGTCCGCTCCAGCCCGGCGCGGACGGGGAAGATCTCGGCAAGGTCCCGCTCGGTGAACTCGCGGACGCGGGCGCCGCGGTTGGGCAGCGTCTCGATCAGCCGCTGCGCCTCCAGCTGGCGCAGCGCCTCCCGGACCGGGCCCTGGCTGACGCCCAGCTCGGCGGCGATCCGGCGCTCGACGACGCGCTCGCCGGGCTCCCACCGTCCGGAGCTGATGCCCTCCACGATGAACTCGCGGATCTGGTCGGCGAGTCCGGTGCGCAGCAGCGGGGCGGGGATGGGCGCGTTCACGGAACCACATGTTAGACGCACCGTTGGTAAGCGGCTCTCAGGTGAGCGGCTCTGGTGAGCGGCTCTCGGGTGAGCGCACTTCGGCGGCGCTCTTCGACAGCGCTCTTCGGTATGCGGGTCTTGACGGGTAGAATATGATCGATCATTGATCAATGATGATCGGTGAGTGTCGTGGCGATCCTACGGCGCTCCCCCGGCACAGAGGAAGGTCGCCGATGGCTGAGAGCACCCGGTCCGCCGCCCCGGCTCGCACCCGGAGAGCGCGGAGCGCGAAGGCGGCCCCGAAAGCGGCGGCCCCGAAGACGGCGGCGGGCGGCTCGGCGCCCGCGGCGGCCGACCCCGGGACGCTGGTCGGCTACTACCGGCAGATGCTGCTGATCCGCCGGTTCGAGGAGCGCGCGGCGCGCGCCTACACCGAGGCCAAGATCGGCGGCTACTGCCACCTCAACCTGGGCGAGGAGGCGACGGTCGTCGGCCTGCTGGCGGCCCTGCGGCCCACCGACTACCTGTTCACCAACTACCGCGAGCACGGGTACGCCCTCGCCAAGGGCATCGGCGCCGACCGGGTCATGGCGGAGCTGTACGGGCGCTCCACCGGCGTCTCCAAGGGCTGGGGCGGGTCGATGCACCTGTTCGACTCCGAGGCCCGGCTGCTCGGCGGCTACGGCATCGTCGGCGGGCAGGTCCCGCTGGCGACCGGGGCCGCGCTCGCCGTCTCCTACAAGGGCGGCGACGAGGTCGTGATGTGCCACATGGGCGACGGGACGGCCGCGATCGGCGCGTTCCATGAGTCGCTCAACATCGCCGGCCTCTGGGACCTGCCGGTCGTCTTCGTCGTCGTCAACAACGGCCTCGGCATGGGCACCACGGTCGAGCACTCCTCCGCCGAGCCCGAGCTGTACCGGCGCGGCGCCGCGTACCGGATGGAGAGCGCCCGGGTCGACGGAACCGACGTCGTCGCCGTCCGGGACGCCGCGCAGGCCGCCGTCGAGCGCGCGCGGGCGCAGAGCAAGCCGTACCTGCTGGAGACCACCAGCCCCCGGCTCAAGGGCCACTCGGTCGTCGACCCGGCCCGCTACCGGTCCAAGGAGGAGAAGGACGCCCTCAAGGCCGCCGACCCCCTCGCCCGGATGGCGCTGGAGCTACAGGAGGCCGGGATCCTCTCCCACGACGACCGCGACCGGCTGGACGCCGAGGTCACCGCCGAGGTCGACGCCGCCGCCGCGTTCGCCGACGCCAGCCCCGCGCCCGAGGTGTCCACCCTCTTCGACTACACCTACGCCACCCCCGTCCCGGGCGAGTCGCACCGCCTGCCCGCCGACCCCGTCTTCCGTTCCTGAGGAGCCGACCATGGCAACCGCCACCTACCGCCAGGCCCTCAGGGACACGCTCCGCGCCGAGATGCTCCGCGACGAGAACGTCTTCCTCATGGGCGAGGAGATCGGGCTCTTCGAGGGCTCCTACAAGATCACCGAGGGGCTGCTGAAGGAGTTCGGGCCGCGCCGCGTCCGCGACACCCCGATCGCCGAGGAGGGCTTCGTCGGCGCCGCGATCGGCGCGGCGATGCTCGGCCTGCGGCCGGTCGTGGAGATCATGACGATCAACTTCTCGCTGCTGGCGCTGGACCAGATCGTCAACCACGCCGCGAAGATCTACGGGATGTTCGGCGGCCAGGCCAGCGTCCCGCTGGTGATCCGCACCCCGGGCGGCGGCGGCCAGCAGCTCGGCGCCACGCACTCGCAGAACGTCGAGCTGTTCTACTCGTTCATTCCGGGCCTGAAGGTCGTCGCGCCGAGCACGCCCGCCGAGGCGTCGGCGATGCTGAAGGCCGCGATCCGCGACGACGACCCGGTGCTGTTCCTGGAGAACCTCGCCCTCTACAACACCAAGGGCGAGCTGCCCGGCGAGATCGGCGACATCGCGCCCGCCGAGATCGGCCGCGCCGCCGTCACCCGTCCCGGCACCGACATCACGATCATCGGCTACTCGCGGATGGCCCGCGTCGCCGCCGAGGTCGCCGAGACCCTCGCCGCCCAGGGCGTCTCCGCCGAGGTCGTGGACCTGCGAAGCCTGCGCCCGCTCGACCGGGCGACGATCGTCGAGTCCGTCCGCCGGACGGGCTGCGCCGTCGTCGCCGAGGACGACTGGCTCACCTACGGCATCGGCGCCGAGATCGCCGCGACCATCCAGGAGGGCGCCTTCGACTGGCTCGACGCCCCCGTCCGCCGCGTCGCGATGGCCGAGGTGCCCCTGCCCTACGCCAAGTCCCTGGAGACCGCGGCGCTGCCGTCCGCCGCCTCCCTGCTCACCGCCGTCCGCGACACGCTCCGCGCGACCGGCCGCCCCGCCCTGGAGACCGCCCGATGACCGAGATCCTCATGCCCCGGCTCTCCGACACGATGGAGGAGGGCGTCATCAGCTCCTGGCAGAAGCGGCCGGGAGACGAGGTCGCGGTCGGCGACGTCATCGTCGACATCGAGACCGACAAGGCGGTCATGGAGTACGAGGCGTACGAGGCCGGCGTGCTCGACAAGATCCTGGTCGCGGAGGGCGAGTCGGCGTCCATCGGCGCCCCGATCGCCGTGCTCGTCCCCGCCGGTGGCGCGGACGCCGCGCCCCCGGCGGCCCCGGAAGCCACCGCCCCGGCGGTCGCGTCCGTCCCTGAGCCGGAGGCGGCCGTGGCGGAGGCGCGGCCCGCCGTCGTCCCGGCGCCGGCCGCGTCCGAGGCGGGCGGTGCGGGCCGGTCCCGTCCGCGGTCGTCGCCGCTGGCACGGCGCCTCGCCCGCGACCACGGCATCGACCTGGCCACGCTGAACGGCTCCGGCCCGGGCGGGCGCATCGTCCGCGCCGACATAGAGGCCGCCATCCGCGCCATCCCCGCGGCTCCGGCGACGCCGACCGCACCCCCCGCGCCCGCCGCTGCCGCACCCTCCACACCCGCCGCTGCCGCGCCCGCCGCGGCTCAGCGGGCGGCGGACCCGGACGTCGAGGCGGTCCCGCTCAACCGCTTCCGGAAGGTGGCGGCGCGCAGGCTCACCGAGAGCAAGCGGAACGCGCCGCACTTCTACCTCAACCGGGAGGTCGACGCCGATGCCCTGCTGGCGTTCCGCGCCACGCTGAACGAGGCGCTCGCCCCGGCCAAGGTCAGCGTGAACGACCTGGTCGTGAAGGCCGTGGCGACCGCGCTGCGCGAGCACCCGGCCGTGAACGTCTCCTACACCGAGGAGGAGCTGCTCTTCCACAAGCGCGTCCACGTCGGCGTGGCGGTGGCGGTCGAGGACGGCCTGGTCGTCCCCGTCGTCCGCGACGCCGACCGCAAGAGCGTGTCGCGGATCGGGCAGGAGACCCGCGAGCTGGCGGGACGGGCGCGCGACGGCAGGCTGTCCGCGCAGGACATGAGCGGCGGCACGTTCAGCGTCAGCAACCTCGGCATGTTCGGCGTCGACTCGTTCTCCGCGGTGATCAACCCGCCGGAGGCCGCGATCCTCGCCGTGGGCGCCGTCCGGGACGAGCCGGTGGTGCGCGACGGGCAGGTCGTCCCCGGCAAGCGCATGGCCGTGACGCTGTCGGTGGACCACCGCGCCTGCGACGGCGCCACCGCCGCCAGGTTCCTCGCCCGCCTGGCTGAACTCCTCCAGAACCCCGTCCTGATCGTCGCCTGATCCCCGGCGCGGGCCCACCCGCGACGGGGCGGGTACGGACGGCGGGGGCGGTTGCGTTCAGCGGTGACCTCAGGCGGTCAGGGACCGATCACGGGGACCGCGCCGCCCGAAGAACCGTCGGGCACGGCAAGGAAACCGGTCAAACCCGGCGCCGCGGCAGTCCTGCCCAGCGCCACGGAACGGCGCCGCCGCGGCGGTCCCGGGGACCGGCCGAGGTTGCACGATGCGAGGACTCCTTCCGAATCACGCGAGGACGGGCCGGGCAGCGACGGGACGGGCAACAGCAGGCCAGGCGAGGACGGGCCGGACGACGGCGGGCCGGGTGGGCGCGCAGCTGCGGGCCGGCGCCGCCGTCGCGGCCGGGGGCACGCTGCTCGTCGGCGGGTTCGCCGGGCTGGTGCCGGGGCGGGGCGGCGCGTCCAGCCACCGCGAGGCGCCGCTGATCTCCGGGCAGCCGCAGTACGACAACACGGACGTGTACGCATTCGTCAGTCCCGACAAGCCCGACACGACGACGCTGATCGCGAACTTCCTGCCGTTCCAGGAACCCGCGGGCGGCCCCAACTTCTACAAGTTCGCCAGGGACGCCCGGTACGACATCAACGTCGACAACGACGGGGACGCGCTGCCGGACCTCACCTACCGGTTCCAGTTCCGCGACCGGCTCAAGGACGGGAACACCTTCCTGTACAACACCGGGCCGGTCACGAGCCTGGACGACCCCGACCTCAACTTCACCCAGACGTACGACCTGACGCTGATCCAGCGGGTCAAGGGCAGGGTGCACCAGGCGGTCAAGCTCGCCGAGCACGTGCCGGTGGCGCCGTCCAACGTGGGCAAGGCGTCCATGCCGGGCTACGCCGCCCTGCGCGCCCAGGCCGTCAAGCCGCTGCCGTACGGGCTGAAGACGTTCGCCGGGCAGGCCGACGACTCGTTCTTCCTCGACCTGCGGGTGTTCGACCTGCTGTACGGGGCGGACCTGAAGGAGGTCGGCAACGACACGCTGCGCGGGTACAACGTCAACACGATCGCGCTCCAGGTCCCGTCCCGGTTCCTGACACGGAACCGCGATCCGGTGGTCGCGGTGAACTCGACCGTCCAGCGGCGCAACGCCGGGGGCGGCTACACCCAGGTGTCGCGCCTCGGGTCGCCGCTGGTGAACGAGGTGGTCATCCCGCTGGCGCAGAAGGACGCGTTCAACGCCTCGTCCCCGGCGCACGACGCGCGGTTCGCGGGCTTCGTCGCCGACCCGGAGCTGCCGAAGCTGATCGAGAAGATCTACAAGATCCCGGCGCCGCCCGGGCCGCGGGGCGACCTGGCGCAGGTGTTCCTGACCGGCGTGCCGGGGCTGACCCAGCCCGCGCACGTGCGCCCCGCGGAGATGCTGCGGCTCAACACCGCCGTCAAGCCCGCCGCCGAGCCGAACCGGCTCGGGGTGCTCGGCGGCGACAAGGCGGGCTTCCCGAACGGGCGGCGGCTCGACGACGACGTCATCGACATCTCCCTCCAGGCCGTCGAGGGCGAGCTGATCGGCGCCAAGAACGATCTGGGCGACGCGGTCGACGCCAACGACGCCCGGTTCGAGAAATCCTTCCCGTACGTCGCGCAGCCCCATTCGGGGTCGGACGCGCGCGGCACCGCCGGGGCGAAGGGCGGCGCGGCGAAGCTCAAGGCCGCCAAGAAGAAGAACGGCAAGGCCGTGACCTTCCTGAACGCGGGCGCCGCGTCCGACGACGCCTCCGGCGACGGCGGCGGTTCCGGGACGCTCGGCATGCTGCCGGTCGCCGCGCTGACCGGCGGGGCGGTGTTCGTGCTGACGGGCGGTCTGATGTGGTGGCGCCGCAAGGACCGATCCAGGGCCCGCCCGGGTGCGTAGATCCGAGAGGACACCCAGCGAGGGGAGCGCGGCATGCCGCCACAGGCGAGACGGCCGGGGCAGCACACGGCGGCCGGGCAGGACGCGGACGCCCTGCTGCGCGGTACGGCACGCGGTGACGAGCGCGCGTTCGAGCTGCTGTACGACCTGGCGTCGGCGCCGGTGCACGGCCTCGTCCGGCGGGTCGTGCGGGACCCGGCGCTCGCGGAGGAGGTGACGCAGGAGGTGATGATCGAGGTGTGGCGGACGGCGGCGCGCTACGATCCGGCGCGCGGCGCCGCGCTGGCGTGGATCATGACGATGGCGCACCGCCGGGCCGTGGACCGGGTGCGCCACGAGGCCGCGGCGGGCGAGAGCGAGGCGCGGGCGGCGCGCCGGGAGCCCGCCGCCCCGCTCGACCCGGTCACCGAGCGGGTCGAGCGGCGGCTGGAGCACGAGCGGGTGCGCCGCTGCCTGCGGAACCTGACGCCCCTCCAGCGCGAGACGCTCACCCTCGCCTACTACGGCGGGCACTCCTACCGCGAGGTCGCCGTCCTGGTCGGGGCGCCGCCGAACACGGTCCGGACGCGGATACGGGACGGGATCGTCCGGCTGCGCGACTGTCTGGGGGCCGGGCGATGAGGGCCGACGTGCACGCGCTCGCGGGAGCCTACGCGCTGGACGCGGTCGACGACGCCGGGGAGCGGCGGCTCTTCGAGGCGCACCTCGCCCGATGCGAAGCCTGCGCGGCGGAGCTCCGCGAGTTCGCGGCGACGGCGGCCTGGCTGGGCATGGCGGTCGCCGAGCGCCCGCCGTCCGGCCTGCGGGGCCGGGTGCTCGCGCGGATCCCCCACGTCCGGCAACTGCCCCCGGCCCGCGCCACGGGACGGGACCCCGGAACCGAGCCGGACCGCAAGGCGGAGCGCAGGGCGGACCGCAAGGCGAAGCGCAGGGCGGACCGCAAGGCGGAGCGCGGGCGGGCACGCGGGGCCGGACGTGTGAGCGGCGGCCTGCGGATCAGCCCGCGACGAACCCGGCGATGGCGGTGGGCGGGGGTGCTCGTCGCCGCGTGCCTGGCGGTGGCGGCGTCCGCCGGAGTCGTGGTCCGCGAGCGGGAGCGGGCGCAGCGGGCCGAGGCCGCCTATGGCGACGTGGCGTCCGTCCTGTCCGCGCCCGATGCGCGGTCGGCGTCCGGCCGCGCCACGGGCGGCGGGACGGTCACGGTCGTGGCGTCGGCGGCGCGCGGGCGGGCGGTCGTCGCGGCGTGGGGACTGCGGGGCCTGCCGTCCTCGCGCGTGTATCAGGTCTGGCTGATCGGCCCGGACGGCCCGCGCTCAGCGGGCCTGCTCCCCGGGCGGAGCGGACCGCTCCCCACCGGCCCTTGGCGGGACTCGGATCGGGTCGGGCTCACCGTCGAACCCGCGGGCGGCTCGGCGCGGCCGACCTCGGCGCCGATCGTCCTGCTCACCGCGCGGTGAGCCGTGACGGCCCGGCTCAGCGGGATCCGCCGCGTACGGCGCCCCGCTCACTCCCGAGGCGCCGCGGCCGACGCCTCCTCAGGGGTCACGGGGCGGATGAGTGTCGTGTAGGTGTAGGCGACGTCAGGGCGGACCTGATACTCGGGACGGACGGGGTTGGGCGTATCCCCCACCCCCGTGACCGCGTGGTCGATGTGGAGGGTGGTCCAGCCCGGGTTGCGGACGCGGGCGAACGGGTAAAGGGCGCGGTCCAGGTCGTCGTACGGCGTGACGCCCGCCTCGATGTCGCCGCCCACGAGCAGGCCCGACCGGCCGTCGGTCAGCATGGTCCAGCGGACGTCGTCGTGGTTGCCGTGGTCCTGCGGCCGGTAGTACGGGACGTACTGCCCGCCCACCGTGGACGACCAGACGCCCATCCGGGTGCCGTCCTTGCGGTCGGCGTAGTTCTCCACCGGGCCGCGCCCGTACCAGGCGAACCTGGTGAAACGGTCGGGCGCCTTGAGCGTGTAGCCGACGCGCGCCAGGTAGGGCAGGGCCCTGACCTGGCCTTGCGGGACGACGTGGTGGGTCAGCTCGATCTGGCCCGAGCCATCGATGACGTAGGTGGACCTCTGGTCGAACCAGGCGCCGGGACGGTCCGGGGCGGCGGTCTTCGCGGTGATCGCGACCGTGACCTTGGCGCCCGGGGTGACGGTGACCGCGCCGGGCGTCGTGACCAGGCGGTCCAGGCCGGCGCCGCGCCAGTCCTCGCCCTCGGCGCGGCCCCAGGTGTAGGTCTCGTTGCTGATCGGCGGGCGCCACACGTCCAGTTCGGGGCCCGTGCGCAGGAGCTCGGCGCCCCGGGCCCGCATGGACGTCAGCGTGCCCTTGCCCTTGTCGAAGACGTAGCGGAAGCCCTTGCCGGTGACGACGACCTGCTCCCCGTTCTGGGTCGCGGCAGGCTCACCAGTCGCTGGTTTGCGCAGGCCGGGAACGGCCGTGCCTCCGGCGGGGAACTGGCCGAAGCCGACCACGTGGCCTGCCGGGGCGTACCAGGTGCGGGCCTTCAGGACGGCCTCCACCGTCAGCCAGCGTTCGGCCTTGCCCGGGTTGGCGGGCGGTGCCGGGATCGGGGGGCTGACCGTCCCGCCCGGGCGCAACCTCAGCGGCGAACGGCCAGAGGAGAGGGTGCGGCGGCCCTCGGTGTAGCGCCAGCGCAGTTCGAGGTCGGACGTCCCCGCGAAGACCCGCTCGTTGAAGACCGAGACGGCGCCATTCGAGCGCGTGCCGCCGGAGCGGATCGCGTCGGTGCGGGTGACGCGGATCGGGGACTGCGCCCACGACAGCTGGGCCGTCTCCGGCTGGACGTAGCGGTCCGAGCCGACCAGGCCGTCCACCCCTGAGAGGCTCTGCCCGTTGGACAGGAACGTGCCCCGGGTGCCGAAGCGGTCGAAGTCGAGGGCGAGGATCGCGTTCTTCGCCGGGTCGGCGCCCGCACCCAGCTCGGTCGGGGTGAGCGCGCGGCCGTAGACGCGGACGTCGTCGATGGTGCCGTGCGCCATCCGGCCCTTGTAGTTGTCCTGCATCGTGTCGGAGTTGCGCGCGACGTTGACGTCCGAGGACGACCGGTCAATGGCGCCGGTGAACGGGACGGAGGCGGCCTCGCGTCCGTCCACGTACAGGCGCAGTGCGGTGCCGTCGTAGGTGCCGGTGACGCGGTGCCAGGTGTCGTACCAGTTCGCCGGGACGGGCGCGCGGACCGTCCGCCAGGTGCCGCTGTGGACGAAGAACTCCAGCGTGTTCTCGTTCGCCATTTTCAGCGCGTACGAGCGGTCGCCCTTGCCGACGATAGTGAAGTCCCCCGTCCACGGGCGGACGGGCCTCACCCAGGAGTCGAGCGTGACGGCCCTGCCGGTGAGGTCGAAGCGCCGGTCACGGTAGACCTCCACGAAGTCGTCCAGGCCGGAGAAGTAGAGGGCCTTGCCGCGGTGGCCGTCCACCGTCTTGGGCAGGCCCTGGAGCCAGCTCAGGATCTCGTTGCCGGACGTGTCGGGGGTGGTGATGACGGGCTGCCGCTGGTTGGCCTCTGCCCAGTCCCAGATGAACCCGCCCTGCGTCTGCGGGTGCCGCCGGATCACCTCCCAGAACTCGCGGAAGTTCCCGAGGCTGTTGCCCATCGCGTGGGCGTACTCGCCGAGGACGATCGGTTTGGCGGTCGCGGCGGCCTGTGCCTCCAGCTTGGCGGGCGTGGGATAGCGCGGGCCCCAGACGTGCGCGTACGGCGCGTCCCCGTCGGGGCTGTTGGGCTGGTGGTAGAGCGGGCGGGATGGGTCGGTCCGCTTCGCCCAATCGGCCATGGTGTAGTGCGCGGCGCCCAGACCCGCCTCGTTCCCGGTGTCCCACATGAGCACGCTCGGGTGGTTCTTGTCGCGGGCCATCATCGCCTGGAAGCGTTCCAGGAACGCCTTCTGCCATTCGGGACGGTCGGCCAGGCAGTCCTTCGCGCCGGTCGGCCGGCAGTCCTGCCAGTTGTGGGTCTCGATGTCGACCTCGTCGTCGACCCACAGGCCGCGCCGGTCGGCCAGGTCGTACAGGTACGGGTCGGACGGGTAGTGCGCGGTGCGGACGGCGTTGACGTTGAGCCGCTTCATCAGCGCGACGTCGGCCTCCATCCGGGCCCTGGTCTGATGCCGTCCCGTCCTGGCGTCGGTCTCCGGGCGGTTGACGCCCTTGACCAGGATGCGGCGGCCGTTGACGAGGAGCCGCCGGTCCCTGATCTCGATCGTCCGGAAGCCGAGCGTCTCGGCGGTGGTGTGGACGGTGCGGCCCCGCTCGTCGGCCAGCTCCAGCAGGAGCGTGTAGAGGTTCGGGGTCTCGTCCGACCATTTCGCGGGGTTCCGCACCCGCGCGGCCAGGTGGACGGGTGTGCTCTCGCCGTTCACGGTCGCCTTGCCGGTGAAGCGCTGGACGGTGCGGCCCGCCGGGTCGACGAGCGTGGCGCGGACGGTGTGGTCGCCGCGCGGCCCCTGTTTACTCGCCAGGGTCAGGTCCACGCCGAGCGCCGCGTCCCGGTAGGCGGCGTCCAGGCCGGTGGTGATGGACGCGTCGCGCACATAGGTCTTCGGGGTCGAGTACGCCCAGACGGTGCGGAAGATGCCGCTGAACCGCCACTGGTCGTAGTCCTCCAGGTAGGAGCCCGAGCTCCAGCGGTGCACCTGGACGGCGACCGTGTTGGCGCCCGCGTGCACGAGGCCGGTCAGGTCGAACTCGGCCGGGGTGTAGCCGCCCTGGTCGTAACCCGCGTAGCGCCCGTTCACCCAGAGGAGGTACGCGCTGGTCACGCCCTCGAAGCGCAGGAACGTCCGGCGGCCGTCCCAGGCGTCGGGCAGGTCCAGCGTCTTCACGTACGCGCCGGTCGGGTTGATGTCGCGGGGCGTCCTCGGCGGATCGTCCGGGACGACCTCGGTCGGGATGTTGCGGAACACCGGATGGTCGAGCCGGTCGCTCTGCCACGTGTGCGGGACCTTCACCTCCCGCCAGCCCGACGTGTCGTACCCGGGGCGGTAGAAGCCTTCGGGCACCTCGGCGGGACGGTCCGCGAGCGCGAACCGCCAGGCGCCGTCCAGGGACCGCGTCCAGCGCGCGGTGTCGCGTCCGAGCGCCTCGCGGGCGTCGCCGTAGGGGCGGAGCAGCGCGTGCGGCGGCTCCTGCCCCTCGCCCGTCATCTCCGGATCGTCCAGGTAGGAGTACACATCGGACGGCGGCGCGAGAGCGGCGGGACCGGCGGCGAGGCCGGCGAGCGGCGTGGTGGTGGACTGCGCCAGCAGCCCGATCAGCGCGAGCGGGAGGACCAGTAACCGGTGCACGACCTGATCATGCCCGCTTCCCCGGCGGGCTACCGGCCCCTGGCCGGTTACCGGTCCCCGGCGGGTTACCGGTCCCCGGCGGAGCGGTCGACGCGGAACAGGTCCTCGTCGATCCGGTCCAGGGCGAGGCGGACGGCGCCCAGCCCCACCGACTCGTCCCCCAGCTCGGACGCCTCGATGCGGACGGGGCTCAGGCACAGCGGCCGCACCTGCCGCCGCAGCTCGGCGACCAGCAGGTCCCCGGCCCGGATCAGCGGGCCGCCCACGACGATCATCTCGGGGTCCAGCGCGAGGGCCATGGCGGCGATGCCGCGGGCCATGCGCGCCGCGAGCCGCTCCACGACCGTCCTGGCCTCGGCGCCGCCCCAGCCGGCGGCGTCCAGGAGGCGCTCCGCGTCGTCCAGCGCGGGGCCCGCCTCGGCGATGCCCGCGAGGACCGCGCCCGCCGCCTCCGGGCCGACCTCCGTCCCGGTGATGAGGGCGGCGGTGGTGTCGCGAAGGCCCAGCTCGGGCAGCATGCCGATCTCCCCGGCGGCGCCCCAGCGGCCCCGGTGCAGGCGGCCGCCGATGAGCGCGCCCATGCCGGTGTGCAGGCCCGCGTGGACGCACACGACGTCGTCGGCCTCGCGGGCCGCGCCGCGCCACCGCTCGGCCAGCGCGGCGAGGTTGGCGTCGTTCTCGACGAGGACCGGGCAGGAGAACGAGCGGCCGAGCTCGCGGGCGAGGTTGACGCCCTCCCAGCCCGGGACGACCGTGCAGAACGCGACGGTGCCGTCCGGCGCGATCACGCCGGGCGTCCCGGCGGCCACGGCCCAGAGCGACGGACGGTCGACGCGCGCGTCGGCCAGGCAGGTCTTGACCGCGGCGCGCACCGCCGCGAGCCTCTCGGCGGGCGAGCCGTCCACCGCAAGGTCGGCGCGGTGGCCGCCGGCCGCCTCGCCCGCGAGGTCGGTGAGCAGCAGCCGCACCCGGTGCGCGTCGATCTCGATGCCGAGCGCGTACCCGGCCTCGGCGCGGAACCGGTAGCGGCGGGCGGGCCGGCCGAGCCCGGCGCCGGGACGGGGCGGGGCCTCGGCGACCAGGCCGCGCTCGGTCAGCTCGCCGAGGACGCCCTCGGTGGTCGGCCGGGACAGCCCGACCTGCCGCGCCAGCTCGGTCAGGGTCGACTCGCCGCCGTCGCGCAGCGCCCGCAGCGTCGCGGCCGAGTTGAGGCGGCGGAGGACCGACGGGTCGCCCCCGTGCAGGGAGTGTTCGGACACGGCACCTCTTGACAGCGATCGGCGGACGGACGACATTATTGCCAATCTACTTATGAAAGGAAATTTCGTAATGCCGGGCGGCAGCCCGGTTACAGCATATATGCCCAGGTCAGGAGGGGTCAGTCGATGGAGAACACGGGACCCACGATCGCGGTGGCCGGAGCGGGCCTGCGCGGGTCCGGCTACGCCAGGCGGGTCCGGGCCGCGGGCCGCGGCCGGATCGTCGCGGTCGCCGAGCCCGATCCGGCGCGGCGGGCGCGGTTCGCCGCCGAGCACGGGATCCCGCCGGAGCGGACGTTCCCCGGCTGGCGCGAGATGGCCGCCGCCGGCCGGCCCGCCGACGGGGTGGTCATCACGACGCAGGACGCCGAGCACGCCGAACCCGCGATCGCGTTCGCCGGGCTCGGCTGCCACATCCTGCTGGAGAAGCCGATGGCGACCTCCGAGGCGGACGCGCTGCGCGTCGTCGAGGCCGTCGAGCGCGCCGGGGTCGTGCTCGCCGTCTGCCACGTCCTGCGCTACACCCCGTACACGCGGACGATCCGGGAGCTGATCGGGGCCGGGCGGATCGGCACCCCGATCAGCGTTCAGCACCTGGAGCCCGTCGGCTGGTGGCACCACGCCCACTCCTACGTGCGCGGCAACTGGCGGCGCGAGGACGGGTCCGGGCCGATGCTGATGACCAAGTCGTGCCACGACATCGACTGGCTCGTGCACGTGATGGGCGAGGTCCCGGCGCGGGTCGGCTCGTTCGGGCGGCTGTCGCACTTCCGTCCCGAGAACCGCCCCGCCGGCGCCGCCGGACGCTGCGCCGACTGCCCGGTGGAGCCGTCCTGCCCGTACTCGGCCACCCGCCTCTACCTGTCGTGCCTCGGCGACTCGGAGCGCGAGGTGTGGCCGCTCGGCGCGGTCACCGACGACCGCACCGAGGACGGCGTCCTGCGGGCCCTGCGCGAGGGCCCGTACGGCCGCTGCGTCTACGCCTGCGACAACGACGTCGTGGACCACCAGGTGGTGAACATGGAGTTCCCGTCCGGCGCGACCGGCGTGTTCACCATGACCGCGTTCTCGGCCGCCGCGCAGCGCCAGACCCGGATCTTCGGGACGGCCGGGTGCGTCGAGGGCGACGGCGTCCGGATCTCGGTGCGCGACTTCGTCACCGGGGAGCTGGAGACGTTCGAGCCCGGCGGCTCCCTGGACGGCGGCTCCCCCGGCGGCGGTTCCCCGGACGGCGGGGCGCCCCTGGACGGCCGCCACGACCACGCCGACGACGCGCTGATCGACGCGTTCACGGAGGCGCTGGCCACCGGCGACCCGTCCCAGCTCAGCTCCGGCGCCCGCGAGAGCCTCGCCTCGCACCGCGTCGTCTGGGCCGCCGAACGCGCCCGGTCGCGGGGCGCCGTCGTCGAGCTCACCCCGGCGGCCGCGCCCGCCGGCACCCCCGCAGTCCCCGCAGACCCCGCGAAAGGCACGGTGCTTCCATGACGATCAGACCCCGGTGGGGCGGCGCCGCGGTGGCGCTCGCCCTGTCCCTCGGGCTCGCCGCCTGCGGCTCGGACGACGACTCCGGCGGCTCGAAGGCGCCCGCCGCCAACGACGCGCGCGGCCCTATCACGGTCGCCACCGGCAAGGACCTCACCCAGACGGTCCAGAAGCTGGTCGCCAAGTGGAACGGCGCGCACCCGAAGGAGAAGGCGCGGCTCGTCGAGCTGCCCGAGGACGGCGACCAGGCGCGCCAGCAGCTCGTCCAGAACATGCAGATCAAGTCGGACGCCTACGACGTCGTGCGGCTCGACGCGGTCTGGACGGCCGAGTTCGCCGCGCGCCGCTGGATCGTGCCGCTTCCGCAGAACCTGGCGGACACCCGCTCGTTCGTCCAGGCGGCCCTCCAGACCGGGCTGTACCGGGGCAAGCTCTACGCGGAGCCGTGGCTGACCGGCACCGGCGTCCTGTACTACCGCGAGGACCTGCTGGCCAAGGCGGGCATCAAGGAACCGCCGAAGACGTGGGCCGAGATGCGCGACGCCTGCGCCAAGGTGAAGCGGCTCCCCGAAGGCAGGCGCACCGACTGCTACGCGGGCCAGTACAGCAAGTACGAGGGGCTCACCGTCAACTACTCCGAGGCCGTCCAGTCGGCGGGCGGGCAGGTCTTCGACCCGGCGGGCAAGCCGCAGGTGAACAGCCCGCAGGCCAAGGCCGGGCTGCAGTTCCTCGTGGACGCGTTCAAGCAGGGCACGATCCCGGCCAAGGGCATCACGCTCAAGGAGGAGGAGAGCCGCCGCGCGTTCCAGGAGGGCACGCTGGTCTTCCACCGCAACTGGGCGTACGTGTACGCGCTGGCGTCCGCCGGGGACGGCTCGTCCAAGGTGAACGGGAAGTTCGGCGTCGCGCCGATCCCCGGCAAGGACGGCCCCGGCTCCGGGACGCTCGGCGGCAACAACCTCGCCGTCTCCTCGTTCTCCAAGCACCAGGCGTCCGCGCGGGACTTCGTCGCCTACATCGTCAGCCCGCCCGTCCAGAACGAGTACGGGCGGGCGCAGTCGTTCCCGCTGTCGCTGGCGGCGCTCTACGACGACCCCGAGATGATCAAGAAGTACCCGTACCTGCCGGCGCTGAAGAAGGGCATGGACACCGCCAAGCCGCGCCCGGTCGTCGTCCGCTACAACGAGGTCAGCGCCGCCGTCCAGGAGCAGGTCACCGCCGCCGTCACCGGGAAGAAGCCCGTCGACCAGGCGGCGGAGGACCTCCAGAAGACCCTGGCCGCGCTCGCCGACTGAGCCCTGAGGACCGGGGGCCGGGCGATTCCCTGATCGGACATCCGCCGCTCACCCCGCCGCCAC
>NZ_SMKU01000187.1 GCF_004349215.1 Actinomadura rubrisoli | reverse complement strand
GGTGGGGATGTACGCGGGGTACGGGCCGGTCAACCGCGCGTTCGACGCAGGCAAGATCGCCTACGGGTGGCAGACGTACGCCTGGTCCGGCGGAAGGTGGGACGACCGCGCCCAGCTCCAGCAGTACTCCAACGACCACGACATCAACGGCGTGGGCGTCGACTATGACCGCGCCGTGGACGGCGACTACGGGCAGTGGCGCGTCGGCGTCTCGCCCGAGGGAGACGACATGCCCGAGTACGTGTCCGTCGGTACCGGTACCGCGCAGCGGCTTCCGCCCGGCGAGTGGACGAACGTCAACTGGCACATCGACTACTCCGACACCCAGCACCAGCACAACGACGAGGGCGGCCCGAGCGTGCTGACCGGGGCGGCGCGCTATGCCCTGAGCGCGGCGGTGAAGATCGGCGGTGTTCCCGCGGGCACGCTGATCCAGGCGCGGGTCATCGAGGTGGAGAGCGCGGACACGAGCAAGTTCGAGCCCGGTCCCGTCCAGGACTTCGTCTCGGTGGGCGAGGAGACGAACGTGCTGTACGGGCTGGCGGCCGACACCGTCCGAGCCGGCCATCGGGTGCGATTCCAGGTCGCCCAGCACGGTGACGCCGCGGGCACGCTGACGGGCGGCGGCCTGAAGGTGTTCTTCTGGCGGTAGCCGCCCCTCAGACCTTCCAGGTCTTCCGGTAGGCGGGGTGGTCGGCGTACGGCATCGCGAGGAGCCGCAGCGTCGTGCAGCCCCCTTCGCGGACGGACTCGCCGCACGCCTGGCAGACGCCCGTGCCGTTGCTCCGCGTGTGGAGGTCCAGGAGCCGCCGCTTGACCTCGACCTCCGCCACCACCCGGGCCGGGTCGTGGCGGGCGATGTGCAGGGCGACGCCCTCCTTGACCCAGGAGACGTCCAGGACGTAGTGCGGGCCGGCCCCCGGGCGGCTGCGCAGCAGGTAGGTGTTCACGCTGCGCAGCGACACCTCGCGTTCGATGTGGTCCATGGGCCGCTGCCCGAGCCGCAGCCGCTCGCCGGTGCTGAGATCGATCCAGTGCCACCGCTCCCGGCCCGAGTCGTCCGGGCCGGGATGGGGACGGCTGCGGTGGTCGGCCGCCCACCGCGCGGTGTCGTCGTCCTCAAGGAGCCGGGCCCGCAGGAACTCCACCAGATCGTGCATGGGCCCATACTCCCCGGAACGCGTGCGCCTTTAGAAGCCGTCGTTGGTGTAGGGGGCCAGCGGGACGGAGAAGGCGCGGTCCAGGCGCTCGGCGGCGCCGGGGGTGTGCTCGGTGACCACGCCGAGGCGCGCGAGCATGCGCAGGCTGACGCCGCCCAGGTAGGCGGCGGCCAGCTCGGTGGTGTTCAGGGTGAGGTCCGGCGCGTCGCCGGTCTGCTCGCACGCGCCGGCGGCCAGGCGCCAGCGGCCCTGGTTGGCGGGCAGGCGCGCGTCGTGCAGATCGATGACCAGGCTGTCGGCGGACGCCCAGCTCCGGGCGCGCAGCGCGGCCGGGGCGTCGATGAGGCGGATCCAGAGCGCGCCGTACTCGCTTTTGACGGTGACCTGGTCGGGGTCGGCGGCCATGTACGGGATCAGGTCGTCCACGGGACGGCTGTCGGCCTTGACGCGGTCGGTCAGGTCGATCTCGGACAGGTACCGCCAGAGCGCGGCCTCGACCTGCGGGGTGTCGGCCTCCAGGTCCACCAGGTGGACCGTTCCCCTGCCGCTGTGGTGCGTCCGGTAGACCGCGTAGCCGCCGGGGTCGCCGTCCATGACGGCGATCCTGGGCTCGCTGAGGTCGTCGTCCTCCTCGTCCTCGCTGGGCAGAACGTTCTGGAGCCACCATTCGGCGTCGCGCACGAGGCCGCCGGGACGGCGCTCGATCGCGCGGGTGTGGATCGGCCCGATGACCTCGGCGGCGGCCTCGCGGTCGATCAGCCGGAGCGGGCGCGGGTCGGGCTCGGTGCGCAGCTTGAGCGGTCGCGAGGTGTCGATCTCCAGGCCGATGGCCCGGTCGGCGTTGCCGAACCCGTACCGTCCGTAGATCGCGCTCTGGGACGCCCAGAGCGCGGCCACCGGGCGGTTCGCGGCGATCGCGTCGGCGTGCATCCGTTCCATCATGGACGTGAGGACGCCGCGGCGCCGGTGGGTGGGCAGGACGCCGACGTAGGTGACCGCCGAGCAGTCCAGCAGGGCGCCGGGCACCGACAGCCGCATCGGGAAGGCGGCGAGCTGGCCCACCAGGGTGTCGCCCGCGTAGGTGCCGATGCGCTCGGAGCGCCGGGGCAGCCAGCGGTACCGCTCGTACTCGTCGTCCGCGGTGCGGCCGTGGAAGACCAGGTCGGCGAAGTTGATCATCCGGTCGAGGTCGGCCTCCGGAACCGGCCTGATCTCAAGATCGCTCATGCCTCCACGGTATTCCGCCGCGCAACCGGTTTTACGCCCGGTACCCGGCCTCACCAGGTGATCCGGTAATACCGGTGCCGATCGTCGGAGGAGACGAACTCCATGCCGGCGGCGGCCATGACCCGCTGGGAGGCGATGTTGCCGTGATCGGTGTCGCCCTCCACCGCGGCGACGCCGCTTCTGCGCGCGAACTCCAGGAGCGCGCGCAGCGCCTCGGTCGCGTAGCCCTTGCCCTGAGCCGCGGAGACCAGGCCGTACCCGATGGTGACGGTGCCGTTCTCGTCGGCGGCGCCGTGGAAGCCGAGGCCGCCGATGGCCAGCCCGTCCTCGCGGCGGCGGATCTCGTACGCGCCGAACGGCCGGGGGTCGCCCGCGTGCACGCACGTGGCGAGGTAGCGCCTGGCTCCGGCGAGGTCGCTGTCGGTCGGGTAGCCGCGGGCCCAGCCCGCGCCGGACGGTACGCCCTCGATCAGCGCCTCCGCCTCGGTGATGCTCAGCGGATGCAGGACGAGCCTGTCCGTCACGAGATCGTCCACGGCGCGACTCAGCCGCGCACGGGGGTGGCCGGAGGCTGCACGCGGGGTCACTGGTGGCTCAGCACGTTGACGACCCGGCCGTTGGGGTCGCGGACGAAGAACCGGCGCACTCCCCACTCCTCGTCCTGCAAGGGGTGCACGACCTCCGCGCCGCTCTCTTGCATCGCCGCGTAGGCCGCGTCCACATCGTCCACCTCAACGCTCATGTCGGGCACGACCGGCGCGGTCGCGTCGTGGCTCATGAACGTGACCTGCGCCGTGGGGTTGGACGGGGAGGCCAGCGTCATGACCCAGCCATGGTTCATGACCTCCTCGAACCCCAGCAGGCCGTAGAAGTACCTGCTCTCCTCCATGGCCTCGGATCGGATGTCGGGCATGACCCGGCGGATGGACATGGGAACTCCCCCTGGTAGGCGACGGTGAACGTATCCCTGATTCTCTCCGGCCTCGACCGCCGCAATCGATCCGGGTCACCAGCGAGCCTCCTAGCCCAGCGGACCGGGCGACGCACGTTCAGTGACCGGTCCGATCGGCCGTCAGGCACGTTCCGAGTTCGGCGCGGCGGGACGCCCCGGTCTTGGCTAAGAGGTTCGCCACGTGGGTGTCGATGGTGCGCGGGGACAGGAAGAGCCGCTCGGCGATCTGCCGGTTGGTGAGGCCCTCGGCGACCAGGAGCAGGACGTCCATCTCCCGGCCCGTGACACCGGCCGCGCGCAGGCCGGGCGGGACCCGGGTCTGCCCGCGGCTCCGCCGGGTCGGTGCCCCGGCCCGGCGGAGCAGATCGCGGGCCGTGCGGGCGAGGGCCTCGTCGGCGGCGTCCTCGAAGGCGGTGAGGTCGGCGCGCAGTTCGCGCACCGGGTCGCCCCAGCCGTCGGCGACGGCCGACTCCAGCGCCAGCAGCCGGCACAGCCGCCGCCACCACCCGCGATGGACCAGGGCCTGGTCCCCGGCCGCGAACTGCCGGACCGCCTCTTCGGGACGGCCCGCCCGGCCCGCCGCGACCGCGTCGGCGTAGTGCAGCGCGCCCCGGTTGACGCGGCGGAGCGCCGCGCTGGAGTAGCGCAGCGTCGCCAGGGCGGTTCCGCCGTCCTCCCCCAGCACGGTGCGCAGCAGGGCCCACAGGCCCCATTCGGCGACCGGCACCGTCTGGTGCTGTCCCCGCAGCGCCGTCACCGCGGTGGTGAGGAGGCGGTCGGCGCCCGCCAGGTCCCGGGCCATGATCCGGCAGAGCCCGCGCACCGCCGGGGCCAGTGCCGTGATCTCCAGCGGGACGTGCGGACGGCTCCGCGCGGCGTCCAATACCGTCTCCATCGCCGTGTGGTCGCCGGAGTGGGCGAGCCCGTAGGCGACGAACAGCTCCGCCACCGCCTGGGCGCCGGTCAGCCCCAGCCGCGCCGCCAGGTCGGCGGTCTCGCGGGCCAGCGGCAGCACGGCGCGCGGCCCGGTCACGATGACGCGCTGCTCGGCACGGAACAGGTCCACGGCGACGACCTCGGCCAGTTGCCCCAGTTCCAGCGCCAGCTCCCGCGCCTCCGTGAGCGCCGGGGATCCGGGATCGTCGTCGTCGCACTCGATGAAGGCCAGGCCGCTGAGCGCCCGGACGCGCAGCGGCAGCAGCCCGTGCTCGGCGGCCCGCCTGGCCGCGGCCGCGTAGTGGACGCGGGCCGCGGCGAAGTCGTGGCGCAGCGCGCACTGGCCGAGGACGACCAGCGCCTGGCAGTGCGCGGAACCGTCGCCGTCCCGCTCGGCCCCCTCCACCGCGGCCATGGCCAGCCGTGCCGCCCGTCGCAGGTCGCCGGCGCCGAACGCGGCGTTGGCGCCGATCACCAGCACCTGCGGGTCGGCGGGGCGTCCGGCGCGGTCGGCGTAGCGTTCCGCGTCGTCCCAGCGGCCCAGCAGGATCGCCGCGTCGGCCAGCCGCAGGCACAGCCGCGCGTGGTCGTCGCCGACCGCGTCGCCCAGCGCCCCGGCACCGGTCTCGACCGCGGCCTCCGCCTCCCCGAGCAGGGTGAGCAGCCGGATCCGTTCGATCACCACCGCCGTGCCGCCACCCGCCCTGTCCAGCAGGGCGCGGGCGTCCCGTAGCGCGCCCCGGTCCAGGTCGCGGCGTGCGAGGCGCAGGTAGATCCCGGCGGCGCGCTCCCGTTCCCCGGCGGCGGCCAGCAGGTCGGCGGCGCGGGTGTCGTCGCGTCCCAGCAGCGCCTCGCCCAGCCGCCGCGCCAGCACCGCCCGGTCCGCCGGCGGCACCCCCGCCAGCACGGCCTCACGGGTCAGCGCGTGCCGCCAGCCCAGCGCGTCCCCCTCCGGGACGACCAGCCTCGGCTGCGCGGCCCGCAGCGCACCGAGCACCCCCTCCTCCGGCACCCCGGCCGCCTCGCCGAGCAGCGTCCAGTCGGGCTCGCCGAGGACCGCCGCCGCCTCCAGAACCCGCCGCCGGTCGGGGCCGAGCGCGGCCAGGCGCTGCTCGACCAGCACCGCGAACGTCGGCGGCACCTCTCCTTCCAGGCCCTCCGCGACCAGCTCCTTGACCAGGAACGGCAGCCCGTCGGACTTGGCGACGGCCAGCTCCCGCAACCTCTCGGGCAGCGACGGCGCGCACCGGTCGGCCAGGGCGCGGACGTCCTCCCGCGTCAGCCGCCCCAGCCTGATGCTCAGGACCTCGGGGCGGGGAAGCAGGCGGTTCATCACGCACGGCGGGCACTCCTCCTCCCGCAGGGACGCCGCGACCAGCAACGGCGAGGTGGACAGGACGCGCGACAGGTACTCCAGGACGGCGAGGGTGTCGCCGTCCGCCCAATGCACGTCCTCCAGGACCAGCAGGCACCCGCTGTCACCGTTCAGCGTCCGCAGTAACCGGACCAGGCCCTCGCCCAGGACGACGACCGGGTCCACGCTTGAGGGCGTCGTCTCCCCGGCCCACTCGGGCAGCAGACGTCCCAGGGCCGCACGGTAGGGGCGCAGCTCGTCCCCCGTAAGGCGCGCGTCGCGCAGCAGTCCGGCCAGGGCCTCCGAGAGCGGCCGGTAGGCCCCGCCCCCCGCGACGGCGCTTCCCGTCAGGACCGACACGCCGCGTTCCCGCGCCCGCTCGATGGCCGCGCCGAGCAGGCGGGTCTTCCCGATTCCCGCCTCTCCCAGGACCAGCAGCACACCGCCCTTGCCCTGGGGAACGGCGCCGACCAGCTCGTCCACCCGTGCCAACTCGACCTCGCGCCCCACCATGGCGCCCCCGCTCCACATGCGCCAAGTATCCGCAGCCCCCGCGCGCCCGCCATCCGCCTTTCCACTGACAAACACCCGGCTACGTACTCCGTCCCGCTAACTCGGTAACGACTACCGATCCGCGCGTACGGCCCCTCACGCGAAGCTTCTGGACGTCAGCACAACCAATCGATCGGGGAGCACCCAAATTGCGCAAGCGTCTCGCCCTCACCGCGACGGCCGCCATGGCGGCCGCGCTCACCTCCGCGACCCCCGCCCACGCGGCACCGCAGGCGCCGGCCCACACGGCACCGCAGGCCGCCGTCGCCGGGCCCGGCCCCTTCTACTGGATCGTCAACGTCGCAACCGGCAAGGCGCTCCTGCCCTACCAGCACTCCAAGGAGCCCGGGCAAGCCCTCATCGTGAACAACGAGTTCACCGGCGGCGCCACCAACTGGAAGATCCGCGGGTCGGGCCACGACCGCCAGCTGGAGAACCGCCACTCGCACCTGTGCGCCAACTCCCTGCTCACCAACGGCTTCCTCCGCCAGGAGTACTGCGGGTCCCCCGGCACGACGTGGACGGTCTCCAACTACGACGACATGTGGGCCGGAAGGCCGGTCACCTGGCGCAACACCTACACCCACCAGTGCATGACCCAGTTCGGCATCGCCGCCAAGGCCACCCCCTGCACCGGCGACTCCACCCAGCGCTTCAAGCTCATCTACGTCCCCGGCACCTGACCCCGGACGTCCCGACGGCCCCCTCCAGACTCCGGAGGGGGCCATCAACCGTCCCGCCGCTGCTCAGGTCAGCCTCTGATCAGGGTGGCCAGGCATTCGACGTGGTGGGTCATGGGGAAGGCGTCGAAGGCGCGGAGGGACTCCAGGGTCCAGCCGCGTTCGCCGAAGTAGGACAGGTCGCGGGCCAGGGTGGCGGGGTCGCAGGAGACGTAGGCGATCTTGCGGCCGGCGAGGCGGGTGATCTGCTGGACGACGTCGCGGCCGGCGCCGGTGCGGGGTGGGTCGAGGACGACCAGGTCGGCGCGGCGGACGCGGGCGCCGCCCTGGTGGCCGTGGTCGCCGCCGCGCTTGTTCTGGGCGCGGGACGCGGTGGCGGCGCGGCCGAACTCCAGGTCGGCGACGACGTCCTCGACGGGGCCGCGCTCGATGGACACGTTCGGCAGGTCGCGCAGGTTGAACCGCGCGTCGCGGACGGCCTGCCCGTCGGACTCGACCCCGACGACGAGGCCGGACGGGCCGATGCGGTCGGCGAGGACGCCGGTGAACAGGCCGACGCCGCAGTACAGGTCGAGGGCGATGTCGCCGGGCTTGGGCTCCAGGGCCTCGACCACGGCGTCGGCGAGCAGCTGCGCGGCGCCGGGGTGGACCTGCCAGAAGCCGCCGCCGCTGATCTGGTACAGCCGCCCGGACACCGACTCGCGGACGTAGGGCAGGTTGGCGCCGGGCTCGGGCTTGCCGCGGACGAGCCGGACCGGCACGTCCAGCCGGGGCACCCGGATCTTGCGGCGGTCGCGGCCGCGCAGGACGACCAGCCGGTCGCCGGTGGAGGCGGACACGATGCCCTCCACGCCGGACGCGCCGGGCCAGCGCTTGCGCTCGATGCCCATCAGCTCCACGCCGGGGTGGGCGATCAGGCACTCGTCGACGGGCTCGATGTCGTGGGAGCGGTGGCGGCGCAGGCCGACGTCGCCGTCCACGACGGCGAACTGGACGCGGGTGCGCCAGCCCAGGCCGGGCGGCGGGACGATCTCGCTGTCGACCGGGTAGGGCACCTCCTCGACCGTGACCGTGCGCGTGATGCCGGCGAGGCGCTGGAGCTGCTCCTGCACCACGGCCGCCTTGAGCGCGCGCTGCGCGGGCAGCGAGGCGTGCTGCCAGTCGCAGCCGCCGCAGCGGCCGGGGCCGGCGAAGGGGCAGGGCGCCTGGACGCGGTCGGGCGACGCCTCGATGATCTCCACGGCGTCGGCGCGCAGGAAGTTCTTGGTGGTGTCGGTGACGCGGGCCCTGACCCGTTCGCCGGGCAGGGCGTGCCGGACGAAGACCACGCGGCCCTCGTGGCGGGCGACGCAGAAACCGCCGTTGGCGACGTTGCCGACCTCCAGTTCGAGGAGGTCGGAGCCGGGCTGGAGATCAGTCACGGTCCGAAACGATACCGCCACCTTGGCGTGCGTCGGCCGCCGTGCGCGGCGGGCGGCGGGACGCCCCGGGGCCCGGCGGCTCCGTCCGGCCCTTGAGGCGGTCGGAGGAGTGCAGCTGCCAGGCGACGCTGGTCACCATGACGCCCGGCTGGAACAGCAGCCGGCCCTTCAGGCGCAGCGCGGACTGGTTGTGCAGGAGCTGCTCCCACCAGTGCCCGACGACGTACTCGGGGATGAAGACGGTGACGACGTCGCGGGGGCTCTTGCGGCGGACGCTCTTGACGTAGGAGAGGACGGGCCGGGTGATCTCCCGGTACGGGGAGTCGAGGATCTTCAATGGGACGGGGATGTCGAGCGCGTCCCACTCCTCCTGGAGGCGCTGCGACTCCTGCGCGTCCACCGCGACCGTGACGGCCTCCAGGGTGGACGGACGGGTCGCGCGGGCGTAGGCCAGGGCCCGCAGCGTCGGCTTGTGGATCTTGGAGACCAGGACGATGCCGTGGTTGCGGGCGGGCAGCGCGACGTCCTCGCCGGAGGGAACCAGCTCGTCGGCGACGCGGTCGTAGTGCCGCCGGATCCCCTTCATCAGCACGAACAGCACCGGCATCGCGATGCAGACGATGTAGGCGCCCAGCGCGAACTTGGTGATCAGCACGACGACCAGGACGATGCCGGTGAGGGTGGCGCCGAACGCGTTGATGCCGCGGGAGGTCCGCATCCGGCGGCGCCGCACCGGGTCCTGCTCGGCCGCCAGCAGGCGGTTCCAGTGCCGGACCATGCCGACCTGGCTGACGGTGAAGGAGACGAAAACCCCGACGGTGTACAGCGGGATCAGCCGGCTGACGGAGGCGTCGTAGGCGTAGATCAGCAGCCCGGCCATGGTGGCCAGGATGATGATGCCGTTGCTGAAGGCGAGCCGGTCGCCGCGGGTGTGGAGCTGGCGCGGCAGGTAGCGGTTCTGGGCGAGCACCGAGCCGAGCACCGGGAAGCCGTTGAAGGCGGTGTTGGCCGCCAGGAACAGGATCAGCGCGGTCATCGCGGTGACCAGCGCGAAGCCGGGGGTGAAGTTGCTGAACACGGTGTGCGCGACCTGGGCGATCACCGGGTCGGCCTCGGCGACCTCCTTGCCGGTGGACGGGTCGACCAGGTGGCTGCCCTGGTCGGGCTCGGCGAACTTGGCGTCGGTGATGTAGGCGAACGCGGTCACGCCGCCGAACATCGTCATCGCGACGGTCCCCAGCGCCAGCAGCGTGATCGCCGCGTTCTCGCCCTTGGGCTTTTTGAAGGCGGGCACGCCGTTGCTGATCGCCTCGACGCCCGTCAGCGCGGCGCAGCCGGACGAGAACGCACGCAGCAGCAGGAACACCAGCGCGAATCCGGCGACGTCCATCTCGTCGCCGCGGACCTCGAAGTGCGCGGTCTCGGCCTGCAGGTCGGTGCCCACGGCCAGGCGCGTGAGGCCCCACAGCAGCATGCTGATGATCGCGAACATGAACAGGTAGGTGGGGACGGCGAAGGCCACCCCCGCCTCCTTCAGGCCCCGCAGGTTCCCGATGGTGAGCAGCACGACGATCACGAGCGCGACGCCGACCTCGTGCGGCTGCATGAACTCCAGCAGCGCCCCGAGGTTCTCCACGCCGGACGACACCGAGACCGCGACCGTCATGACGTAGTCGACCAACAGCGCGCTGGCGACGACCACGCCCCAGTTGTCGCCGAGGTTGGTGGTGGCGACCTCGAAGTCGCCGCCGCCGCTCTGGTAGGCCCGGACGTTCTGCCGGTAGGACGCGACCACGGTGAGCAGGATCACCACCACGGCCGCGGCCACCCAGGGGGTGTAGCGGTACATCACCAAACCGCCCGCCCCCAGGGCGAGCAAGATCTCCTGCGGTGCGTAGGCCACCGACGACAGCGCGTCACTGGCGAACACGGGCAGCGCGATGCGCTTGGGCAGCAGCTGCTCGTGCTGCTGGGAGCTGCTCAGCGCGCGGCCCAGCAGCAACCGTTTTGTAAGGTCCGGAACCTTCGACACGGAACGAGACTCTAGCCCGTCGTCGTGACGCCTTTTCGTGGGCCCGCCATGGGCCCCCGATGGGCCCCCGGCAGGCCCTTCGCAGCCTGGCCACTGGTCCCGCGCGGACGGGCGCTTCAACGTGCTGGGCGGAAAGCTGGTTGGGTAGTACTCGCCTGGGGGGATGTGTAGGTTTGCAGCCCGGCAGGGATCATTCACGAAGGAAGCGATCCTCGGGTGCGCACGGCGTCGGCAGGCCACGACGAATGCCGTGCACGGCGGGGGGCTCAGGGGGAGCGTCCTCCTGGACGAGATGAAGGAACGGCCGTGCATATCGTGATCATGGGATGCGGGCGGGTCGGGTCGACGCTCGCCCACATCCTGGAGGACAAGGGCCATTCCGTGGCCATCATCGACCAGAGCCCGGAGGCGTTCCGCCGGCTGCGCAGCGGGTTCAGGGGCCGCCGCATCACCGGGTTCGGGTTCGACCGCGATGTGATCGCCGAGGCCGGCATCGAGCACGCGTCGGCGTTCGTGGCCGTCAGCAGCGGCGACAACTCCAACATCATCTCCGCGCGGGTGGCACGCGAGACGTTCGGCGTCGACAACGTGGTCGCCCGGATCTACGACCCCCGCCGCGCCGAGGTCTACCAGCGGCTCGGCATCCCGACGGTCGCGACCGTCCGGTGGACCGCCGACCAGATCCTGCGCCGCCTGCTCCCCGAGGGCGCCGAGCCCCTGTGGCGCGACCCGACCGGCGCCGTCGTGCTCGCCGAGCTGGACACCGGGCACCTGTGGGTGGGCGAGAAGGTCGCCGCGCTGGAGGAGCACGCGGGCACCCGCGTGGCGTTCCTGTCCCGGATGGGCGAGGCCCTCGTCCCCGAGCGGGACACCGTCATCCAGGACGGCGACATCGTGCACATCATGGCGCGGGCCGACGACGTGGAGCGCGTCAACGCCGCCGTCGCGGCGCGGAACGGAGAGGACGCCTGATGCGGGTCGCGATCGCCGGGGCGGGCGCCGTGGGGCGCTCCATCGCCCAGGAGCTGCTGGAGAACGGCCACGAGGTGCTGCTGATCGACAAGAGCCCGAAGGCCATCAAGGTCGAGATGGTGCCGCGGGCCGAGTGGCTGCTGGCCGACGCCTGCGAGATCTCCGCGCTGGACGACGCGGCGCTGGAGCGCTGCCAGGTGGTGGTCGCCTCGTCCGGCGACGACAAGGTGAACCTGGTGGTGTCGCTGCTGGCCAAGACCGAGTACGGGGTGCCGCGCGTCGTCGCCCGGATCAACCACCCGAAGAACGAGTGGCTGTTCAACGAGTCGTGGGGCGTGGACGTGGCCGTGTCGACGCCGCGGCTGCTGTCGGCGCTCGTCGAGGAGGCCGTCAGCGTCGGCGACCTCGTCCGGCTGATGACGTTCCGGCAGGGCGAGGCGAACCTGGTCGAGCTGACGCTGCCCGAGGACGCGCCGCTCGGCGGCGAGCGGGTCGGATCGGTGGCCTGGCCGCGCGACACGGCGCTGGTGGCGATCCTGCGGGAGGGCCGGGTGCTGGTGCCGACCGCCGACGACACCCTGGAGCCCGGCGACGAGCTGATGTTCGTCGCCACCCAGGACGTAGAGGACGAACTCGCCGAACTCTTGAGCGCTCGGTGAGGCACGTGCTAAGCCGTGGGACGGTGGCCGCGTTCCAAGGGGGTGCGGCCGCGGGCTAGGAGCCAGACCATTGCGGCCAGGGCGGCGACCTGGAGGGGCCAGCCCATGGCGATCTTTGCGGGGCCCAGGAGGCCGCTCTGGTCGCCGTCGGCGAGGTAGATCGGGTACTGGACGGCGACCCGGGCGGCGCAGGGCAGGACGAGCAGCCAGGTGAGCCGGGAGCACAGTCGGACGATGCCGGGGTCGGCCCGCCAGGCCGTCGGGTCGCCGGTGACCGAGCCGATGATGAAGCCGACGACGGGCCAGCGGACGGCGATCGAGAAGATCATGGCGGCGGCGTAGCCGGCATTGAGCATGATGCCGGGCAGGAAGGCGTTCTCGGCCTTGCCCGAGCGCAGCGCGAAGAACGCGGCGATGGCGATGCCGACGAGGCTGTTGAGGACGAACTGGGGGCTGGAGCGCTGCGCGATCCGGACCAGGAGCAGCGCGACGGCCGCGCCCACGCCGGCGCCGACGGCGAGCTTGACGTCCTTGGACGCGACGTAGGTGCCGGTGAAGGCGATCGTGGGGACGGCCGCCTCGATCATGCCGCGGACGCCGCCGAGCGCCTTGGTGAGCTGGGCGCGCACCGCCGCCTCGACGGTGTCGTGCGCCTCCACCGCCGAGGTCGCGGAGGTCGCCGGAGGGGCCGGGGCGGCCGCTGAGGCGCCGCCGGGCGGGGCTCCGCCGGACGCCGAGGCTTCCGCGGTGTCCACCGCGGCGCCTGCCGTGCCGTCGCCGGCCGTCTCGCGGGGGGCCTCGGTGCTCCCGCTGTCGTCCCGTTCGCTCACGTCGCTTCTCCCGGCCGCGCGCGGCGGCTCACGAACCGCCGCGCAGCTCGTATCGCGGATTGAACATGACCTTGCGCCCGTCCTGCACGCTCACCAGCCCCTCGGCGCGCAGCCGGCGCCCCGGGTCGATGCCGGCGATCCTGCGGCGGCCCAGCCAGACCAGGTTGATCACGTCGGTGCCGTCGTAGAGCTCGGCCTCCAGGGCGGGCGCCCCGCCGCGCGGGCGGAGCGTCACCGTACGTAGGGTACCCGCTACGCAGTGCCGCTTGCGCGCGGCGCAGTCGGTGATCGGGGTGGCGCCCTCGACGCCGCTGGTCTTCTGCAGCTCCTCGGCTTCGAGCTCGGCCTTGCTCGACGCCATGCGCCGCAGGAAGCGCCGCAGGCCGCCCTTGCCGCGCCCGGACTCCGCGGGGTCGGTCTCCGGCGGTGTGCCGGCCGAAACCTCGTCCATATTTGGAAGCGTATGGCATCCCGGGGTGAATCGGACCCTCGGCCGCGGGACGAATCGGCGCGGCCTGCCCGGGCCCCGGCGCGGCCGCGGATGATCAGGGCTCGAAGCGGTAGCCCATGCCCGGCTCGGTGATCAGATGGCGCGGATGGGCCGGGTCGGCCTCCAGCTTGCGCCGCAGCTGGGCGAGGTAAACGCGCAGGTAGTTGGTCTCCGTCTCGTAGGCGGGGCCCCATACCTCGCGCAGGAGCTGCCGCTGGGCGACCAGCCGGCCGGCGTTGCGGACGAGCACCTCCAGGATGTGCCACTCGGTCGGGGTCAGCCGCACGCCCGTGCCGTCCCGGACGACCTTCTTCGCGGCGAGGTCCACGCTGAACCCGGCCGCCCGGACGATCGCGGCCTCCTCGGCCGGGGCGGCGCGGCGGACGGCGGCGCGGAGCCGGGCGAGCAGCTCGTCCATGCCGAAGGGCTTGGTGACGTAGTCGTCGGCGCCGACGTCCAGCGCCTCGACCTTGTCGCCCGACCCGTGCCGCGCCGACAGCACGATGATCGGCGCGCTGAGCCAGCCGCGCAGGCCCTGGATGACCTCGGTGCCCTCCATGTCCGGCAGCCCCAGGTCGAGGACGATCACGTCCGGATGGCGGCGCGCGGCCAGGTCGAGGGCGCCGCGGCCGTCGCCGGCCGCGTCGACCTCGTAGCCGCGGGCCCGCAGGTTGATCCGCAGCGCCCGGACGAGCTGCGGCTCGTCGTCCACGACGAGTACGCGCGTCACGCGCCCTCCCCCTTCTCGCGGTCCTCGGTCCCCGTCCGGGCGGACGGGAGGGCCAGGACCATGGTCAGCCCGCCCCCGGGGGTGTCCTCGGGGGCCAGCGTGCCGCCCATCGCCTCGGCGAAGCCCCGGGCCACGGCGAGGCCCAGGCCGACGCCGGACCCCTTGGGGGCGTCACCGAGCCGCTGGAACGGCGCGAACATGCGCTCCTTGGCCTGGCCGGGCACGCCGGGGCCGCGGTCGACGACGCGCACCTCAGTTCGTCCGGCGCAGGGTCCGGCGCACAGCTCGGACGCGGTGACCAGGACGGGCGCCGGGCCGTAGCGCGCCGCGTTCTCGATCACGTTGGCGAGCGCCCGCTCCAGGAGCCCGGCGTCGGCCATGACCGGCGCGAGGGTCTCGGGGATCTCCAGGCGGACGCGCCGGCCGGGGACGTTCAGCAGCGCCCTGGGCAGCACCTCCTCCAGCGACACCGGGCGGATCAGCGGGATGACCACGCCGGTCTGGAGGCGGGACATGTCCAGCAGGTTGCCGATGAGGCCGTCGAGCCGGTCGGCGGACTCCTCCACCGAGGCGAGCAGCTCCGCCTCGTCCTCGGGGGCCCACTCCACGTCGGTGGCGCGCAGGCCGCTCACCCCCGCCTTGATCGAGGCGAGCGGGGTGCGCAGGTCGTGCGAGACGGCGGCGAGCAGCGCGGTGCGGATCTTGTTGCCCTCCTCCAGGCGGCGCGCCCGCGCGGCCTCCTCGGCGAGGCGCCGCCATTCCAGGACGGCCCCGGCCTGCGAGGCGAAGGCCGTCAGCACGCGCCGGTCGGCGGCGGGCAGGACCCGCCCGCTCAGCGCGAGGACCGAGTCCTCGGCGACCTGGACGGTGGTCTCGGCCGCGGCCGGGTCGGCGGCGGGACGCTCCCCGGTGGCCCCGGCCGTGGCCCAGCCCTCGCCGGTGCGCTCCAGCAGCGCGACGGACCGGACGCCGAAGGTCTCCCTGACCCGCTCCAGCAGCGCGGGCAGCGCCTTCTCGCCCCGCAGCACCGTGGTCGCGAGCAGGCTCAGCGTCTCGGCCTCGGCGCCCGCCCGCGCGGCCTGCCGCGTCCGCCGGGCGGCGAGGTCCACCACCGACGACACGGCCACCGCGACCGCGACGAACACGGTCAGCGCGAGCGCGTTCGCGGGCTCCCCGATCGTGAAGGTGTGCACCGGCGGCGTGAAGAACCAGTTGAGCATGAGGAACCCGGCGACCGCGGCGGCGACGGCGGGCCATAGGCCGCCGACCAGCGCCACGCCGACCGTGAGGAGCTGGAAGAGCAGCATGTCGGTGTTGAGCGCGGGCTCGCTCGCGGCGGAGTCGAGCCCGGCGGTCAGCAGCAGCGGGCCGACCAGCGCCAGCACCCACCCGCAGACGCGGCGGCGGGCGCTCAGCGGGCTGCCCGCGAGCCGCACCGGGCCGCGTCCCCTGCCCGCGCGCTCGTGCGTGACCAGGTGGACGTCGACGTCGCCGGCCTCGCGGGCGACGGTGGCGCCCACGCCGGGACCGAGGACGAACTGCCAGCCGCGCCGCCTGCTGGACCCGAGCACGACCTGGGTGGCGTTCACGCCCCGCATGAACTCCAGCAGCGCCGTGGCCACGTCGTCGCCGACGACCTGGTGGTAGCTGCCGCCCACGCTCTCCACCAGGGCGCGGCGGCGGGCGAGCGTCTGCGCGAGCGGCTGCTCGGTGAGGCCGTCGCTGCGGCTGACGTGCACGGCGAGCAGGTCGGCGCGGCCGGCACGGGCGGCGATGCGCGCGGCCCGCCGGACCAGCGTCTCCCCCTCGGGCCCGCCGGTGAGCCCGACGACGATGCGCTCCCTGGCCTCCCAGGGCTCGGTGATGCCGTGCCGTCCCCGGTAGCGGGCGAGGCCCTCGTCGACCCGGTCGGCCACCCACAGCAGCGCCAGCTCGCGCAGGGCCGCGAGGTTGCCGACGCGGAAGTAGTCGGCGAGGGCCGCGTCGACCATCTCGGGCGGGTGCACGTTGCCGTGCGCCAGCCGCCGCCGCAGCGCCTCCGGGGACATGTCGACCAGTTCGATCTGGTCGGCGCGCCGGACCACCTCGTCCGGGACGGTCTCGCGCTGCGCGGTGCCGGTGATCCGCTCGACCACGTCGTTCAGCGACTCCAGGTGCTGGATGTTGAGCGTGGAGACGACGTCGATCCCGGCGTCCAGGATCTCCTCGACGTCCTGCCAGCGCTTGGCGTTGCGGGAGCCGGGGATGTTGGTGTGGGCCAGCTCGTCCACCAGCGCGACCTCGGGACGCCGCGCGAGGACCGCGTCCAGGTCCAGCTCGGTGAGCGGGGAGCCGCGGTGGGCCGTCTCGCGGAGCGGGACGGCCTCCAGCCCCGCCAGCAGCTCGGCGGTGCGGGCGCGGCCGTGCGTCTCCACGAGCGCGGCGACCACGTCGGTGCCGCGCCCGGCCCGGCGGCGGCCCTCGCCGAGCATCGCGAACGTCTTGCCCACGCCGGGTGCCGCGCCCAGGTAGATGCGCAGCGTGCCCCGTGTCCCCACGGCGATCGCCTCCCCCGCCGGAAATGTACCAAGTGGATGTGGAATGAAGCATTCCGTTCTGATATTATCGGAACAGAGCATTCCGCTCCAGATGAAGGGATGAGCCGTGACCGCCACGATCGACGCACCGATCGCCCCGCCCCAGACCTCACCGAAGGCCCGTCCGGAGAACGGCTCCGCGTCCCCGCGCCGCTGGCTCGGCCTGTCGGCGATCCTGGCCGCGACCCTCCTGAACCTGCTCGACTCCACCGTCGTGAACGTCGCGGCCCCCGCGATCCGGGCGGACCTCGGCGGGTCCCTCGCCGCGCTCCAGTGGATGGCCGCCGGCTACACCCTCGCCCTCGCCGTGGCGCTGCTGACCGGCGGCCGCCTCGGCGACATGTTCGGCCGCAAGCCCGTCCTGCTCGCCGGGGCCGCCGGGTTCCTGGCGACCTCCGTCGCCTGCGCGTTCGCCTGGTCGCCCGAGAGCCTGATCGCCGCCCGGGTGGCGCAGGGCCTGTTCGCCGCCGTGATGGTCCCGCAGGGCTTCGGGCTGATCCGCGACCTGTTCGGCAAGGACGTCGGCAAGGCGTTCGCGCTGTTCGGGCCCGTGATCGGGCTGGCCACGATCCTCGGCCCGGTGGTCGCGGGCCTGCTGATCGACGCCGACCCGCTCGGCACCGGCTGGCGCGCGATCTTCCTGCTGAACGTGCCGGTCGGCGCGTACGCGCTGGTCGTCGGCGCGCGGGTCCTGCCGGCGCCGTCCACCACCGACCGCTCCGGCGGCCTGGACGTCACCGGGATGCTGCTCGGCGGGACCGGGATGAGCATGCTCGTCTACCCGCTCGTCCAGGGCCGCGAGCTCGGCTGGCCCGCCTGGTCGCTGGCGCTGCTCGCCGGATCCGTGCCCGTCCTGGCCCTGTTCGTCCTGCACCAGCTGCGCCGCGGGCGCTCGGGCCGGACGCCGCTGGTCCGGCTCAGCATGTTCGCCGACCGGTCCTACGGCTCCGGCGTGCTGTTCGTCGTCGTGTTCTTCGGGACGATCACCGGGTCGTCGCTCGCCGTGGGCCTGTTCCTCCAGCTCGGCCTCGGCCGCGCTGGAGTCGGTCCAGCAGCTCGGCGCCTCGCTCGGCATCGCGGTCCTCGGCACGGTCTTCTTCGGGGTCGTCGGCGCGCAGGCCGGGCACAACTTCGACACCGAGGCCGCCCCGGCGCTGCGGGCCGAGCCGGCCGCGGCGGGCGTCCCGGCGGACGCGCGGGAGCGGATCACCGCCGGGCTTCGGGTCTGCGTCCAGGACCGCGAGCGCTCCGACGAGCCCGACACCGTCCCCGCGAGCTGCACCCGCGCGGGCACCGGCATGGGCACCGGCGCGGGCGCTCCGGTGATCGCCAAGGCCGCCGCGGCCGCGGGCCTGGCGACCCACGAGCACGGCGCGCTGGACGCCGCCGAGAAGGTGGCGGGGCTGACCCTCGCGCTCACCGGCGCCGCGTTCGGAGTCGCCTTCCTCCTGCCGCGCCGGGCGCGCGCCGCCTGAGCACCCGGGACCCGAGCACCCGGGACCGGCGGGCCGTCACCCAATCGAGACATCGAATTTCCGGCGGCCCGCCGGTCCCGATCTTCCCCAGCGTCTATGTTGCCATACCATTCTCACCCTCCGTAGAGACTTCACTACGGAGAGATCAACCTTTCAGCGGGAAATCGGGCGGGGAACGGGATGCTGGGCGAGTTCGGGGGACGCGACGG
>NZ_SMKU01000186.1 GCF_004349215.1 Actinomadura rubrisoli | reverse complement strand
GGCAGGGGCACGGGGTCTTCGGGGGGCGCGGCGAGGCCGCGGCGGCGCAGTTCGTCGAGCAGGGGGTGGGCGGCGGCCTGGATCGCGGCCAGGTCGTCGCCGCTCAGATCGGCGACCTCGAGAAGGAGCGTGAGGTCGGGTGCGAGGCGGACGCCCTGGACGACCGCGGGACGAGCCGCGTCGTAGTCGATGGACGCGGCGGCGCGGCCATAGGACACATCGGGCCGTGCGCTCCAGAAGCGCCCTCGGGCGGGGGTATCGGTCTCGGGCGCTTGTGCGGGTGTGCGCGGAGAGGGCGGCGTTTCGCCGTTGCCGCTGGTGGGGGGCGTGGACTCCGGGAGGGCGGCGATCTCTTCGAGCGTGGCGTCGGTGGCGGCCGCCAGTTCCAGCTGGATCTCGGCGATCGAGCGGCCCGCCGCTTGACGCCGCTTCACCGCGACGAGCTGGCGGAGATGCCGCGGCCCGTAGAGGGCGGTGCGGCCGCGGCGGCCCAGCGGCGGGTCGACGAGGCCGATCGTGGTGTACCAGCGGATCAGCCGCTCGTTGGGCATGTCGCGCACCCGGCCGCTGACCTGCGCGGATTCGCCGACCGCGAGGGCCTTGACGGCCCGTTCCGCCAGCTCGGTGATCGTCCACGTCCCATCCATGCCCCCATGGTGACACTGTCACGATGACACTGTCAAATTCGAGGGAGGTCTTGAACGGCGGGGTGGACTGCCGCACGCTTGTCCCTCCAGATGCGGCTGCGGGGGCCGAGAGAAGGGGCATTCAGGTGCGGAGCAGCGGGGTCGGGGCGTCCAGCGCCGGGGCCTCGGCCATGTTCCGCTATCGCGCGCTGGCCGCCGAGCATCGTTGGGAACGGCGCGTGATGCGGGGCTTGCTGGCCTGCGGTGCGGGGGTGATCGCGGCCGGGGTGAGCGTCTGGTGGGCGGGACCGGTGGTGGCGGTCGCCGCTTTCGCCGGGCACGTGGTCTACACGCGAGTACGGCCGGGGCCCACGACGAATTGGCGGCGTGGCGCCCAGGCCGAGCGTCGTACTGGGCGGCGACTGGCGAGGCTGGATCCGGCCGGGTATCACGTGCTTCACGACCGGGCGCTGCCTGGCGCATCCGCTAACCTCGACCACCTGGTGATCGGCCTGACGGGCGTCTACGCGATCGCCAGCAGGCGGTTCCGCTGGGGAGTTCCGCTTCGGGCCGAGCAGCATCGGCTCTGGGTGGGGAAGCGGCCTGTCCGGGGCGTGACCGGTGTGGCCGGACGAGCAGCCGGGGAGGTCGCCGAGTTGCTGACCGGAGAGCTGGATTGCGACGTGTCGGTCACGGCGGTTGTGGTCGTGCACGGTGCGCGGGGTGCCCGGGACGGGTTCTGGCACCGTGACGTGTTCTTCTGTTCGGCGCGCATGGTTCCACGAGCTTTCGCGAAGCGTCCTGTGATCTTTACCAGCGCACAGGTCACCACGATCGCGGCGGCCGCGGAGCGGCTGCTGCCGCCCATGATGGAAATGCTTACTCGCAGGTGAGGTATGTGCTACCGGCGGCGGCAACGCGATCTGTGCTGTCCGTATTGGATCAGACGCATACCGTCAGTAGAGGCAGGTCAACGGGCCATTAGATATTTCGGACAGCTCGCTCAAGTGCCTAGTTTTTCCTCATAAGCCGCACTTCAGAAAAGCATCACTAAATTAACAGGAATGGAATTCGGTGGAGGTGCTTGACCTTCTGAATTCGCCTGTAAAGGGGTGCTCTCAGCGCTTACCTTTCTGGCATGGACGACCATCTGCTGGTCGAGGCGCTGCGCGAGCGTGACCCGGGTGCCCCGGCCGCGCTGTACGGCGCCTATGCCGACCGGCTCTACGCGTACTGCTGGTTCCAGCTGCGCGGGCGCGATGCGGCCCAGGTCGCGCTGCGGGACACGTTCATCGTCGCCGAGGCGCACATCGGCAAGCTGCGCGATCCCGACCGGTTCGGGCCGTGGCTGTACGCCATCGCCCGGCTGGAGTGCACGCGGCGCTTGCCGCCGCGCGGGCAATCGCCGGATCTGCCGATCGCGAGCCACGATCAGGAGGATGTCGACCAGCGGATCACGGCGTGGCAGGCCGTGCTGGCACTGCGGCCGGTCACGCGGGAGATCCTGGAGCTCCGGGTGCGGCACCAGCTGTCGGTGCCCGACCTGGCGGCCATCTTCGACCTGCCCGTGAGGGAGGCACAGGCGGCGCTCGATCGCGCGCATGGCGAACTCGAAGAGGCGCTGACGGCCGAGGTACTGGCGAGCCAGGGGCCGTACGGCTGTTCCGCACGTGCCGTGTTGCTGCGTGAGCGGCGCGGTGAGCTGACGTCTGATCTGAGCGGGCGGCTGGTGGAGCATGCTCAGGAGTGCGAGACATGCGGAGCGTTCCGTCCTCGTACGGTGTCGGCCGCCAAGGTGTACGGGCTGCTGCCGGACGCGGTTCCGCCGGACGAGCTGCGGCTGCGGGTGATGAGCTGCTTCCTCGACCCGGATCTCGTCGGTTACCGGCTCTTCGTCGCCACCCGGGTCACCGAGTTCACGCCCAACGGGTTCCCTGCCCAGTCCAAGCAGTCGACCCGTCCGCTCCTGGCGTCCTGTGCCGGTGGCGGGCTCTCATGGCTCCGTCGCTTCCGCAGGACGCGCGGCGATGCGGAGGCGGAGGGCGGGACGAGGGCGCAGGCGGTCCGTGTCGCCGCCGTGCTCGCGGTGACGGCGCTGCTCTTCGGTGGAGGGCTCGCGGCCATGTACGGGTTCTTCGGCGTGGACGGAAGCGGCGCGGGGCCGGCGGGCACTCTCAACGGTCCACTTCCCACAGCTGTGCCAGGGCTGCCGCAGTCGCCGGTACAGGACCATCCACCGGCCGGATTGCCGGACGAAAGCGGGAGCATCGACCCCGTTCCCGTGTCGGCCACGTTCCCGCTCGGCTCGCAGGCATCGTCCGCGCCACCGATAGCGTTGCCGTCGCCGTCCTCGGATCCGGTGCTCCCGAACGTCTCCGGGGGCCAGGCGTCGGTCCCCGTCGGCACTCTGGCCGTTTCTCCGCTCTTCCTCGACCTTGCAGGGGGTTCGGACGGGACCGTCGAACTGCGGGCAGAGGGCAAGCCGGTCGCGTGGCGCGCCAAGGGGTGGGGTTCCGCGCGGCCCAGCCAGTCCTCCGGGTATCTGGAGGCTGGACGGGCGGTGAGCATCGGCGTCCATGTCGAGCGGAACGCCCGCTCGCGCGGTGAAGGCGGCATTACGTTCCAGCCCGGCGGAGTACAGGTGCACGTCACCTGGCGCCCGGACGAACCGGACCCCGGCCCGGACCCCACGCCAACGCCCACGGGTCCTACGGATCCGTCCACGCCGCCTGCGTCCGAACGGCCGGAGACCCGGCCGCCGTCCTCCCAGCCGAAGCCGCCGTCGTCCTCGGCACCACCGCCCTCCGATCCACCGGCGCCGTCCGACCCGCCTCCCGCCAGTGGCGGTGCCGAGCCTCCTCCGTCCTCGGAGACGCCGAATTCTCCGGGCACGTCCGGTGAGAGCCCCACGCCGCAGGGCTCAGCCTGATCCCCTCCCACGCGGGTGCGACGGAAGTTCCGATCGTTGGCCAACTTCACTACTCTTCGTAGATGATCATTTGCGCTAAGTAATACATGCCTGGGGGAGGAGGTGTTCATGGCACCGAGACCAGCACAGCTTCGCCGCGGGACGCCGCTCTCCGCACGGGCCGGAACCCTGCGCCTGATCGCCTTCTCCTCCGGCCTGGCGATCGGCATGAGCTGGCTGGTTCCGGCCGCGTCGGCCGGTCCCGTCGCCCGGCCCGCGACCAGGCCGGCCCCCAGCGAGCGGGATGTCGAGAAGAGCGAGCGTCAGGTCCAGGAACGGGCGGCGGAGGTCGGCCGGACGAAGGCCAGGCTCGCACTCGCGGACGGCGAACTCGACAAGCTCGCCATCGCCGCGGAGGCCGCCGTAGAGCGGTACAACGGCGAGCGCGTCATGTTGGAACGTGCCCAGAAGACATACCAGGACACCCAGGCTCGCGTTGCCGAAGCCGTACGGCGGGTGGCCGAGAGCCAGGCGGAACTGGCGTCGTTCGCCGCGCAGGTCTACCAGCACAACACCGGCTACGACCAGATGTCGTCGGCGCTCGTGGGAAACGGCGGGCCGCAGGGCTTCATGGACCGTGCCGGGATGGTCAAGGTGCTGGCCGAACGGCGGGCCGGGATGGTCAGCCGCGTGGAGGCGTCCAAGAACGTCGCCGAGATGTTCCGCAGGCAGGCGAAGACCGCGTTCGAGGAGCAGGGGGCCGCGACAAGACGGGCGGACGACGCTAAGCGGTTCGCCGAGGACGCGGTGGCACGGCAGCAGGCGTCCGTGCAGCGCATAGAGGCGGAGAAGCGAAGCCTGGAAAGGCGGCTTGGCAGCGCTCAGGAGCACGCGGCTCAAGTAAAGCGCGCGCGGGAACGCGCTCTGGATCGAGCGCTGGAGCGTGCCCGCGAACGGGCGCTGGAGGCGACTGAGGTCGGAGCCGTCTCCATCGGGCCGGGTCGTCCGGTCGCGTCCGCGGCGCGGGGTGCGCTCGTCGCCCGTGCTGCGCTGAAGTGGCTGGGGACGCCGTACTCCTGGGGCGGGGGCACGGTCAGCGGACCGAGCTTCGGCATCGCCCACGGCTCGGGAATCTTCGGCTTCGACTGCTCTGGCCTGGCGATGTACGCGTGGGCCAAGGCGGGCGTCCGGCTCGACCACTGGACCGGTACGCAGTGGACATCGGGGCCGCACGTGCCGTTGAGCGCGCTCCGTTCCGGAGACCTGGTGTTCTTCGCCAGGGACAAGTCCAACCCGGACACGATCCACCACGTGGGCGTCTACATCGGCGACGGCCGGATGGTGGAAGCGCCGTACACCGGCGCGCATGTGCGGATCTCCAGCGTCCACCGGCATGACCTGATCGGCGCGACACGCCCGACCGGCTGACTGATTAGACGCTGATGTGTCGCTTTGGAAGACGACCGTCCGGCACTTCGCCAGACGGCGAGAACCCCTCCGTGCGGCGTCCGTACGGAAGGGTTCTCACCGGCTGCGCAGTGCGGGCGGCGGGGAGCGGATCAGCGCCGCCTGTGGCCCTCAGTGGCCGCCCTGGTCGACCACGCGCTTGCGGGATCGCTCGATCTCCAGCTCGGCCTCGACGCGGCCGACCCAGCTGGCGCCCTCGACGGACTTGCCGGGCTCCAGGTCCTTGTAGACCTCGAAGAAGTGCTGGATCTCCAGGCGGTCGAACTCGGGGACATGGTGGATGTCCCGCAGGTGCTCCATGCGCGGGTCGGTCGCGGGGACGCAGAGGACCTTGTCGTCACCACCGGCCTCGTCCGTCATCCGGAACATGCCCACCGCGCGGCAGCGGATGAGGCAGCCGGGGAACGTCGGCTCCTGCAGCAGGACCAGCGCGTCCAGGGGATCGCCGTCCTCCCCCAGCGTGTCCTCGATGAACCCGTAGTCGGCCGGGTACTGGGTCGAGGTGAACAGCATGCGGTCGAGACGGATGCGCCCGCTCTCGTGGTCCACCTCGTACTTGTTCCGCTGGCCCTTCGGGATCTCAATGGTGACGTCGAAATCCAAGATGTCCTCCGCTCCCTGCGCGGTCGCAGTGAATAGTCTTCGGGAGTCTGTGCGGGCGAGGCCGACCCCCACAGTGAGTCTTCCCTTATATAAGGATGTCGCACGTTGGTGAGTGCTGAGTGGGAGAGGGGCGGTCACGTGCCTGAACGAGGCCGGACCCTCGCGGTGCTGTCACTGTCCCTCCTTAATGTTTTCACCGCCGTCGCAGGGCTGGCAGTGGTGAAACTCACACCCGAGCGCCATCTGTCGCCCCAGCCGCCGTCCGTGGCCGAGCGCGACCTCGTCCAGGCGTCGGCCGCGATACCGGCCGCCGACCCCGCCGCTGCCAAGGTGCCGAGCCCCTCCATCCTGGCGGGACGGCTGTCCCCGTTGGTCGGCGGCCCGGGCGCGAAGGTCAGCGCAGTGGTCGTCGACGCCGTGACCGGCCGTCCATTGTTCCAGCAGCGCGCCAATGTGCCGGCGACCCCGGCCTCGACGACGAAGCTGGCGACGTCCGTCGCGGCACTGGCCACAGTCGGTCCCCAGCACCGGATCATCACGCAGGTCGTGCGTGGCGCAGGCGGCGGCGTCGTCCTGGTCGGAGGCGGGGATCCTACCTTGACGGCCCTTCCCGCGCGCCCGGACGCGAGCCATCCGCCATATGCGTCGCTCTCGGAGCTGGCGAAGCAGACCGCCAGGTCGCTCAAGGCGTCCGGTGTGCGGCGTGTACAGGTGGACTACGACGCGTCCGCCTACCAAGGGCCTGGCAGCGCCGCCAGTTGGAAGCCCAACTACCTGCCCGATGGCGAGCTGGCACCGGTCACGGGCTTGACCGTGGACGAGGGGCGCGTCGCCCCGGGCGATCCGACGCGGAAGGAGCGGGTGTCCGATCCGCCCGCCGCCGCCGCGGGGACGTTCGCTCGGCTGCTGTCCAGGAACGGTGTGGCGGCCAAGGCCGGACGCGCGGCGGTCGCCTCGAAGGGCGCCGCCCAGCTCGGTGCCGTGCGGTCGCCCCCGGTGTCGGCGCTGGTCGAGCACCTGCTGACCGAGAGCGACAACGACGTGGCCGAGGCCATGGCCAGGCAGGTCGCCATCAAGCAGGGTCGGCAGCCGTCGTTCGCGGGCGCCGCGCAGGCCGTCCGGCAGGTGCTCGCCGGGCTCGGTGTCGCCGACGGGGTGCTGGTCAACGACGGCAGCGGGCTGTCGCCGCGCAACCGGATCTCCCCGATCGCGCTCGCCCGCATCGTGTCGCTCGCCGCCGGGCCCGAACACCCTGAGCTCCGGTCGGTGATCACCGGGATGCCGATCGCCGGGTTCTCGGGGACGCTGCGTCCGCCCCGCTACACGGGCCCGACCAGCCAGGCCGGGGCGGGGCTCGTGCGCGCGAAGACGGGCACGCTCGCGGGGATCAGCACGCTTGCCGGGATCGCCTACGACGCGGACGGACGGCTGCTGGCGTTCGCGTTCATGGCGGGCGACGGGAAGGGGCCGGTGGACCCGGGCAAGCTCGACCAGCTCGCCGCGGCCCTCGCCACCTGCGGTTGCGGCTGACGCGGCCTTGATCTGCCAGGCCGAGTGTGGGCGGGCCCGTACGGGAGATAACCAGAACGGTTGTTCGTTGAACGATCGTGCAGAGGCGCCGCGGCGCCGCGTCCGAGACGTACGGTGGAGTACATGAGCGCCTCAATGATCGACTGGAACGTGGCGGTCCAGGCAGGCAGCCGGCTCGTCAGGCCGGGTCCCCAGGTCAGCCACGACGAGGCCCGGGAGGTCGTGGCGGAGCTGCGCGAGCTTTCGAGGCTCGCCCACGGGCACGTCCGGGACTTCACCGGCATGGCCTCCGAGGTCGATCCGGCCCCGGCGACGATCGTGGACAGGCCCGGCTGGATCCGGGCGAACGTCGACGGCTTCCGGGTGGTGCTCGAACCGCTCATGGAGCAGATGTCGGAGCGCCGCGGTCCCGGTCCGCTCGGCGGGGCGGGCAACGTGGTCGTCCAAGCCGTCGGGTCACGGGTGACGGGCATGCAGGTGGGCGCGATCCTGGCCTACATGGCCAGCCGTGTCCTCGGCCAGTACGAGCTGTTCCTGCCGCCGGACCCGTCGGGCAACGCCCCTACAGGACGGCTGACCCTGGTCGCCCCCAACATCGTGCACGTGGAGCAGGAACTCGGCGTGGACGCGCGCGACTTCCGCCTCTGGGTGTGCCTGCACGAGGAGACGCACCGGGCCCAGTTCACCGGTGTGCCCTGGCTGCGCGAGTACGTGCAGGACCAGATGACCAAGTTCCTCCTGGCGTCCGACCTGGACCCGGGCGTGATGCTGGACCGGATCCGGGACGCGGCCGAGGCCGTCGCCGACGCCGTGCGCGGTGGCGACTCCAACCTCATCGACGCGATCCAGAGCCCTGAGCAGCGCGAGATCCTCGATCGGCTCACCGCCGTGATGACGCTCGTCGAGGGGCACGGCGACTACGTCATGGACGCGGTCGGGCCGGAGGTCGTGCCGTCCGTGCAGCAGATCCGGTCGCGCTTCCAAGGACGGCGCGACGGCGGCTCCAAGCTGGACAAGACGATCCGGCGGCTCCTCGGCATCGACCTGAAGATGAAGCAGTACGCGGAGGGTTCGCGGTTCGTGCGGCGGGTCGTCACCGAGGCCGGCATGGCCGGGTTCAACCAGGTGTGGCAGTCGCCCGAGACGCTGCCCACGCATGCGGAGATCAAGGAACCGGCCCTGTGGATGGACCGGGTCGTCGGGCCGCGCGCCATCGACGTGGCCCCACCGGAGGCCAGCGAAGCCTGAGCCTGGTCCGGACGCTCGCCGCCGTGGGGTGGTAGAGGTTTCCCATGGGCCCTGATCCGGCAGTGGCGGCGGTACGCCTGGCGGTACGGGAGGCGCTCGCCACCCTGCCGCCCGGTGCGATGGTGCTCGCGGCGTGCAGCGGCGGCGCCGATTCGCTGGCGCTCGCCGGGGCGCTGGCCTTCGAGGCGCCGCGCTCGGGGCGTCCGGCCGGTGCGGTCACGATCGACCACGGTTTGCAGGACGGCTCGGCCGAGCGCGCCGACGCCGTCGTCCGCCTCCTCGCCGGTCTTGGCCTCGACCCGGTCGGCTCGATCGCCGTCACCGTGGACGGACGGGGCGGGACCGAGAACGCCGCCCGCGACGCCCGCTACGCCGCCCTGGACGGGGCCGCAAGCCGCCTGAGAGCGGCGGGGGTGCTCCTCGGGCATACCCGGGACGACCAGGCCGAGACCGTCCTTCTCGGGCTGGCACGCGGCTCCGGCGCCCGCTCGCTGTCGGGGATGTCGCCGTCCTTCACCCGGCCCGCCGCTTCGCCTGCTGGGGACGGAGCGGGCGTCCTCTACTGCCGGCCCTTGCTGGAGCTCGGTCGGGCGACCGTTCGCAGGGCCTGCCTGGCGATGGGGCTGGAGCCTTGGGACGACCCGCACAACGACGATCCCGCCTATGCGCGTGTGCGTGTCCGGCACGATGCCCTGCCCGCGCTGGAGGAGGCACTCGGACCCGGAGTGGCCGAAGCCCTTGCCCGGACGGGACGGCTGCTGCGCGACGACGCGGACGCTCTCGACGATCTCGCCAGACGGGCCTACGCGGATCTCCAAGTGCCCGAAGCCGCATCCAACGCGTCCCTTGGCGATGAACCAGAGGAGACGGGAGAGGCGGGAGAGGCGGGAGAGGCCGGACGAGGCGTAGGCGACGGCGCCCGTGTCGCGATCCGGGTGGACGGGCTCGGCGACTTGCCCAGGGCCGTCCGTACGCGGGTGTTGCGGATGGCGGCCGTCGACGCCGGCAGCCCACCGGGTACGCTCGCGGCCGTCCATGTCGATTCAGTGGATCGGCTGGTCACGGCCTGGCACGGCCAGCGGCACGTCGACCTCCCCGGGGGCCTTCGCGCTTTCCGGCGGTATGGGAAGCTGCTGATCGGCCCGGTTTGATGTCGCGCCGTGTGCGAGCCGTCGCGGGGCGCGTCCGAGTCACAGCGATGAGGGTGGGGTTGTGGACGAGAAGGACCTGGGCACGGATCTGGCGAAGGTACTGATCCCCGAGGACCGGCTGCAGGCCAAGGTGCGGGAGCTGGCCGAGCAGATCGACGCCGACTACGAGGGCAGGGACCTGCTGCTCGTCGGGGTCCTCAAGGGCGCCGTCATGATCATGGCCGACCTGGCGCGGGCGCTGCACATGCCCGCCTCGATGGACTGGATGGCCGTGTCGTCGTACGGCTCGGGGACCAAGTCGTCCGGCGTCGTGCGTATCCTCAAAGACCTGGACACCGACATCATCGATCGCCATGTGCTCATCGTGGAGGACATCGTCGACTCGGGTCTCACGCTGTCCTGGCTGGTCAGCAACCTGCACTCGCGGGGTCCGGCGTCGCTGGAGGTCTGTGCGCTGCTGCGCAAGCCGGAGGCGGTCAAGACCGAGGTCGATGTCAGGTACATCGGGTTCGACATTCCGAACGAGTTCGTCATCGGGTACGGGCTGGACTACTCGGAGAAGTACCGGAACCTGCCGTTCGTCGGCACGCTCGCACCGCACGTGTACGGGGGCGGGGGCGCTTAGGGACGGGGCCAGGCCCGGCGAGGACGGCGGGCGTGGCGATCCGCTCGTCGCGGGGCTGGTGAGGGCCCTGGTGGGGTCACCAGGGAACAAGGGGCCGTGACGGATCGTTGCAAAGGTCGTTGACGGGTATATGGAAAGGATCAGGAGATTCGGCGTGGCTGCGTCTCCTGTGCCTTGCGGTGTACCGTCGGTGTCCCGGGCCCTTCGGTCCGGGAGCCACATGAGGGAGACCGCCTCGGTCGGTCCGGAGCCCCGGGCTACGGGCCTTTTGTTGGTCGCAGTGGCGTCCGCCCCCCGGGACGGACGAGGATCGCACACAGACGTTGGTCAGGAGGGACGGGCCCCGAAGGGGTAACCGGATAAATGGACGTGAAGCGCTATTTTCGCGGGCCGCTGCTGTGGATCCTGCTGTTCGGGCTGTTGGTCGCCCTTGTCATGTGGGGCGTCAACCCCGGCCGTTCGTATGAGAAGACCGACACCTCCAAGGTGGTCCAGGAGATCGCCGCGGGCAAGGTGAAGTCCGCCAAGATCATTGACAAGGACCAGCGGATCGAGGTCACGCTCACCGACAACAAGCACCAGCAGGCCTCATGGGTGGACGGCCAGGGACTGCAACTGCAGAACCAGCTCCAGCAGCAGGCGAACGCGGGCAAGCTCCCCGGCGGCTACAACGTCGAGGTGCCGAAGCAGAGCTTCTTCTTGAACCTGCTGTTCAGCCTGTTGCCCATCGTTGTCATCGTGCTGATCTTCCTGTTCATCATGAACCAGATGCAGGGCGGCGGCTCGCGCGTGATGAACTTCGGCAAATCCAAGGCCAAGCTCATCACCAAGGACACGCCGAAGACCACGTTCGCGGACGTGGCCGGGGCCGACGAGGCCCTGGAGGAGCTGGAGGAGATCAAGGACTTCCTGCAGAACCCGGCCAAGTTCCAGTCGATCGGTGCCAAGATCCCCAAGGGCGTGCTGCTGTACGGCCCGCCCGGCACGGGCAAGACCCTGCTGGCCCGCGCGGTGGCCGGCGAGGCCGGGGTGCCGTTCTACTCGATCTCCGGTTCGGACTTCGTCGAGATGTTCGTCGGCGTGGGCGCCTCCCGCGTCCGCGACCTGTTCGAGCAGGCCAAGGCGAACGCCCCCTCGATCATCTTCATCGACGAGATCGACGCCGTCGGCCGGCACCGCGGCGCGGGGCTCGGCGGCGGCCACGACGAGCGCGAGCAGACCCTCAACCAGCTGCTGGTCGAGATGGACGGCTTCGACGTCAAGGGCGGCGTGATCCTGATCGCGGCGACCAACCGTCCCGACATCCTCGACCCGGCGCTGCTGCGTCCGGGGCGCTTCGACCGCCAGGTCACCGTGGACCGGCCCGACCTGGAGGGCCGCAAGGGCATCCTCCGGGTGCACGGCCGGGGCAAGCCGTTCGCCCCGGACGTCGACCTGGACGTGATCGCGCGCCGCACCCCGGGCTTCACCGGCGCCGACCTGGCGAACGTCATCAACGAGGCCGCGCTGCTCACGGCGCGCTTCGACCGCAAGCTGATCGACATGGACACCCTTGAGGAGTCCATCGACCGCGTGATGGCCGGGCCTGAGCGCAAGTCCCGGGTGATGTCGGAGAAGGAAAAGAAGATCATCGCCTACCACGAGGGCGGTCACGCGCTGGTGGCGCACGCGCTGCCGAACGCCGACCCCGTGCACAAGGTGACGATCCTTCCGCGCGGCCGGGCCCTGGGCTACACCATGACCCTGCCGATGGAGGACAAGTTCCTCACGACGCGCTCGGAGATGAACGACCAGCTCGCGATGCTGCTGGGCGGCCGTACGGCCGAGGAGTTGGTGTTCCACGAGCCGACCACGGGCGCGGCCAACGACATCGAGAAGGCCACGTCGATCGCGCGCAACATGGTGACCGAGTTCGGGATGAGCGAGCGCCTCGGCGCCCGCAAGTTCGGCACGGGCGCCGGCGAGGTGTTCCTGGGCCGCGACATGGGCCACGAGCGCGACTACTCCGAGGACATCGCCTCGGCGATCGACGACGAGGTCCGCCGGTACATCGAGTCCGCGCACGACACGGCGTGGGAGATCCTCGTGGAGTACCGGGACGTCCTGGACGACCTGGTGGTCAACCTCATGGACAAGGAGACCCTCTCCAAGAACCAGGTGCTGGAGATCTTCGCGCCCATCACGAAGCGTCCGCACCAGAACTCCTACACCGGCTATGGCAAGCGCCTCCCGTCCGACCGTCCGCCGGTGCTCACGCCCAAGGAGCTGGCCCTGCTCGGCCCGCAGGACGTTTCCGACCTGACCAAGGGCAACGGTCAGAGCGGCGGCGGCGTCTCCTCCGAGGCCGTCGATCCGGCCCAGGGCGAGAGCTGATCGTCTTGGCCGTCCCGTACGGCGAGGAGCCGGTGCAGGAGGATCCGCCGGGGTTCGACCACGCGCGGATCGAGAAGGCCGTGCGCGAGATCCTGTTCGCGATCGGGGAGGACCCCGATCGCGACGGGCTCCGCGACACGCCTTCCCGGGTGGCGCGCGCGTACGCCGAGCAGTTCGCGGGCCTGCGGCAGCGCCCCGAGGACGCGCTGACCACGGTGTTCGACGCCGACCATGAAGAGATGGTCCTGGTGAAGGACATCGAGGTCTACAGCGTGTGCGAGCACCATCTGGTGCCGTTCCACGGGGTCGCGCACGTGGGCTACACACCCAACAAGAAGGGCCAGATCACCGGCCTGTCGAAGCTGGCGCGGCTGGTGGACGTGTACGCCCGGCGGCCGCAGGTGCAGGAGCGGCTGACCAGCCAGGTCGCGGACGCGATGATGAGCGTGCTGGAACCGCGCGGCGCGATCGTGGTGATCGAGGCCGAGCATCTGTGCATGACGATGCGGGGCGTCCGCAAGCCGGGCGCCAAGACGGTGACCTCGGCGGTGCGCGGCGACTTCCGCGATCATCCCGAGACCCGCTCCGAGGCGATGAGCCTGATCCTCGGCCGCTACTGATCGCCGACCCTAATCCGGTTCCCCGGACCACCTGAACGGGCCTCAGCATCGCGCTGAGGCCCGTTCAGCGTTGTCTCTCCGCCGCCGCACCTCGGCGGCCGCCAGGCAAAGGGGGTCATCCGGGACGACTAGATCATCGGGGCGGCGCGTGGGCGGGTTGAACGCAAGGCATAGGGTTGGCGGCATGACCAGTGCCGCCGCTCCGGGGCTGCCCGCGCCAGGGCGCTGCCTCGTCATGGGCGTGGTCAATGTCACCCCCGATTCCTTCTCCGACGGCGGCGCCTGGTTCGAGCCGGAGAAGGCGATCAGGCACGGGTTCGACCTTGTCGGCGAGGGCGCCGACATCGTCGACGTCGGTGGCGAGTCCACCAGGCCCGGCGCGCAGCGCGTCTCCCTGGAGGAGGAACTGCGCCGGGTGGTGCCGGTGATCGAGGCGCTCGCCGCCGAGGACGTTCCCGTCAGCGTCGACACGATGCGGGCCGAGGTGGCCGAGGCCGCCGTCGCCGCCGGGGCGCGGCTGGTGAACGACGTCAGCGGCGGCCTGGCCGACCCCGACATGCCGCGTGTGGTGGCCGCGACCGGCGTCCCGTACGTCGTGATGCACTGGCGGGGGCACAGCCACGACATGCAGACCCGGGCCGTGTACGCCGACGTCGTCCGCGAGGTCCGCGAGGAACTGCTGCGCCGCGTCGAGGCCGTCCTGGCCGAGGGCGTCGACCCGTCCCTGATCGTCCTCGATCCGGGGCTGGGATTCGCGAAGAGCCCTAAGGCGGGCCACAACTGGGCGCTGCTGGCCCATCTGGACGCGTTCACCTCGACGGGCCATCCCGTGCTGGTCGGCGCGTCCCGCAAGAGCTTCCTCAGCAGCCTGCTGGCCGACCCTGACGGGACCCGTCGGCCGTTCGCCGAATGCGACGACGCGACCGTGGCCATCACGTCCCTCGCGGCCGTCGGGGGAGCGTGGTGCGTGCGCGTGCACCGTGTCCGTCCCAACGTCGACGCCGTGCGCGTGGCCGCCGCCATCCGCGCCGCACGGCCGCCGCAAGAGGCCGCTTGGCCGCCGCAAGACATCTCCGAAGCCGAACCTGCCGCGGCGGACGGTCGCGCCGACTCCGAGAGCGACAGTTGATGAGCCGTGCTGTGAACCGTGCCGATCTGGACGAGGTCCACGCGGAGTTCTATGCCGCGTTCGAGGCCGGTGACTTCGACCGGATGTCCGCGGTGTGGGCGGACGGCCCGTACGCGGCGGGCGTCTCGTGCGTGCATCCCGGCTGGACGATGCTGCGGGGACGTGAGGAGGTCCTTCGCTCCTGGGCCCTCATCATGGCCAACACGCCCTATATCCAGTTCGTGCTGACCGACGTCGAGACCGATGTTTACGGCGATCACGCGGTGGTCACTTGCAAGGAGAACGTTCTCACCGCCGACGAGGACACCGAGGCCGGGTTCCTCGCCGGGGGCAGCATCGTGGCCACCAACGTGTTCGTCCGGGCCGAGGGGGAGTGGCGGCTCCTGCTCCACCACGGCTCGCCAGTGCTCAACGGCGCGGATGCAGAGGAAGAATGACTCTCGACCACATTGAACTGCGCGGCTTGCGGGCCCGGGGGCGGCACGGCTGCCTGCCCGCCGAACGCGAGCTGGGGCAGGAGTTCGTGGTGGACGTCGTCCTCGGGCTCGACACCCGTCCGGCCGCCGCCGGGGACGACCTTTCGCGTACCGTCGACTACGGATCGCTCGCCGGCCGACTGGTCGCCGTCGTCGAGGGAGAGCCCGTCAACCTGATCGAAACGCTCGCCGACCGGCTGGCGAAGATATGCCTGGAAGACGCGATGGTGGCGAAGGCCGAGATCACCGTCCACAAGCCGAGTGCCCCGGTGCCGTACCCCTTCACGGACGTCGCCGTGAAGATCACGAGGAGTCGCCCATGACAGCGTCCGACCGCATGCCCGACCGCACCGCCACCGGCGGCCACATGCTGGTCCAGCACCGCGTCGTGTTCTCGCTCGGAAGCAACCTCGGCGACCGCCTGGACAACATCCAGGAGGCCGTCGACGCGCTGTTCGACGCGCCCGGACTTGAGTTCGTCGCGTTCTCCCCGGTCTACGAGACCGCCCCCTACGCGCCCCCCGGAGAGACGCTCCCCGAGCAGGGCGACTACCTGAACATCGTGCTGGTGGCCGATACCCGGCTGCCGCCGGAGAACCTCCTGGAGCGCGTCCTCAACATCGAGAACTCCATGCGCCGCGTCCGCGAGGTCCGCTGGGGCCCCCGCACCCTCGACATCGACATCGTGGTGTTCGGCGACATCTCCTCCGAAGACCCCGAACTGACGCTCCCCCACCCCCGCGCGCACGAGCGGGCGTTCGTGCTCGTCCCGTGGGCCGATATCGAACCGGACGTCCTGCTGCCCGGACACGGGCGTGTCGGCGACCTGGCCGAGGCGAAGCAGGCGGAGGGGGGACCGTCGGCGGTTCGCCGGCGGACCGACCTGACGCTTCAGCAGCCTGCATGAGACCGACCCGCCCGCTGTTCCTCGTCGCCCTCGTGGTCGTCCTCGCACTGATCTCGTGGGCGGTGCTGCGTACGGCCTACGTCTCGCTGCCGCCGCTGCCCTGGACGGCGGTGCCGACGCTGCTGCTGCTGGCGCTCGGCGAGGGGTTCACCGGTGTGAACGTCCTGCGCCGCATCCGCCGCAAGCCGAACACCAGGCCGGTGGAGCCCCTCGTCGTCGCGCGCATGGCCGCACTGGGCAAGGCCAGCGCGCACGCCGCCGCGGTGCTCGCCGGCATCTTCGCCGGGTTCGCCGCAAGCCTCGGCGACTCGCTCGACAAGCCGACGCCGCGCGACGACTTCTTCGTGAGCGGGGGCACGTTCCTGGCCGCCGTCGTTCTGGTTGGCGCGGCGTTCTTCCTGGAGTACTCCTGCCGCGTCCCGAAGGACCCGGACGAGCAGGAACGCAACCGGGGCGCGTCCCACGCCTGACCGCTCCCGACCCGCGCTCCGGGGAGCGCTGAGCCCCCGGAGCGCGGGACTCCGAGCGCTCCCGGGGCTCCGAACGCTCCCAGGGCTCCCCGGGGTCCGAGCGCTCGCGGGGGTTACTTGTCGATGTCGCCCACGACGAAGAACATCGAGCCGAGGATCGCGATCATGTCGGCGACCAGGGTGCCCGGCAGCAGCTCCGTCAGGACCTGGATGTTGTTGAAAGAGGCGGACCGCAGCTTCATCCGCCACGGCGTCTTCTCGCCGCGCGACACCAGGTAGTAGCCGTTGATGCCGAGCGGGTTCTCCGTCCACGCGTAGGTGTGGCCCTCGGGGACCTTCAAGACCTTCGGCAGCCGCTGGTTGATCGGCCCGGGCGGCAGCTCGGCGAGACGGTCCAGGCAGGCGTCGGCCAGATCCAGCGACGCGTGCACCTGGTCGAGCAGGCACTCGAACCGGGCGAGGCAGTCGCCCTCCGTACGGGTGACCACGCGCACGTCCAGGTCGCCGTAGGCGAGGTACGGCTCGTCCCGCCGCAGGTCGAAGTCGAGCCCGGACGCGCGCGAGATGGGCCCGGACACCCCGTACTGAAGGATCTGTTCCTGCGTGAGCACCCCCACGCCGCGCGTTCGCGCACGGAAGATCTCGTTGCCCATGATGAGATCGTCGATGTCGTCCATCCGGCCCCGGACCTCGCCGACCGCGCGCCGCGCGCGCGCCGTCCATCCGGCGGGCAGGTCGTCCTTCAGACCGCCCACCCGGTTGAACATGTAGTGCATCCGGCCGCCGGAGATCTCCTCCATCACCCGCTGCAGCTCCTCCCGCTCGCGGAACGCGTAGAAGATCGGCGTGATGGCGCCCACTTCGAGCGGATAGGAGCCGAGGAACATCAGATGGTTGAGGCAGCGGTTGAGCTCGGCCAGCAGTGTCCTCGCCCAGACGGCGCGGGCCGGGACCTCCATGCCCAGCATCCGCTCCACGGCCAGGACGACGCCGAGCTCGCTGGCGAACGCCGACAGCCAGTCGTGCCGGTTGGCAAGCACGATGATCTGCCGGAAGTCGCGGACCTCGAACAGCTTCTCCGCGCCCCGGTGCATGTAGCCGACGATGGGTTCGGCGGCCGAGATGCGTTCGCCGTCCAGCGTCAGCCGGAGCCGCAGCACGCCGTGCGTGGACGGGTGCTGGGGCCCGATGTTCAACGTCATGTCCTCGGTGGCGAGCTCCTTGGCGCCCGCCCCGATCCCGACGATCCGTTCGGTGCTCATGGTCGCGTCTCCGCCGCTCCGATCACCGCCACATAGTGCCATGGCGAGCGGTGCTCGTTTTCCGGTTGACTAGGGGGCGATGAACGCGAGCCACGGCGAACCGCCATACGAGCCCGCCGCGCACCCTGCACCGCAGGGCGCGGCGACCCCGCCCGGCCAGCAGCAAAGCCAGCAGCAGGGCCAGCAACTCGGGCCGCAGCCCGGCGGCCGGCAGGCTGGGCAGCAGCCCGGGCAGGCGCCGGATCCCTATGCGCAGCAGCAGCCGGGCGCGGCGGTCGCGGCCCCGCCCGCGTACCGGGCCGACCAGGCGTTCGCGCCCGGCGGCGGATTCCAGTGGGCGCCGATCTCCAAGCGGCACACCTGGCACCGCCTGCTCACGGCCGCGTTGTGGGCGGTTCCGGTCGGCGCCCTGGGCGGGTTCCTCGTGTGGCGGAACGGAGGCGGCGTGCTCGCCGTCGTCCTGTGGGTCGCCGCCGTCCTGCTCGCCGTCGGCCTCACCGGCATCATGGCCGAGCTGGATCGCCGGTCCTTCGGTCACGCCGAGCGCGCGGACGACCTCATCGTCACCCACGGCGTGCTCGTGAAGCGCCTCATCGTCGTCCCGTACGGACGGATGCAGTTCGTGGACGTGACGGCCGGTCTGCTGGAGCGGTGGATGGGCATCGCGACCGTCCGCATGCACACCGCCGCCGCCGCGACCGACGCGACCATCCCCGGCTTGCCCGCCGCCGAGGCCGCCCAGCTCCGCGATCGTCTCGCCCAGAAGGGCGAGCAGCGGAGCATGGGCCTATGACCGGCCCCTACGGCCCGCCGCCCGGCGGCCAAGGCCCTCCGTATGGCCCGCCCCCTGGCGGCGGCCCTCCGCACGGTCCCCCGTACGGCCATCCCCATGGACCACCGCACGGGCCACCGCCCGGTGGCGGCCAGGGTCCTCCCCATGGC
>NZ_SMKU01000185.1 GCF_004349215.1 Actinomadura rubrisoli | reverse complement strand
GATATCCGCCAGACCAGCACCCTGGTCATCGACGCGATGGCGGCATCGGTCGCCCGCCGCAAACCATCGTCCAACTCGACGATCTTGCACTCCGACCACGGAGCGCAGTTCACGTCCTGGACGTTCGCTAAACGCCTGCGGGACGCGGGATCGCTCGGCTCGATGGGCACGGTCGGGGACTGCTTCGATAATGCGATGATGGAATCGTTCTGGGGAACCATGCAACTCGAGCTCCTCGACACCAAAAAGTGGTTGGATCCGCGCACAATCACGCACGCCCGTGTGCAAGGGGTGGGAGCCCCTCGAAAAGGTCGAGAAGATTCCGCTGCAGATGCACGCATAGCGGTGGGTACACGTTGGCCTCAGTCCGGTCCCATACGATGAAAGCGACAACTCCCGCGAGGAATGTAATCGCTGCTGGGGTGCGGTGCGCCGCCAGGGACTCGAACCCCGAACCCGCTGATTAAGAGTCCACTGCCTTCGTGTCGGAGCGGCATTCTCGCCACCAAACGCTACCGTCTTGTCCGCATCCAGCACCACTTGCGTGCCGGACCGTTTCGCCGCCTGCCCCTCCGGGCTGATGCCCCCAAGCGAACAACGAGCGAACATGGGCGGTCGGGGGGTCTCGCTGTAAGTGAGCGGAGTCGCTCATCTAATTCGCGTCGGATTAGAGTCGTGCAGACGCCTCTTCGCAGTCATGCTGTAATCGTTGACACGACGGGAGAATCGCAATCCGTGATCGTGCTTGCGGTTCAGTGCAGGGTGCGCGGGCGATGGCGCTGTTCAGTCGTGGGCTTTGAGCCAGGTGAGGACTTTGTCGCGGAGGCCGGGGACTTGGAAGAGGGCGCCGCCGTGGTGGCTGCCGGTGGTGGTTTCGGTGGTGCAGGGGACGTGGGCTTGGGTGAGGGCTTCGCAGAGTTGGGTGGAGTGTGTGGCGGGGACGAAGTCTTGCTGGGAATGGATGAGATACATCGGGGTGTCGCCTGTGCTGGCGTGGTGCTTGGCGGTGGTGTCGGTCCACTGGCTTGTGCAGGAGGCGCTGCTGGGGTCGGGGGAGCAGCGGGTGAGGAGGGTGGCGTGGTCGCGGAGTTTGACTTGGGCGGCGGTGGCGCCTTCGGTCTGGCCGGTGGTGTAGCCGAGGTTGGGGTCGGCGACGGGAGAGAGGGCGACGACACCGCGCAGGAGGTCGGTGCCGTTGGCGTGGGTGCCGGCCATGGCGGCGAGGTGGCCTCCGGCGGACGAGCCGAGCATCACGATCCGGTTGGGGTCGATGGCGAAGGTGGTGGCGTTCTGGCGGATCCAGGTGATGGCGGAGTTGACGTCGTCACGCTGCGCTGGCCAGGGGGCGTCGGTGTTGAGGCGGTAGTTGATGGAGAAGGTGGCGTATCCCTGGCCGGCGAACCAGCGGGCCGTGGCGGCCCATTCCTGCTTGTCGCCCTCGTACCAGTGCCCGCCGTGGACGACGATGAGCGCGGGTTGTGGCTGTGAGCCGGGCTGGTAGTAGGCGTCTAGTTGCTGGCGGGCGTGTTCGCCGTAGGCATGGGTTGTCTCGATGGGCGTCTCGGCGGTGGGGCGGAGGAAGAGGCGGGCGGCCGGTGGTGCGTCGTTTGGGACGGTACGCCGGTGGTTGGGGTGGACGGCCAAGGGTGGGTCGGCGGACTGGTGTGCCGGGGGTGCGGGTGATGAGGTGTGCGCTCTGATCCAGGCCAGGGTCTTGGGCTTGGTGACGTCGGTGAGGAGGTGGCCGCCACTTTGTGAACCTGGGACGGTTTCGGTGGTCACGGACACACCCTTGGCCAGGAGGGCGGCGGCGAGGTCGTCGGCGTGGCCGGCGGTGACGTAGGGGTCTTGCTGGGCGGTCAGCAGGTACATGGGCGCGTCATCGGCGGACGCGCGGGACTTGGTGACGGAGTCGGCCCAGCGACTCCAGCACGGCTCGTCCGTTTGTACCGGGTGGGCACCGGGACAGGATCACCGCGTTGTCCCTGATCTTGCGCCGCAGGGCGGGCGAGGTGCCGTAGGGCGCGCCGCCCCAGGAGCGGTAGGGGGAGGCGATCGCGGACAGGCCGATCACGCCGCGGACGGTGGAGGCGCCCGCGCCGTAGGTCCCGGCGGCGGTCGCCAGTTGTCCCCCGGCCTGCGATCCCATGATGACGAGCTTGCCGGGGTCGAGGTCGAAGCGGGCCGCCTCGGTCTTGATCCACTTGATGGCGGCGAGTATGTCGTCGCGGGGGCCGAGCCAGGCGACGTCGGAATTGAACCGGTGGTCGATGGAGAACACGGCCAGTTTCTGGTCGGCGTACCAGCGGGCCGTATCCGCCCAGCCGCCTCCTCTGCTGCCGCCGTTCCAGGACCCGCCGTGCACGAGGATCAGACCTGCCTGCGGAGTGGCCGATTCGTGCCAGTAGGCGTCCAGGGCCTGCCGTTGGTGGGTGCCGTAGGCGAAGGTGCCCTGCTGGAGTTCCGCGGCGTGGACGGCGACGGTTCCTGTCGCCATCATGGTGATCGCGATGAGGAACGCGGCGGCGGTGCGCTTCATCGGCGGGCCTCGGGCAGTGAGATCCCATGAGTTCTTCCGCGGCCTGCACAACGACCGCACTAAACGCGACGGGTCGGGGGCCAACCGTACGGTCACCCTCATCGACTTCGACGGCAAGGTGTGGAACGACCACCACTTCATGACGGGCCGTCCACTGCAGACCCGAACCTGGCAAGAGGCCGTCGATGGCACATCGGCGGACGTGACCTCCACCCGCAACACCTACTGGAGTTCACCGAGAACCGCGGACGGTCCGGGCTTCCACAACGCCTACATGGTCCGAGCAGACTCCACCGTCACCCGGGCCCGCAAGGCCGACGGCACCTACCAGGTGAGCCAGACCGACACCTCCTTCGACACCGAGGGACGACCGGTCAAGGCCGTCGACAACGGCGCTCCCGGCGACTCCGGCGATGATCGGTGCACGACCACGACCTACGCGGACAACACCGCCGACGGCCGTTGGATGCTCGCGTTTCCCGAGACGATCACCCTCCACGAGGGAGCATGCGACGGCCCGGCCGCCTCCAAGTCCGTGACCTTGTACGACGGCGCCGCCGAACCGGGAACGGCGAACAAGCCGTTCGACGGCAATCCGACGTCCGTCCGGACCTACAGGGACGCGAACACCTACGCCACGGCCGGTGCGACATACGACCGCTTCGGACGGGTCACGTCCACCACGTTCCCGAACGGCACCAGCGCGACCAACGACGACACCAGCACCATCAGCTACACCCCCGCTGAGGGCTGGCCGACCGGCGGAGTCACCACCACCACGCCACCACCGACCGTGGGTGCGCAGCCGCACGTGACCAAGGTGTTCCCTGGACGCGGCGATGGAGCCCCGTCCAAGACACTGGACGCCAACAACAACGTCACCTCCCTGGACTACGACGCCGCGAACCGGCTGATCAGGGTGTGGGGGCCGGCGGAGCCCAAGCCCACCAACCCGTCCGAGGCCAAGCCGACCGTCCAGTTCGACTACCAGACCCCGCAGGAGGGCATCACCCCGCCCTCAGGAGCGACGGTCGTCAAGACCCAACGACTCCAGTCGGGTTCCACGTCCAACCCCAACTGGCTGGAGACCTGGGGTTACCTCGACGGATTCGGCCGCCAGGTCGAAACGCAGACCCGGACCCCCGCCGGTTCCGAGACCGGCCGGATGATCAGCATCACGCGCTACGACGACCGTGGCCTGGTCGCGGGAACGACCGGCACTCCCGTCTACAACGCCGACGGCCCCGGCCGAGGGCTGGCGAACACGCACTGGACCGCCATCCCATCGTGGACGACCGCGACCTACGACGGAGCCGAACGGCTGACCGCCGCCACCCTGTACGGGGCCGGAAGCAAGAAGTGGTCGTCGACCATCACCCCCGCAGCCGACATCACGGTCGCCACACCACCTTCCGGGGGCAAACGCGCGGCTCTCAGCGATGTCCGCGGACGGACCACGGCGCTCATCGACGACTATCAAGGACCAAAGCCCTCCACCACACGCTACGGCTACAGCGTCCGCGACGAACTGGCCTCCATCACCGACGCCGAAGGCAACATCACCCGCCAGCAGTACGACTGGACGGGCTAGCGCACCGCCGGTGACGACCCCGATGCCGGCCACTCCGCCTACACCTACGACAGCGCGGGCAACCTGACCAGCGCCGTCGACGCCGCCGGCGCGAAGATCAGCCTCACCTACGACGCCCTGAATCGCCCCGCCGGCCAATGGGCCGGCGCACCGAACACCGGCACCCGACTGGCCCAATGGGAGTACGACCCCAGCGGCTTCAAAGGACTGCCGGCCGCCGCGACCCGCTGGACGAACGGGCAGCCCTACCGGACCGAGACGCTCGGCTACGACGACCGCTACCGGCCCCTCGGAAAGCGCATCACCGTACCGGCCTCGGAAGGGGCGTTGGCCGGCAGGTACGAGTACCGCTACGCCTACGTCAAGGCCGACCACCTCACCGAGCTCACCATGCCCGCGGCCGGCGGGCTCCCGGCCGAGACGCTCACCGCGACCTACAGTCCGCTGACCGGCACCCCCCGCACCCTGACCAGCGACTTCGGCGGCGAGTACACCTACGTCAAACGCAACTACTACTGGTCCACCGGTGAGATCGCGCAACGCGACTACGGCAAGCTCGGCGGCATCGCCCGCAGTTACGACTTCGACGATCCCACCGGACGCATCACCCGGATCCGCGCCATCACCGGGAACGACACCGGCGAACGCAAGCCCCTCCAGGACGATACTTACGCCTACACTCCCGCCGGGCTCGTCTCCCAGATCACCGAGACCCTCACCGAATCGGCCGACGGCAGCCAGGGCCCCCAGCGCCAATGCTTCACCTACGACGGCACCAACCGGCTCACCCAGGCGTGGACCACCACCAGCACCACCTCACGCGACTGCGGCGGCGGCATCGACGGCGCCGACGGCCGCGGCCCTGACCCGTACAAGCTCGCCTACGAGTACACCGACTCGGGCAACATCAGCACCGTCACCGACAACGGCGCCAAGCGCACCTACACCTACCCCGCCCCCGGCTCCAACGCCGTCCACCCGCACAGCGTCACAAAGATCACCGGAAGCTCCGGCACCGACACCTACGGCTACGACGAAGCCGGTCAGATGAAGACCCGCACTGTCGCGGGGAAGACGACGAGCTTCGACTGGGACAAGGCCCACCGCCTCATCCAGGCCACCACCGGCGGCACCGCGACCGGCATGGTCTACACCGCCGGCGGCGACCGCCTCATCCGCCGGGACGGAACGACCAGCACCCTCTACCTGGACGGGATGGAAGTCCGCGCGACCGGCGCCTCGGTGAACGCGACCCGCTACTACACCCTCAACGGCGCCACCGTCGCGCTCCGCAAGAACGGCGACCCTGCGGCGACCTGGATGATGGGCGACACCCAAGGGTCGGCGTAGCTCACCGTCCAGGGCTGGACAGGAAACGTCGCACGCCAGCGCTACCTGCCCTTCGGCGCCCACCGCGGCGGACGCGACGACATCACCGCCACCGAACGCGGATTCCTCGGCAGAACCGAAGACCCCACCACCGACCTGGTCGCCCTCGACCACCGCTACTACGACGCCGCCATCGGCCGCTTCATCAACCCCGACCCCCTGGCCAACCCGGGCAGCCCGCAATCGCTCAACCCCTACAGCTACGCCCAGAACAACCCCACTAGCGACTCCGACCCCAGCGGTCTGTGCTCACCCATGGCCGGCTGTGCCACCAACCCCGGCCTGGCCAACGCCCCCGGCGGCGGCATCGCCAACGAACCCAACTACATGGCACAGTGCGCTGTCCAGGCGTCCATGACGATGAGAAGCTCCTGCACCGCACCCAGCGCCCTGAACCCGGACCCGCGGCACGTACCCCGCGCAGGACCGCCGCCGACGGTCGGGTGGAAGGACGCTCTGCCCAGCACGACCGAGGGAACCTTCGAGTTCATGAGCTACACGCCCTACCTGGACGTCCTGGGGGATGCGGGTATGGCGGGCGTCCTTTGGCGTAAGGGCAAACACGGTGACGCGATCATCAGCGCGATCATGATCTTGCTGCCGGTCCCCGCCGGAGGCCCGCTGGCACGCAAGTTCAAGCACTACCTGGACGGGCTGCTCGGCCATAAGCCCCGGCTTCCCGGAGGGGGCGGAACAGGCGCTCCCGATGGGCCCGCCATCCAGAACAAATCGGCGAGAGCACAAAGCAAGAAGCCGAAGCAGGACGGTGGCGGCGGCGACGCGCCTGTCGGCGCCCCCCGACGCCAATCACCAGGCTGCGCCGGCAACAGCTTCGTCCCCGCCACCGAAGTCGCCATGGCCGACGGCACCCGCAAACCCATCAGCAAGGTCAAGACCGGCGACAAGGTCCTCGCAACCGACCCCGAGACCGGCAAGACGCGTCCACAGCCCGTCACCGCCGTCATCACCGGCAACGGCACCAAGAACCTTGTCCAGATCACCGTCGACACCGACGGCCCCCAAGGCCACCAGACCGGCATGGTCATCGCCACCGACAACCACCCCTTCTGGGTCGGCGACCAGCAACGCTGGATGAACGCCGGCGAACTCAAACCCGGCATGTGGCTCCGCACCAGCGCCGGCACCCACATCCAAATCACCGCAATCAGGGCCGGGGTCCAGGAACGGCACGTCCACAACCTCACCGTTAATGAAGATCACACCTATTACGTGCTCGCAGGTAGTGCTCCTGTGCTCGTTCACAACTGTGATCTGAGGTCAATCTCGACGAGGCAGTCCGTACCGCATAACCGTGCATCTGCTCGCATCATGCACGCGGGGGACGGGTTCAGCGGGGTCTTCGACCCCATCTCCGGTCACCTGGAAGCGCGGCTCAGTAGTGGCCCTCACGCGCTTGTTGATCGCTTCGGAGGGCACGGAGTCACAAACCGCGAGTCTTTCGGCGGATCTAGCGATACAGTCGGGTTCGTTGCAATCGTGAGAGAGAACGGGCTCGAAGTGCGGTGGAACTCGGTAAGCGTTAACGTGCGCAACTTCGGCGATCGAGAGGCGCCGCTGGAACATCGTGACCCCATCCTGAATACTCTCCGGGACATCACCGGACTGGATGTGTGGGGATAGAAGAAGTGGATGATATGCACATCGGCGGTCTGATTATTCCGCCTGCTCTGATCGCACTAATAAGGGCAGGCAAGTGGGTGCCGCCAGTAAGGGAGCAGCTATACCTGGAGGTATTCGGCGAGGTACCCGAAATGCCGTATTTCTATAATGAATCCGACTTGCTCAGGCAGAACGAGTCCTGGCAGCGGATGAACATCCAAGACGTTTTCGGAGAGGTGGTGGCGGGTGAAAGTCTTGGAGTCAGCCCTCGACAATCGGTTGTTATCGCCGATCTTGGCCCTGACATGCCTGTCATTCTCGACTATAGGGAGACTCGGAAAAATCCTCGTGTTCTGTATCTGAAATTCTCGGAATCACCGAAATGGGTACAGGTTGCGGCGGATATTCAAGATCTAATTGGTAATCTGTATGGGGCGGCAGAATAGTTGTCGGTGGCGACTGCCCGTGGCGGCACTACTGAGTATGGACAGGGCAACGCCGAGATCGCCAAACGGCTGAGGGTGAGTGTCCGATCGGTGCAGCGCTGGCGGCGGGCCCGAAAGGAGCATGGGGATCGTGCGCTGCGTTCGCAGGGATCGCCCGGACGGCCCAAGCTGGGCCCGGAACTGCTGGCGGCGCTGGAACAGGAGCTGGTCAAGGGCCCGCTCGCCCACGGCTGGAGCGATCAGACCTGGACGTTGGAGCGCATCAAAACCCTGATCGGGCGGCGTTTCCACAAGACCATGACCGTGTCGGGCATCGCGCAGATGCTGCGCCGCAACGGCTGGAGTCACCAGCTCCCGGCCCGCCGTGCGACCGAACGCGACCCCGAGCGCGTGAGCGGATGGGTGAAGGAGACCTGGCCCCAGGTGGAAGCACCGCGGCGGCGCACGGGGGGTGGATCGTCCTCGAAGACGAGGCCGGATTCTCGATGACGCCGCCGACCCGCCGCACCTGGTCGCGGCGCGGCCGCACTCCGGTCATCAACGTGCGGGGCCGCTCACAGCGACGTATCTCGATCGCCGCACTGGCCTGCTACCGGCCCGGGCGGCGATCCCGGCTGATCTACCGGCTCAAACACCACACCGATCACAAGCAGCCCGGACGCCGCAGCCTCGCCTGGACCGACTACCGGGACCTGCTGATCGCCGCCCACCACCAGCTGAACGCACCGATCACGCTGGTCTGGGACAATCTCAATGTTCACCGCGACGCCCGGTTACGTGCGTTCATCGACGGCTGCGATTGGCTGACGGTCTTCTACCTGCCGACCTACGCACCCGACCTCAACCCGGTCGAGTGCGTCTGGTCGGTCCTGCGCCGCACCAGTCAGGCCAACATCGCCTTCACCGATCCCGACCACCTGAGGCGCACCCTCCGCCATGGCCTACGCATAGTCCAATACCGCAGCGACATCATCGACGGATGCCTGACCGCCACTGGCCTCACCCCGCCGACATCACGCCTTAAACCTCAGTAAGCCCATGTCATCTGCGGTCGGATTTTGTGATTCCGGCTTGTCGTGACCCTTGCAGGGCGTGATCACAGTGGTGACCTCAGCGCCTTGGTATGCCTTGTCAGTTAGGGTGCGAACCCCTGTCTTCTGCAGCTCACGCAGAATACCTCATACCCTTGCGGCGGTCTGGTCATGGGTCTTGCCCGGCATTGCGCCGCAGGCTCACAGAATCGCCTGTCCGGCCCGGCGATGACTCGCACGTTCATCCCGTGGACGCGATGTTTGCCGGAGAAGTACGGCCGGTCAGCGCGCACCGGGTCGGTGTGGATGAGCGTCCCTATTTCCCGGACGATTCGTTCTGGTCAGAGGTAGTCGTCGACCTCTCGTAGCCGATCCGGGCAGCGACCTGGCGTGCGCACCGTGTTGCTGATGTGCACCAGAGGTGCACCTCCGTTGCGGATGGCCTTGGCAACGCGGCCCCGAACACCTTCGGAACGGACTGGACCCTGCTCTACGACGCCGTTGCCGTCCTGGTACCAGAGATGTGGTCGTCCTACAGCGACCTCGCCCAACTCGTCGGCACGGCGGCCCTGCCGGAGTAGGACGTCGGCGAGGTCATTGGTCGAGGCGTCGCCGTCCTCGCGGAGTTCCAACAGCCGCATGATGACCGGATAGCTGGTCTGTGCCTCCCACTCGGAGCGGAAGATCAGAAGAAGCGATCATCCGGCGGGCCAGGAAGCTTTTCGAGGTAGCCCTGGGACATCGTGGTAGCGACCTTCGACTGGTTCGCTCACCGAGTCTCTCGAGTTACATGATCGAAGCTTGTGTCTGACTGGCATTAACGGTGAACCTTTTCCGCCGGATCTGGAGCATTATCCGCGCACTGGCCACTGCCGGACTACCGGTGCTGGCCGACAATGCCAAGGAGCCTGCGAGCACGTTCGAACTCCTAACAAGGGACGCGGCAAACCCGAGGCGCAGGAGGCCAACCGCGCGCATGCACGGCTGCGCGGACCGGGCGAGCGGGTCAACACCCAGCTCTACCGCAGTTTGTAGGGTTGCAGGTCGGATGGTCGTAGGCCTCACCCTGTGCCTCGTCGTGGGCGATCGACTCGAGAAGCTCCTGATGGCCTCGGTAGACGTCGTTGTACTTGGCCTTCTCGCCCTGCCGCAGCACCAGGTTCAGCCGGTCAAGAATGACCTGCTCGAGTCGTGCCACCGCCCCGTTGTCGGCGGCCTTGTCGACCTGGAGGAGCTTGTTGCAGAAGACTGGTAGGCGGTACCGACCTGACCCGTCAGCAGACCATCGTGATCATTTTTGACGCACGCCTTGAAGGCATCGCGGTCGGACTGCGTCGGAAGCAGCTTGAAGAACAGATCGTCCAGCTGGAACTTGTTGGTCAGGAACAACTTGCTGATCCGTTCGGCTTGCCACCACCAGGTGGTCTCGGACCGCGCACAACGCAATCATCAAGGTCGTCAGGCGCTGCTGACCGTCCACCACGTTCCACTGCGAGAGCTCCGGTGCGGCCTTCATACTCGGTGCCAGCACCACAGCGCCGAGGAAGTGTGACGCCACCTGACCTTCCGAGGAGTGTCTAGTGTTGTGTGAATGAAGTTCTTGGACGGTTGGTGCTGGTGCGGTTGAATGAGGCATGGCTGTTGCTGTGCCGCTTGAGGTGCCGGATGCCGACCGTGGGGAACTGCGGTCGTGGGTTCGGTCGCCGTCGTTGCCGTCGGGTCTGGTGACGCGGGCGAGGATCGTGCTGCTGGCCGCTGAGGGGGTGCCCAACGCCGAGATCGCCCGTCGGCTGCAGGTGTCCCGGCAGACGGTGGTGACGTGGCGGAATCGGTTCCGGTCGGCTGGGCTGGCCGGTCTTGAGGACCGGCCGCGGTCGGGGCGGCCGGTGGAGGTGGACGAGGCGCAGGTGGTGGTCTGCACCCTGCGGGGCCCGCCCGAGCGGCTGGGAGTGACGCACTGGTCGTCGCGGCTGCTGGCCGCCGAACTGGGCATCTCCAATGTCGCGATCGCCAAGGTGTGGCGCAAGTGGAAGATCCAGCCCTGGCGGAGCGAGACCTTCGAGTTCTCCACCGATCCCGAACTGGAGGCCAAGGTCCGGGACGTGGTCGGGCTGTATCTGGCGCCGCCGGACAAGGCGGTGGTGGTGTGCGTGGACGAAAAGAGCCAGATCCAGGCGCTGGATCGGACCGCGCCGATGCTGCCGGTGCGGCCGGGCCTGGCCGAGCGCCGCACCCATGACTACCTCCGGCACGGCACCACCACGCTGTTCGCCGCGCTGGAGGTCGCCACCGGGCGCATCACCGCCGACGTCTGCTACGACCGGCACCGCAGTGAGGAGTTCCTGCGCTTCCTCAAGGCCGTCGCCGAAGCCCACCCCCGGGTGAAACTGCACGTGGTGGTCGACAACTACGCCACCCACAAACACCCGCGCGTGAAGGCGTGGCTGGCCCGCAACCCGCGGATCACCCTGCACTTCACCCCGACCGGATGCTCCTGGCTGAACCTGGTCGAGATCTTCTTCGGCATCATCACCCGCCAAGCCATCCGCCGCGGCACCTTCACCTCGGTCCCCGACCTGATCGCCGCCATCGGCCGCTACATCGACGCCTACAACCAGCGCTGCCGGCCCTTCACCTGGACCAAGACCGCCGACGAAATCCTCGAACACGCCACCCCACACCGTCCACAAACTTCATTCACGCGACACTAGCGTGCCGACCTGTGTCCCCACCCTCTCGCGCTCTTCACCTGCTGACCGACCGCCGCCTCGTCCCGCTGTTGGCCGCGCGGTTGGCGGGAGCACCGGGGACGGGTTCGGCACCCTCGCCTTGTCCTTTGGCACCCTGCAAGCCGGCCACGGCCTGGGCGGCCTGTCGATCGTCCTGGCCTGCGAAGCCCTGCCCGCCTTGCTCGTTCTTGCCGAAGGGGTCACCGGTGGTGACCGCATCCGCCGCCACCTGATGATGGCTGGGACCGAAATCCTCGCCGTGCTGACTTGGACCGCGATCGCCGCCTGTCTTCTGACCGGCGCAACGCCCCTGTCGATGCTCAGCATCCTGGCGTTACTGGCGGGACTGGCCTGCGCGCTGTTCCTGCCCGCAGAACGCGCCATCATCGCCGACCTCGCCCACCATGACACCCGCCGTATCGGCAACGCGCTGATGAGCCAGGCCGTGTCGGGGGTGTTCTCCCGAACGTAACCCCAGGGCCAAGGTAGCTATGCGTAGCGACCGTCACTCTTCGCGCTTGGGGGGCCGTTGGGAATCGATCGGTGTACGGGGCGAAGTAGCGGACGGGCTCGTCCAGTGGGCGGGCCAACGGCCCCGTGTTCTAGAGGCTGGCGGCGGTAAAGACTGGGGGGATGGCGGGGAAGAAGGAGGACGCCAACCAGCGGCGTCGGGCCAAGCGGCTGGCGGAGCGGGCGGAGCGATTCGAGCGGCATGCGGCGTTGGTGAACCAGCGTGCCGATGATCGGCGGTTCGTGCAGCGGGTGACCGATGCGCAGGGGCGGGTCACGGTGACCCTTGCGGAGTCGGAAGGGCCGCAGATCACTGATGCGCTGCGGCAGCAGCAGGAGTTGTTCCGCGACAAGTTCGGTAGGGAGATGGGGCCGAGCGACCCGGTCTTCTTCGATCCGGACGCCGACGAGCCGGTCCCGGTCGATGAGGGCAAGATGATGGCCGAGATCCGCCAGGAGGCCGAGCGGATGCCCGATCCCCAGATGCGGGCGTACCTGCTGGCGTTCGCCGAGTGCGGCTACATGGTGACCGAGGCCAACCAGCACACGTTCTCCGCGCACGAGGCCGAGGCGTTCACGGACGCGGTCGAGCGGCACCTGGACTGAGCGGGGGGCGGGGCACGGCGGTCTCTCCCGAACGTTCCTGCTGAACGTGCCCGGTTCGGCGCAGGGCATTCTAGCCTTGGGTGTCATGGCGACGACGGCCCCGTACTACGCGGACGGTGAGTGGAGCAGTGGCCCGGACCTGCTCATGGATTCCTGGGAGGACGGGGAGGAGGACGCCGCCCCGCTGGGGAGGTTGGGTTACAAGCTGTTCACCACGATCGGGTACGTCGATGTACCGACTGGGGTGGGCATCGCGGTGTACTCGCGCAGCGAGGCGCCCCGGTTCCTGGTTGAGGTCCAGGGCGAGCAGGGCGGCAGCGAGCACATCTATGCGGCTCAGTCACACGATGCGTTGGAACTGCTGGCCCGGTACGCGCCGATCGCGCAGGCCGCGGCCATCTCTTCGGTGGTGACCCTGGCCTATCAGGCCGATGCGCGCGGCGTTGAGAACATAGGTGACCTGTTGCGCGCGATCAACGAGGCGATGCGTTAGACGATCCGGAATCGTGCCCGTTTCTGGACGGAGGTTTCTGGACGGTGTTGGCGCTGGTCGCTACGGCGTCCAGAAAGGTAGACCTTTTTGGACGGGAGCCCCTCGATGTCCGACGACCAGAGCGACGGCCCGGAGCCGATCCGGATCTGCGCAGAGCCGCACCCCACCTATCCGAGCCAGTACTGCACCCTGCCGCCCGACCACGCCTACACCGTGCACCAGACCTTCCGGGGCGTGGAGTGGCTCGTCGCGTCGCGGGCCCCGCGCGACCGGATCATCACGCGGCCGGGCGGCACTCTGGTCGACGCGCTGCCCGAACTTGACCGGCTGCTGGAGCAAATCGGCAAGACGCTGAACCCGGCCATGCTCCACAGCCCCGAGCGGCTGGACGAGCACGGCACCGGCAACGGCCACGCCGACACGATGCGGACTCTGCTGAAGGCCTTCACCTTCGCGGTGGAGGCCGCCCGCGCCGGGCAGGCGGGCGATGCGGCCGCGCTGCACAAGGCGCTGCGCGAGGTCGACACCGTCGCCAGCCGCGCCGCCGAGCAGGTCCGGGACCTGCGCGCCGCGGGGCCGCTACTCCGCTGGAGCTGATCGCGATGGACGCCCCGGAGGCCGCGGCCCGCCTGGACCTGGGCGATGCCCGCCCCGAAGAACTGGCCGTGAAGGTCGGCGCCTACGACGCCGAGACCGGCATCGAGATTGCCGACGACATCTCCATCACTCTGATCGACGAACGCGGCCACCAGGTCGTCCAGTGGGCCGGGCGGCGAGGGCCGCTGGCCCTGGACGGCCGGACCGCCCTCGACCTGGCCGCCGCGGGCGAGACCGTCGCTGGTGCCTACGACCGGTACCTGCGCGACACCGCGATCCAGGACGCCCTGCAGATCGACCACGACGGCTCCTGATGTCGACCGGACCAGCCTCCAGGGAGGCGCGAAGATGACCAAGCGGCCGCCGAAGGGGCTGCTGCCCGAGGAACTATGGCGCCGCCTGCGCTCGGCCGCGCACGTTCTGACCACCGTCAACGCCCTGCGCCGCCGTGGGGTGAAGGTCATATCCCTGACCGAGAACTTCGACCTGGAGACCAAGGAAGGCCGGTTCATGTTCGCCGTCTTGGCCGCCGCCGCAGAGTATGAACTGGAGTTGCGCGCTGAACGCCAAGCCGACGGGATCGCCTCAGCCGCGCGCCGCGAAGCCGAAGGCCGCTGGCTGCCCAGCAAGAAGAAGACCGGCTGCCCGACCGTGATCGGCCCCGCCGAACTCGCCGCACTCCACCGCCTCGTCAACGACGGAGTCTCCGTAACCGAAGCCGCCCGCACTCTCAAGATCTCCCGCTCAACCGCCTACGCCACCCTGGCCGCCGACCCTGTCTGACCCGTTCCCACGGTTTCTCCCGGTCTCCGTGTCCGCCGGGTTACTGATCGGGCTGGTGGCTTCGGGCGCCGTCATCACCGCTGTTGGGCCGGGCCGCAGCCGCCAATGCGGTATCCGCGGCCGCCAGCGCCGCCCTGCTGGCCCGCCTGTGCATCCCGAACGGCCGCCAGCCCTGGCCACGCCCATGGGCGGACCTGCGCGCCGGGTGGCGGGCGTTCACCCGCCACCGGGTGGGTGTGGATCCTGACCCTGCAGTTCACCACCGTGGCCGTCTCAGCAGCCGCCTACACCTCGATCATCGGCCCACTGTCGATGACCGCAGGCCGCGGGGGCGCTGGCGCCTGGGGCATCATCGAGGGCGCCGAGGCCCTCGGCGCCCTGGCAGGAGCATTCATCGCCACCTGTTGGCGCCCGACCCGGCCCATGCTCATCGCCGCGATCTTCCCCTGCACCGTGGCAGTACCGCTGGCCCTCACCGCCGTCGCAGGTCCCTGGCCCGCCATCGTGGCGGCGATGCTTCTACCCGGCATCTGCCAGACGATCTACGCGGTCGCCTGGACGATCGTCCTGCAGAACACCTTCCCGCCCGACCTGCTCGCACGAGTCAACAGATGGACACTGCTGGGCAGCCTCGCTCTCACCCCCCCTCGCGCTGCTGACCTGCGGCCCACTGCTGGCCACGACCGGCATCCAGACCACCGCCACCTGCGGGGCACTCCTGATCACCACCGCCACACTCATCGCCCTCGGCTGTTCCCGAGCTGCCTCCACCGCCACATCGACCAGCCGCGCAACAGCAGCCGGAACACCGGTTGCAACAGGGAACGCCTGAAGATGTGGAAGCGGGATGCTCCTGAGGAGAGAAAAGGCGCAACCAGGCGCTCTTGCAGTAACCGCACAGTCGACGTCCGGTCCCGTGCGTAGCGCTCACGCGGCGTCGACGACAGGCGGTACCTGTCTGCATTGGCTATCGCGTTGTCTGCATCGATATCCAGGGCCGACGATGTCTGGGTTTTGGCCCGCGAGCGAACATCGAGCAGCGTGGGAGGACAAAGGGGGATGAAATGCTAATGGGCAAACGCGTATATTTTTGCGTTTGCCCAGGTGGGGTGCGGTGCGCCGTCAGGGACTTGAACCCCGAACCCGCGGATTAAGAGTCCGCTGCTCTGCCAATTGAGCTAACGGCGCATGTCAGCGGGGGCTCCGGCCCTGGCCGGTGTCCCTCGCGACAGGAAGAACGATATCAGGAGCTGCGGACCAGTGCGAATCGGTTAGTCCTTGGCCGGGAGGACGCTCATCATGCCGCGCCAGAGGGCGATCGCGGTGGCGCGGGAGCTGACGCCTAGCTTGGAGTAGATGCGGTTGACGTGGTTCTTGACGGTCTTCTCGCTGAGGAAGAGCTGGCGGGCGATCTCGCCGTTGGAGCGGCCGGTGGCGATGAGGTCCATGACCTCGGCCTCGCGGGCGGACAGGCCGAGGGACAGGCGGGAGGCGTCGCGGACGCCGCGGATCAGGTCGCGGACGGTGAAGGTGCCGGGGACGAGGTGGCCGCAGGCGCCGCCGCGGAGGGCGACCTCGATGCTCTGGTCGTCCGGGGAGGCCAGGACGAAGACCCGGGAGGCGCGGCTGAGGGGGGTGGCGTGGCCGGTGCGGGCGGCGGCGGCGTCCAGGAGGACGATGTCGGGGCGCAGGCGTTCGGCCAGGGGAAGGGCGGCGGTGCCGTCGGAGGTCTCGGCGACGACCTCAAGCTCGTCGCTGGACTGCAGCAGGGAGATCACGTCCGCGCGGACGCGCGGGTCGCCGTCCACCACCAGCACGCGCAGGGGGGCCGTCTCGTCGACACTCATCCGTCGCCCTCGGGGGGTCGTTGGGCATGTATAAGGACGGAGCATAACCGCCCGACGACGGACCGCGCCACGAAGAAGGTCCTGGTCGTGTGACCAGGGCCTCTGCAAGGGGGCTCGAAGCTCCGACATCTTGGGGGCCGGCAGGGATGCGCAACGGTTGGAGATCGTTGGCCGGGGGAGTTTGCGCAGGTTGCGGGCGATTTGAGCGCTGCTTAGTTCGCACTGTGAACCTACCTCGCGATAGCCCATCGCTCGCAAGCTATCGCGAGCCCCTCCGTCCGAAGCCTGCGACTGCCATCGTCGGTGGGGAACAGCCGTGTCGCTGGACGTGGCTGCCAGCTGGGGCGGATCTGTGTGTGGTGGTTCCGATCAACGGCGGTGACGTCTTGGAGCAACTCACCTGGGCGGGTCGCGCAAGCGGGGGTTTGGGGCGTCGCCTCTGTGCGTACGCGCGCTGGAGGCGGGCGCGGTTGGGCTGTCGTGATGGAGAGCCTTCGGTCTGAATGGCTTCGGGCGGATCTGGCCAGTTCGATCTCTGGGGGATATGCGATGCCGTCGAGGTGTGGGAAACGCTGCGAATGACCTCACGGGCTGGTTAGCTTTTTCCTATGGGCGACATGAAGATCCCATTGTCGGACGATCGCGACTATTTGGACGAGTTTGGCGATCTCGATACCGCCATCGAGATGGTCAGAGGTCTCAACGAAGAGTTGGACGCGCCGGATGATCCGGCGGCGGTCGTTCGGGAGCTCCGGGCCCGTCTCGCGACCGAGCAGGCCGTACGAGATGTCCGTACCGGGTGTATGACCTTGATCGTGTTCGTCGGGGCGATGTTCGGGGAGCCGCCGCCGCTTGACTTCGTTCCCGCGGCGGTCCGCACGCTGAGGCGGATCGACGAGGTGCCGGACGAGGTGCTCCCGATGGTGGCAGGGGGGTTCACGGCCGCCTTCCTCGGGATGTCCCCCAACGAATGGCGTGACGGCCTTGGGCCTGTCTCCCGTACCGAATCGCTGGCCTGGCTTTACGCCGCTTGGTCGTTGATCAATTTCGCTGACTCCCTCTGGGGCGGAAAAGGTACGACGTTCAAGAAATTGGATGAAATGGTGAACCTGGCGCTCGATTCGGACCAAGAGGGAGAGTCCGGTCGCGGTAAGTGAGTCACGGTCGGGGGCGTGACCTCGTCTGGTTCCTGGCGCGGCTGTCCGCCCCAGGCGTCTCTCCGCTGGTGGACGTTCGGCTGACCTCGATCTCGCGAAAGCGCGCAGCCCGTGAGGGATTCGTGTGGGCCACGGGGCCGGGTGCGCCGGCCGCATGTGAACGGCTGGGCCACGGCTGTCGTTGCCGAGCCGAGTGGTACGGGATGCAGAGAAGCCCTGGGCATCTTTGGGATGGCCAGGGCTTTCGCTGGGGTGAGTGAGGGGACTTGAACCCCCGACATCTTGGACCACAACCAAGTGCTCTGCCAGCTGAGCTACACCCACCGTGGCCGGGAACGCGCCCGGCTTTCTGTAGTGTAGCGGGTTCTGGGGAGTGCTGGGTCAGGCGCCGACTTGGGCGGCCAGGGTGCGGGCCGTTTCGGAGTCGGGGCCGGGTTGCGGGACGAAGACGGCGGCGCGGTAGTAGCGCAGTTCCTGGATGCTCTCGGTGATGTCGGCGAGGGCGCGGTGGCCGCCCTTCTTCTCCGGGCTGGCGAAGTAGACGCGCGGGTACCAGCGGCGGGCCAGTTCCTTGATGGAGGAGACGTCGACCATGCGGTAGTGGAGGTGGCCGTCGAGGGCGGGCATGTCCCGGGCGAGGAACGCGCGGTCGGTGGCGATGGAGTTGCCGCACAGGGGTGCCTTGTTGGCGTCCTTGACGTGGCGCCGGACGTAGTTGAGGACGATGTCCTCGGCCTCGGTGAGGGTGATGCCGCCGGGCAGGGCGTCGAGCAGGCCGGATGTGGTGTGCATGTCGCGGACGACCTTGGACATCTGGGTGACCGACTCGGGCGGTGGCTTGATCACGACGTCGACGCCCTCGTCGAGGATGTTCAGCTCGCTGTCGGTCACCAGCGCGGCTATCTCGATGAGCGCGTCATTGCGCAGATCGAGTCCTGTCATCTCGCAGTCAATCCAGACCAGCCGCTCGTTCATGGGTTTCACCCTACGACCATGAACGACTGCGCGGGGCACTGGATTGGCTCGATTTACGAGGTCGGAGCCGTTTCGGTACCTCGGTGGGCGATGTGGTCGGGGACCGGGACGCCGGGGCGCAGCCTGGGGTCGGG
>NZ_SMKU01000184.1 GCF_004349215.1 Actinomadura rubrisoli | reverse complement strand
CGGGCGCGGGCGTGCCGGGGTCGTCGGCCGTGGGCGTGTCCCCGGTGACGGACGGCTCGGGCGTGCGGGCGGCGCGCTCCTCGTGGCCGACGGGTGTCAGGAGGAAGACCGCCACGGCCGCCACCACGAACGACACGATCGCGATCAGCAGCGCGAGCAGCCGCGGCCTGCGCGCAGGCGCGGGACGTTCCGGCGCCGAGTAGACGCGCTGGAACGGCTCCTGCGGACGCGGAAGGCCCACTCTCCCTCCTCACCTGTCCGGCCGGCGTCTCGCCCGCGGTCCCCATACCCAAACGTCAACGTAGTCAGGCGTCCCCGTCCCGACCAACCCCCCGGCGGGATCAATTGTCAGACCGCGTGGCCACAATGGAGGGGTGCTCATCGCGGAGATCGCCCGGACGTCGGCGGCGGTGGCCGGCACCCCTGGCCGCAAGGCCAAGGTCACGGCCCTCGCCGGGTGCCTGCGCGCGGCGGCGCCGGAGGAGGCCGCGATCGTGGTCGCCTATCTGTCCGGTGAGCTGCCGCAGCGCCAGATCGGCGTGGGGTACGCCGCGCTGCGCGACGTCCCGCCCCCGGCCGCCGGGCCGTCGCTGACCGTCCTGGAGGTCGACGCCGCGTTCACCGAGATCGGCGGCGTGTCCGGGCCGGGCTCGGTCGCCCGGCGGCGCGACCTCGTCGCGGCGGTCCTGGGCCGCGCGACCAGCGCCGAGCAGGACTTCCTCATCCGGCTGCTGGCGGGCGAGCTCCGGCAGGGCGCCCTCGACGGCGTGATGGCCGAGGCGATCGCGGTCGCGGCCGGGGTCCCGGCGGCCGAGGTGCGGCGCGCGGTCATGCTGCGCGGCTCGCTCGGCCCGGTCGCCACCGCGGCCCTCGCCGAGGGCGCCGAGGGGCTGCGGGCCTTCACGCTGGAGGTCGGCCGTCCGATCAGGCCGATGCTGGCGGCGGCCGCCCCGTCCATCGACGACGCGTTCGCCAAGCTCGCCGCCGACGCCGCGGTCGAGTGGAAGCTCGACGGCATCCGCGCCCAGGTGCACGTCGCCGGCGGCGAGGTGCTGGTGTTCACCCGCACGCTCGACGACATCACCGGGCGGCTGCCCGAGGTGGTCGCGGCGGTGCGGGAGCTGCCCGTCCGCGACGCGGTGTTCGACGGCGAGCTGATCGCGCTGCGCCCCGGCGGGAGCCCCCACCCGTTCCAGGTCACGGCCGCCCGCACCGCGACCCGCACCGCCAAGGACGTCGAGCCGGTGCCGCTCGCGGTGTTCCTGTTCGACGTCCTCCACCTGGACGGCGCCGACCTGCTCGACGCGCCCGGCGCCGAACGGGACGCCGCCCTCACGAGCGTCGTCCCCGAACGGCTCCGCATGCCGCGCATCGTCACCGGCGACCCGTCCCGGGCCAAGGAGTTCTTCGACGAGGCCGTCGCGCTCGGCCACGAGGGGGTGGTGGTCAAGTCCCTCGACACCCCCTACACCGCGGGCCGCCGCGGCGCCGGATGGATCAAGGTCAAGCCCCGGCACACCCTCGACCTGGTCGTCCTCGCGGTCGAGTGGGGCCACGGCCGCCGCCAGGGGCTGCTGTCCAACCTGCACCTCGGCGCCCGCGACCCCGCGACCGGCGGCTTCGTCATGCTCGGCAAGACGTTCAAGGGCCTCACCGACGAGCTGCTCGCCTGGCAGACCGAGAAGCTCCGCGAGCTGGCCGTCCGCGAAGACTCCTGGACGGTGCACGTCCGCCCGGAGCTGGTCGTCGAGATCGCCTTCGACGGCGTCCAGCAGAGCCCGCGCTACCCGGGCGGCATCGCCCTGCGCTTCGCCCGCGTCCTGCGCTACCGCCCCGACAAGTCCGCGGCCGAAGCCGACACGATAGACACAGTCCGCGCGGTGGCCCCCGTGAAGGAAACGCCCTAGCCGTCCGTCTTCGAGCGGCGGGAGCGGGCCTTGGGGCCGCTTCTGCGGCGGGAGCGGGAGACGGCGCGGCGCTGGGCGCGGGTGGTCGCCTTGCGCTGGGCGCGGGCGATCTTGCGGCGGCGGGCGCGTTCGGCGGCGTTGCGGCGCTGGAGGAGCTCGGGCGGGATGAGGTCGTGGCGTCCGGCGATGAACTCCTGCACCCAGATCTTGGCGCGGATGAGGGGCCGCCGGAAGCGCTTCTCGTTGCGGACGGCCCGCAGGTACTTGCGCGACCCCGGGACGTACCGCCACCGTGACCAGGGCGACCCCGGACGCGCCACCCGGATCGCGCCGACGATCAGCAGGGCCGGGACGAACAGCCCGATGAGCCCCGTCCAGATCTTGCCCTTGAGCAGGGTGATGACGGCGAGCGCCAGGTTGATGACCAGGGAGGTGACGTAGACGCCGGTGAGCGCGGACGTGCCGGGATCCGGCGCGATCCCCTCGAAACCGAGCGGGCGGATGCCGAGCAGCAGCAGCCCGGTGACGGCGATGGCGACGAACACGGCGTCGAGGGACGCGCGGCCCTTCTCCGTCCAGTACACGTCGCTGAGGTGCAGGATCAGCGCGAACTCGTCCAGGACGAGGGCGGAGCCCATGCCGAAGATCACGGCCGAGATGAGGTCGAGGCCGACGTAGGGGTCCGGGACGGCCAGGCTCGACACGCCGCCCACCAGCATCAGCACGACGCCGAACACGACGTGGTGGATGTGGAGGTCCCCGGCCGTCACGTTCCTGAACCACCACCGGACGTTCGCGCGGATCAGCCGCACGTTCACGCGCGTCAGGACGAACGTGACGATGAACGCGGCGAAGAAGCCGAACAGCGGGAGCCGTCCGGTGTCCACGATGCGCTCCCTGAACAGGTCGATCATGTGCCCCCCGTGGGCACCATAATGCCCGGTGACATGCGGGGATATCGTGGTGATGGCACCGATCAAGGGGGAATGCCGCCATGAGCCGCATCGTGGACCGCTGCGATCCCGGATGCCGGGCGTGGATCGCCGAGGCCATCCGTAAGGTCGAGGCCGACGCCAACCGCAGCGCGGACACCCACCTGCACGTGTTCCCCCTGCCGCCGGAGTGGGGCATCGACCTGTACCTGAAGGACGAGTCCGTCCACCCGACGGGATCGCTGAAGCACCGGCTCGCGCGGTCGCTGTTCCTGTACGGGCTGGCGAACGGCTGGATCCGCGAGGGCACGACGATCATCGAGGCGTCCAGCGGCTCCACGGCGGTGTCGGAGGCGTACTTCGCGCGCCTGCTCGGCCTGCCGTTCGTCGCGGTGATGCCCGCGTCCACGAGCCCGGAGAAGATCGGGCTGATCGAGTTCCACGGCGGGCGCAGCCACCTGGTGGACGACCCGTCCACGATCTACGACGAGTCGCGGCGGCTGGCGGCCGAGTGCGGCGGGCACTTCATGGACCAGTTCACCTACGCCGAGCGGGCGACGGACTGGCGCGGCAACAACAACATCGCCGAATCCATCTTCGAGCAGTTGCGGCTGGAGCGGTTCCCGGAGCCGTCCTGGGTCGTGGTCGGCGCGGGCACGGGCGGCACCTCGGCGACCATCGGCCGGTACGCGCGCTACCGCCGCTTCCAGACCCGGCTGGCCGTGGTCGACCCGGAGGGCTCGGCCTTCTTCGGCTCGTTCGCCGACGAGGACCCGACCAGGACGGCCGCGGGCTCGCGCATCGAGGGCATCGGCCGCCCCCGCGTCGAGCCGTCCTTCCTGCCGACGGTGATCGACCGCATGATCCAGGTACCGGACGCGGCGTCCATCGCGGCGATGCGCTGGGCCAGCGAGGTCACCGGCCGCAGCGTAGGCGGCTCCACCGGCACCAACCTGTGGGGCGTCGCAGAACTCATCGCACAGATGCTGGCAAACGGCGAACGCGGCAGCGTGGTCACCCTGATCTGCGACGGCGGCGAACGCTACGCGGGCACCTACGGATCGGACGAATGGCTGGCCGCCCAGAACCTGGACATCCGCCCCTACACGTCCGCCCTGACCAGCTTCCTCAAAACCGGCGAACTACCCCTGACCGAGTAACCCGCTCAGCCGTTGAATCTAATCGGGTTGACGAGGTCGGCGTAGATGAGGAGGCCGCCCATGACGATCAGGACGGCGGCCATCACGTAGGTGACGGGCAGGGCCTTGGCGACGTCCACGTAGCCGGGGTCGGGCTTGCGGAACACCCGGGCGAACGCCTTCTTGAGCGCCTCCAGCAGGGCGCCGGCGATGTGGCCGCCGTCCAGTGGCAGCAGCGGGACGAGGTTGAACAGCCCGACCGCGAGGTTCAGCGAGCCGAGCAGCATCACGAAGTAGGCGACCTTCTCGGTGCCGGTGAGGGTGTCGGAGGCGGCCACGTCGCCGCCGATGCGGCTGACGCCGACGACGCCGACCGGGCCGTTGGGGTCGCGCTCCTTGCCGCTGAACGCCGCGTTCCAGATGCCGACCATCTTCTGCGGCATGCGGAGCAGCGCGGTTCCGGTGCGCTTGGTGAGGTCGCCCATCGTGGTCGCGACGGCGCCGGGGCCTTGGCGCTCCAGTTCGCGGGTGGGCGTGATGCCGAGGAACCCCACCTCGACGATCTTGTCCTGGTCCTTCAGGTCGTACATCTTGTTGCGGGTGATCGGGACGTTGAGCGGCAGGTTCCTGCCGTTGCGCTGGACGACGACGGGCACGGTGCGTCCGCCGGAGCCGCGGATCAGCTCCTGCAGCTCGCGGTAGTCGTCGATGGGCTTGCCGTCGAAGGAGGCGATGCGGTCGCCCTCGCGGAGCCCGACCTGCCTGGCCGGGGTGAGGGCGGCGTTCGGCGGGCACTTGCCGACGTCGGCCTGGCTCGCCGGGACCATGCAGTCCGACACGCGGTTGATCACCGGCTGCTGCTCCTGGACGCCGAGGCCCATCAGCAGGATCGCGAAGAACACGACCGAGAGGATCAGGTTCATGGCGGGGCCGCCGAACATGATCAGCAGCTTCTGCCACCACTTCTTGGCGTAGAACACGCGGTCCTCGTCGCCGGGCCTGACCTCCTCCAGCGCCGCGCCGCGCGCGGACTCGATGAGGCCCTGCCAGGGGCCGGTGCTGACCTGGCGGACCTGGCCGGGGGCGTCGCCCTTGCGCGGCGGCAGCATCCCGATCATCCGGATGTAGCCGCCGAGCGGGATCCACTTCACCCCGTACTCGGTCTCGCCCTTGCGCCGGGACCACATCGTGGGCCCGAACCCGACCATGAACTGCGTCGTCCGGACCCGGAACAGCTTGGCGAACGAGAAGTGCCCCAGCTCGTGCAGCGCGATGGACGCCAGCAGGCCGAGGAACAGGATCAGTACTCCCGCCAGCCAGCCCATGCGTGACGCCCTCCGGTCGTGCACCCCGCCCCGGGGGGTGGTCTCCAGCAATCCCCACAGGGTACGTCACCGATCCTCGGTTCCGCTCATGACCGCGCTAGCCGAGGAAGCCGCGCAGCAAGGCCGCGGTGCCCTCCAGATGCTCGGCCACGGCGCGCCGCGCGGCCTCCGGATCCCCGGCGAGGACGGCGTCGACGATGGCGGCGTGCTGGACGGCGGCGTGCTCGATATTGCGGCCCAGCACGGGGATGGCGTTGAGCAGGTCGGTGACGCGCATCCGCGCGTCCGCGCAGGCCGCCGAGAGCAGCGCGGACCCGGTCATCTCGGCGATCGTGAGGTGGAAGAGGGTGTCGAGGCGCCGGTACTCGTCGGGCCCGGCGGCGTTCAGCTCGGCGAGGCGGGCCTTCAGCTGGGCGCGCTGCCGTCCGGTGAGGGGGGTGGTCGCCAGGATCTGGGCGGCGCCGGTCTCCACGGCCATCCGGAAGGTGAGCGTGTCGTTCAGTCCGTCGCCCATCTCGGCCAGGGCGCGTCTCAGGTCGGCCTGCCGTGGCTTGGGACGCCGGTAGGTGACGAACGTCCCGCCGAAACGCCCCCGCCGCGACTCAACGAACCCCTCTTGCTGGACGACCCGGATCGCCTCCCGAAGCGTCACACGGCTGACGCCGAGGAGCGGGGCCAGCTCCCGCTCGGGCGGAAGCCGATCGCCGCGGGCCACGACGCCCAGCTTGATCGCCTGAAGGAGCCGCTCGACGGTCTCCTCGAACGCGTTCCCGGTACGGACAGGCCGGAAGATCGCCGCAGCGGCCAGATCCGGAAGCTCGGATTCCCCCCCGAGATCCTCAACCTCACCACCCGCAGCGGACGCGGGCTCGGGCGTGGCGGGCGTGGCCGCGGGCTCAGGCTCGGGCCCGGGCGGCTCTGCAGGGAGCATGACCGTCCTTTGGTCCGCGGGAGTCTCGGGCTCCACGTTACAGGTGCGTTTCGTCGCGATCAGGGTCTTGACGAGGCCCCCTCCGCAAACATTAATGGTCTGACATTAGTCCGTTGCGGCTATGTCGAAACCCCCCAGGGAAGCGAGGAGGTGCTCGTGAGCGTCGACGAGCACAAGGCATCCGCCGGCCCCGACCCCATGTCCGACGACGAGCAGCGGCTGCACGAGCTGGGCTACGCCCAGGAGCTCAGCCGGTCCATGTCCGGTTTCTCCAACTTCGCGGTCTCGTTCACCATCATCTCGGTGCTGTCGGGCTGCCTGACCTCCTACACCATCGGCCTCAAGGGCGGCGGGCCCGTCGTCATCACGTGGGGCTGGCTCGGCGTCGGCGGCATGACCCTGCTGGTCGCGCTCGCCATGGCCGAGGTGTGCTCCAGCTACCCGACCGCGGGCGGCCTCTACTACTGGGCGGCCAAGCTGGCCAAGTCGAACGGCCCGGCGTGGTCGTGGTTCACCGGCTGGTTCAACTTCATCGGCCAGGTCGCCGTGACGGCGGCCATCGTCTACGGCTCGGCGGCGTTCCTGAACCCGCTGCTCGACCTGCAGTTCGGGTACGGCGTCACGCTCGGCCACACGTTCACGCTGTTCACGGTCCTGCTGGTCGTGCACGCCCTGCTCAACCAGTTCGGCGTCAAGCTCGTGTCGCTGCTGAGCAGCGTCAGCGTGTGGTGGCACGTGATCGGCGTGGCGGTCGTGGTGGGCGTGCTGGCGTTCAAGCCGTCCCACCACCAGTCCGCGGGGTTCGTCTTCTCGGAGTTCGTGAACGAGACAGGCTGGCAGTACGGGGCGTACGCGGCGCTGATCGGCCTGCTGCTGTCGCAGTACACGCTGACCGGGTACGACGCGTCCGCGCACATGACCGAGGAGACCCGCGACGCGGCGCGGTCCGGGCCGAGGGGCATCGTCAACTCGGTGCTGATCTCGGTGGGCGCGGGCTGGGTGCTGCTGCTCGGCGTCACGTTCGCCATCCAGGACTACGCCAAGTCCGTGGAGGGCGGCCCCGCCGAGATCTTCATCGCCTCCACCGGCGAGACGGTCGGCAAGCTGCTGATCCTCGTCTCGTTCGGCGCGCAGTTCTTCTGCGGCATGTCGTCGGTGACGGCCAACTCGCGGATGATCTACGCCTTCTCGCGGGACGGCGCGCTGCCGCTGTCCGGGCTCTGGCACCGGATCAACAAGCGCAGCCGGACGCCCACCAACGCCATCTGGCTGGCCGCGGGCGGCGCGTTCGTGCTGGCGCTGCCCGCGATCTGGAACCTCACCGCCTACCTGGCGGTGACCTCGGTCGCGGTCGTCGGCCTCTACATCGCCTACGTGATCCCGACGTTCCTGCGGCTGCGGCAGGGCGCGGACTTCACACCGGGGCCGTGGAGCCTCGGCCGCTGGAGCAGGCCCATCGGCGTGCTGGCCGTGCTCTGGGTCGTCGTCATCTCCGTCCTGTTCATGCTGCCGCCGGCGAACCCGATCAACAAGGACAGCTTCAACTACGCGCCCGTCGCGATCCTGGTCGTGCTGGGCGGCGCCGGCCTCTGGTGGGTGCTGTCGGCCCGCAGGTGGTTCACCGGCCCGAAGGTGCAGGGCAGCGCCGAGGAACTCGCCGCCATCGAGCAGGAGCTCAAGTCGCTCGGCTGACGCCGACACGTGAAGGAGACCGCAACCGTGACCACATCGCTCACCCTCGACGAGCTGCGCCGGGAGGCGACGGCGGGCCGCGTCGACACCGTGATCGTCGCGATCACCGACATGCAGGGACGCCTCCAGGGCAAGCGGCTCTCGTCCCGCTTCTTCCTGGAGGAGGTCGCCGGGCACGGCTCGGACGGCTGCAACTACCTGCTGGCCGTGGACGTCGACATGAACACGGTGGACGGCTACGCCATGTCGTCCTGGGAGCGGGGCTACGGCGACTTCGTCATGCGCCCCGACCTTGGAACGCTCCGGCGGATCCCGTGGCAGGAGGGCGCGGTGCTGGTCCACGCCGACATCGTCTGGGAGGACGGCTCGGACGTCGCGGCCTCGCCCCGGCAGATCCTCCGGCGGCAGGTGGAGCGCCTCGCCGAACGCGGCTGGGCCGCCTTCGCCGGGACGGAGCTGGAGTTCATCGTCTACCAGGACACCTACGAGGACGCCTGGCGGAAGGCGTACCGGGGCCTCACCCCGGCCAACCACTACAACGTGGACTACTCGCTGCTCGGCGGCTCCCAGGTGGAGCCGCTGCTGCGGCGGATCCGCAACGGCATGACCGGCGCCGGGATGTACGTGGAATCGGCCAAGGGCGAATGCAACCTCGGCCAGCACGAGATCGCGTTCCGCTTCGACGAGGCCCTGGCCACGTGCGACAACCACGTCCTCTACAAGACCGGGGCCAAGGAGATCGCCGGCCAGGACGGCATGTCGATCACCTTCATGGCCAAGCCCAACGAGCGCGAGGGCAACTCCTGCCACATCCACCTCTCGCTCCGCGCCGCCGATGGAAGCCCCGTGCTGGCGGGGGACGGACCGCACGGCCTGTCTCCCGCCGGGGAGCACTTCATCGCCGGGCAGCAGGCGTGCCTGCGCGACCTCACCCTCCTGTACGCGCCCAACATCAACTCCTACAAGCGCTACCAGCCGGGCTCGTTCGCCCCGACGGCGATCAAATGGGGCGTGGACAACCGCACCTGCGCCCTCCGCCTCGTCGGGCACGGCCCGTCCCTGCGCATCGAGAACCGCGTGCCCGGCGGCGACGTCAACCCGTACCTGGCCGTGTCCGCCATGATCGCCGCGGGGCTGCACGGCATCGAGAACGAACTGCCGCTGGAAGAGCCCCACGTCGGCAACGCCTACGCCACCGACGCCCCCACCGTCGTCGGAACCCTCCGCGACGCCGCCGCCGACTGGGCCGACAGCTCCCTGGCCCTGGACGCATTCGGAAAGGAAGTGGTCGACCACTACACCAACTACGCGCGCGTCGAACTGGACGCCTACGACCGAGCCATCACCGACTGGGAAATGTTCAGAGGCTTCGAAAGATTGTGATCCGTTAGGCCGTTTTGGAGAAAGGAGGGTGTGAGATGTTTTTCGCGGTTGTTGATCCGGCTACTGAGGTGGTCGTTGAGAGGGTGGCGCTGGCTTCTGTTGAGGAGACCGACTGGGTTGTGGAGCGTGCCAAGCGGGCGTTTCCCGCTTGGCGGGATTTGGCGGCTGGGGAGCGGGGACGGTTGTTGCGGGCGTTCGCCGAGCGGGTGGACGCCTGCCTGGACGAGCTGGCGGCGTTGGAGGTTCGCAACGCCGGGCATCCGGTGGGGCAGGCCCGCTGGGAGGCCGGCAATCTGCGGGACGTCCTGCATTACTATGCCGCGGCGCCGGAGCGGCTTTTGGGGCAGCAGATTCCCGTTCCGGGCGGGTTGAACGTCACTTTCGCCGAGCCGCTCGGGGTGGTGGGGGTGATCGTGCCGTGGAACTTCCCCATGCCGATCATGGGGTGGGGGACGGCCCCGGCGCTCGCGGCGGGGAACACGGTGATCGTCAAGCCCGCCGAGCTGACGCCGCTGACCGCCCGGCGGGTCGGTGAGCTGGCGCTGGAGGCGGGGATCCCGGAGGGCGTCGTCCAGGTGCTGCCGGGCGCGGGGACGGTGGCGGGGCGGCGGCTCGTCGAGCATCCGGACGTTCGCAAGATCGTCTTTACCGGCTCCACTCGGGTCGGCAAGGAGATCATGGCGGCGTGCGCGCCGAGCGTGAAGCGGCTGACGCTGGAGCTCGGAGGAAAGAGCGCCAATATCGTCTTCGCGGACGCGGATCTGGAGAAGGCCGCCGCCACCGCGCCTTATGCGGTCTTCGAGAACGCCGGGCAGGATTGCTGTGCCCGGTCTCGCATTCTTGTTCAGCGGCCCGCGTACGACCGGTTCCTCGAACTGCTCGAACCGGCCGTTCAGGGGGTTGTCGTCGGCGATCCGCGCGATCCCAAGACCGAGGTGGGGCCGCTGATCAGCGCCGCCCATCGGGATCGGGTCGCCGCGTATGTTCCGGAGGACGCGCCCGTGGTGATCCGTGGGTCCATGCCCGAGGGGCCCGGGTTCTGGTTCGCGCCCACCGTGCTCGCGTCTTCTGATTACGCGGCGCTTCCGGCTTGGCACGATGAGGTCTTCGGACCTGTGGTCACCGTTGTTCCGTTCGAGGACGAGGCGGACGCGGTCCGAATGGCCAATGACACCCCTTATGGGCTGTCCGGCTCGATCTGGACTCGGGATGTGGGGTGCGCTCTGCGGACATCACGCGCCGTCCAGGCGGGGAACCTTTCGGTGAACTCGCACTCGTCCGTCCGCTATTGGACGCCGTTCGGCGGGTTCAAGCAGTCCGGTCTCGGACGTGAACTGGGGCCGGACGCGCTCGACGCGTTCACCGAGACCAAGAACGTCTTCATCGCCTCCGAATAGACATGGAGTGACCCCTATGCAGCGTCTGGAAGGCCGTGTGGCCGTCGTGACCGGTGGAGCCAGCGGAATCGGGCTCGCCACCGCGCGCCGCTTCGCCGAGGAGGGTGCGGTGGTCGTCATCGCCGACGTGGACGAGGCCGCCGGGAAGCCGGCCGCCGATCAGGTGGACGGCCTCTTCGTCAAGGCGGACGTGACGAGCGAGGACGATGTCCGGGCCCTCTACAGGACGGTCCAGGACGCCTACGGGCGCATTGACGTCGCCTTCAACAACGCGGGCATCTCCCCGCCCGACGACGACTCCATCTTGGAGACCGGGCTGGACACCTGGAGGCGCGTCCAGGACGTCAACCTCACCAGCGTGTATCTGTGCTGCAAGCACGTCATCCCCTACATGCTCGAACGCGGGAAGGGCTCGATCGTCAACACCGCCTCGTTCGTGGCGGTGATGGGGGCGGCGACGTCCCAGATCTCCTACACCGCGTCCAAGGGCGGCGTGCTGGCGATGTCGCGGGAGCTGGGTGTGCAGTTCGCGCGTCAGGGCATCCGCGTGAACGCCCTGTGCCCCGGGCCGGTCAACACGCCGTTGCTCCAAGAGCTGTTCGCCAAGGACCCGGAGCGGGCCGCCCGCCGTCTCGTGCACGTTCCGGCGGGCCGGTTCGCGGAGGCGTCCGAGATCGCCGCGGCCGTGGCCTTCCTGGCCTCGGACGACGCGTCCTTCATCACGGCGTCGGAGTTCCTGGTGGACGGCGGCATCTCCGGCGCCTACGTGACCCCGCTGTAGGGCGGGCCGCTACCGCGCTCCGGGCGTGCGTGAAGTCGCTCTCCGCCTCCCCCGCGCCCCGGTGAGCGGGGGTCGCGACGGGTGGTCGCGGAGCGTTGCCGCTGCTAGCCTGGCGGTCAGCCGATGATCCCGTGCGGGAGAGTGCCCTCGCCGCCAGCGAGGGACGCCGAAGGAGCAAATCCTCCCCGGAACCTCTCAGGCCCACGGACCGCACGGACCAGGCGACCTCTGGAAAGCGGGGACACGGTCCCCCGCCGAAGGTGAAAGCCCGCGCGCGGCAGGCGGGTGAAACTCTCAGGCGCCGATGACAGAGGGGGAGGCACCGAGACGCCCGGTGCGCGAGTGGGACGATGGACCACGCGCGCCCGCGACGAAGGAGCCGAACCCATGTCCGCCGACCCCACCGCGAAGAAGACGCCGCTGCACGATGTCCACCAGGACCTCGGCGCGAACCTCGTCGGCTTCGCGGGCTATCTCATGCCGCTGCGCTACACGAGCGAGACCGCCGAGCACCAGGCCGTCCGCACGGCCGCCGGGCTCTTCGACCTGTCCCACATGGGAGAGATCCTCCTCACCGGGCCGGCCGCGGGCGCCGCGCTCGACTACGCGCTGGTCGGCAACCTGTCCCCGATGGCGGTGGGCAAGGCCCGCTACACGATGATCTGCGGCCACGACGGCGGCGTGCTGGACGACCTGATCGTCTACCGGCTCGCGGACGAGACCTGGATGGTCGTCGCGAACGCCGCCAACGCCGCGACCGTCCGCGACGCCCTGATCGAGCGCGCGGCGGACTTCGACACCATCGTGGACGACCGGTCCGACTCGTACGCGCTGATCGCCCTGCAAGGCCCGCGCTCCCAGGCGATCCTGGAGGGGTTCACCGGGGCACCGCTCGCCGACCTGAGGTACTACGCGATCCTCGCGGACAAGGTCGCCGGAGTCGACGCGCTCGTCGCCCGCACCGGGTACACCGGCGAGGACGGTTTCGAGCTGTTCGTCGACTCCGCCGACGCCGTCCGGCTGTGGGGGGAGCTGGTCAAGGTCGACGGCGTCGTCCCGGCGGGGCTCTCGGCCCGCGACACCCTCCGCCTGGAAGCGGGCATGGCCCTGTACGGCAATGAGCTGACCACCGAGACCACGCCGTTCGAGGCGGGTCTCGGCCGCGTGGTCAAGCTGGACAAGACCGTCGATTTCGTCGGCAAGGCGGCCCTGGCGGCGCAGGCGCAGACCCCGGCGGGCCGTAGGCTCGTCGGACTGGTGGCACAGGGGCGTCGCGCGCCGCGTCAGGGGTACGAGGTCGTCGCGTCCGACGGCACGCCGTGCGGGATCGTGACGAGCGGCGCCCCGTCGCCGACACTGGGCAGGCCGATCGCCATGGCCTACCTCGACAGCGGGGTCGGGGAGACCGGCCTGGCCGTGGACGTCCGCGGCAGGCGGGAACCGGTCGACGTGGTCGCCCTGCCGTTCTACAAGCGTTCCTGAGATCTGGAGAGAGAAGAATCGTGAGCGTTCCGGAGCAGCTCCGCTACAGCGAAGAGCACGAGTGGGTCGCCGGCCTCGGAGGCGAGGACGGCATCGTCACGGTCGGCATCACCGCCCACGCCGCCGACGCCCTCGGCGAGATCGTCTACATCGAGCTGCAGCCCGGCGAGGGCGACACCGTGGAGGCGGGCGAGCCCTGCGGCGAGGTGGAGTCGACCAAGTCGGTCAGCGACCTCTACTCCCCCGTCAGCGGCGAGGTCACCGCGATCAACACCGCGGTCGTGGACGAGCCGAAGGTCATCAACGACGACCCGTACGGCGAGGGCTGGATCTTCAAGGTCCGCGTCTCGGAGGAGCCGGGCGACCTGCTCGACCCCGAGGCATACGACAAGCTGATCGAGGAGGGCTGACCGTGGGCCTGTACGACCCGCTCGCCACGGCCGACCCGGAGGTCGCCGAGGCCGTCGCCGCCGAGCTGCGGCGGCAGCAGGACACCCTCGAAATGATCGCGTCGGAGAACTTCGCGCCCGTCTCGGTGCTGGAGGCGCAGGGCTCGGTCCTGACCAACAAGTACGCCGAGGGCTACCCCGGCAGGCGCTACTACGGCGGCTGCGAGTACGTGGACGTCACCGAGCAGCTGGCCATCGACCGGGCGAAGGAGCTGTTCGGCGCCGAGCACGCCAACGTCCAGCCGCACAGCGGCGCCCAGGCCAACACGGCCGTCTACTTCGCGCTCCTCCAGCACGGCGACACGATCCTCGGCCTCGACCTGGCGCACGGCGGGCACCTCACCCACGGCATGCGGCTGAACTACTCGGGCAAGACGCTGAACGTGGTGCCCTACCACGTCCGCGCCGAGGACGGCCTGGTCGACATGGACGAGGTCGCCGCGCTCGCCGCCGAGCACCGTCCCAAGATGATCGTGGCGGGCTGGTCGGCGTACCCGCGGCAGCTCGACTTCCCGGCGTTCCGCGAGGTCGCCGACTCGGTCGGGGCGGTGCTCCTGGTCGACATGGCGCACTTCGCCGGGCTGGTGGCCGCGGGCCTGCACCCCTCCCCCGTCCCGCACGCCGACATCGTCACCACGACGACGCACAAGACGCTCGGCGGCCCGCGCGGCGGCCTGATCCTCGCCCGCGAGGAGTACGGCAAGAAGATCAACTCCGCGGTCTTCCCCGGCCTGCAGGGCGGCCCGCTGGAGCATGTGATCGCGGCCAAGGCGGTGGCCCTCAAGATCGCCGCCTCGGACGAGTTCAGGGAGCGCCAGGCCCGCACCATCGAGGGCGCCCGCATCCTCGCCGAGCGCCTGCTCGCCGAGGACTCGGCCAAGGCCGGCGTGAAGGTCCTCACCGGCGGGACGGACGTCCACCTCGTCCTGGTCGACCTGGTGGACTCCGAGCTCACCGGGCGCGACGCCGAGGACCGGCTGCACGAGATCGGCATCACGGTCAACCGCAACGCCGTCCCGAACGACCCCCGCCCGCCGATGGTCACCTCCGGCCTGCGGATCGGGACGCCCGCCCTGGCGACCCGCGGCTTCACCGCCGGGGACTTCACCGAGGTGGCCGACGTCATAGCGCTGGCGCTCCAGCCGGGCTTCGACCGGGACGCCCTGGCGGCCCGGGTCACGGCCCTGGCCGGCAAGCACCCCCTGTACCCCACCCTGTGACTCCGTGCGCCCCCTCCTCCGCGGAGGGGGCGCACGCTACAACGAGGTAGCACATGGCCATCAGCGTTTTCGACCTTTTCAAGATCGGCATTGGCCCGTCCTCCTCCCACACCGGCGGGCCCATGGCCGCGGCGCACCGCTTCGCGCGAGGCCTGGACCGTGACAGCCTGCTGGAGAAGACCGCGACCGTCCACACCGTCCTGTACGGCTCCCTCGGCCTCACCGGAAAGGGCCACGGCAGCGACAAGGCCGTGATCCTCGGCCTGGAGGGCGACAAGCCCGAGCTGGTCGATGTCGACCAGGTGGACGACCGCCTGGCCGCGATCCGCGAGCGCGGCACCCTCACCCTCTACCACGACCACGAGATCCCGTTCGTCGTCAACGAGCACCTGGTCTTCGAGCGCAAGGAGTCGCTCCCCGGCCATCCGAACGGCATGCGGTTCAGCGCGTTCGACGCGTCCGGGAACGAGCTGCGCTCCCGCGTCTACTACTCGGTCGGCGGCGGCTTCATCGTGGACGAGAACGCCACGGGCGCCGACCGCATCAAGCCCGACGACACCGTCCTGCCGTACCGCTTCGACACCGCCGCCGAACTGCTCGAACGCTGCCGCGAGACCGGCCTGTCCATCTCCGCGCTGATGATGGAGAACGAGAAGGCGTTCGGCCGCGGCCCGCAGGAGATCCGCGAGAACCTGCTGAAGCTCTGGGACGTGATGCGCGCCTGCGTGACGCGCGGCTGCACTCGCGAAGGGCTGCTGCCGGGCGGCCTCAAGGTCCGCCGCCGCGCCCCCCAGCTGCACCGCCAGCTCTCCGCCGAGAAGGCGTCCGACCCCCTCCACGCCATGGACTGGGTGACCCTGTTCGCGCTGGCCGTCAACGAGGAGAACGCCGCGGGCGGACGGATCGTCACCGCCCCCACCAACGGCGCCGCCGGCATCGTCCCCGCCGTCCTGCACTACTACGACCGGTTCGTCCCGGGCCGCGACGACGAGGGCGTCGTCCGCTTCCTCCTCACGGCGGGCGCGATCGGCGTGCTGTTCAAGCAGAACGCGTCCATCTCCGGCGCCGAGGTCGGCTGCCAGGGCGAGGTCGGCTCCGCCTGCTCGATGGCCGCCGCCGGCCTCACCGAGGTCCTCGGCGGCACCCCCGAGCAGGTCGAGAACGCGGCGGAGATCGGCATCGAGCACAACCTGGGCCTCACCTGCGACCCCGTCGGCGGCCTCGTCCAGGTCCCGTGCATCGAGCGCAACGCGATCGGCGCCATCAAGTCGATCAGCGCCACCCGCCTGGCGCTGCGCGGCGACGGCCGCCACTTCGTGTCCCTCGACAAGGCCATCAAGACCATGCGCGACACCGGCCGCGACATGCTCGATAAATACAAGGAAACCTCCCGCGGCGGCCTGGCCGTCAACGTCATCGAATGCTGACCCCGGAGGACACGACGTCCGGCGCCGGGAAAGAACCCGCCAGGTGAACGAAGCTGATGGCGCGGGAGCCACAGGAGCCCGTCGTCCGGTTCGCGGGCCTGGAGGCCCTGCCCTAGCGAGCCGTAATTCCACGGTGCCGTACGTGACCTGACCGAGCGCCTCGACGAGACGTCCGTCCACCGGCTGTCGACGTGCTGCGGCGTACCCGCAACGCCGTCGTACCGCCCCCGCCCCGCCCCGCGCCGGAGGCCCGGCGCCGGGGCTTCCTGGCCGCGTCCCCAGGCGTCCCAGTTCCTCGCGGCCGATGTGCTCGACGGCGTCCGGGTCCGTCCCAGAGCGCGTCGACGACCAGGGCGGCTCACGCCAGAAGGCGAACGGCTCGCGTCAGAGCGCGGGTGGCGCGGGCCAAGAGGCCCGGAAACTCGCGTCAAGGTGCAGCGGTCGAGGCAGTAGCGAACGTTCAACCCGGTCTAGGCGGCGACGGCTCACGTCAGGGGCGCGCGGGGCAAAGGCGGACGGCTCGTCCCAGGGCAGGGGCTCGGGCCGCAAGAGGTGGCTCGGGGCGCGCGGTTGGGGTTAGGGCGTTTCTAATGGATCTACATTCTGTTGCGCGACGCCAAGGCACGCACCTCGCCGCGTTGTCGTCGGTCAACAGCCCACCAGGCTGCCTCCCTCCTCCGCCTTACGATGCACGCACCTGGACACCGCTCACGACGAACAAGACCCATAAGAAGCGTCCTAGGTGGTCAGGGCGCCGCGTCCGGTTGGGGAGTGGGCACCGATGCGGGCCTCGTTGCCGCAGTGGCGGCAGACCACCAGCGGGCTCACGGACTCGCCGCACGAGTGCTGCCAGCGGACGGGCGGGTCGTCCGGGTGCAGGTGCCGGTCCCCCCACCGCATCAGGACGAGCAGGACGTCGCACAGCTCCAGGCCCGAGGGCGTGAGGTGGTATTCGTAGCGCACCGGGTGGTCGCTGTAGCGCTCGCGGCGGATGATGCCGTTCGACTCCAGCTTGCGCAGGCGGGCGGTGAGGATGTCGCGGGAGGCACCCGTGTTGTGGACGATCTGGTCGAACCGCCGCACGCCGTAGCTGAGCTCGCGGATCGCCAGCAGGCTCCACCGCTCGCCGACCAGGTCCAGGGTGTCGGCGATCGAGCACTCGCGTGGCTCGGCGTCCTTCGGCATACCGGGAAGCCTAGTCGCCGATCCGGACGGACCTGCCCGGCGCACGATCAGAGCCTCTCTATCACGGTGGCGTTGGCCAGTCCCCCGGCTTCGCACATGGTCTGCATTCCGTACCGTCCACCGCGGTCTTCCAGGGCGTGGAGCAGCGTGGTCATGATGCGGACCCCGCTGGCGCCGAGCGGGTGGCCGATGGCGATCGCGCCGCCGCGCACGTTGACACGGGCGAGGTCGGCGCCGGTCTCCCGCTGCCAGGCGAGGACGACCGGGGAGAACGCCTCGTTCACCTCGAACAAGTCGATGTCGGACAGGTCCAGGCCGGCCCGTCCGAGCACCTTCTCCGTCGCGGGGATGATCGCCGTCAGCATCAGCAGCGGGTCGTCGCCGGTCACGGCGAACGCGTGGAACCGGGCGCGCGGCCGCAGCCCGAGACGGTCGGCGACGTCCGCCCCCATGACCAGCACGGCCGCGGCGCCGTCGTTGATCGGGGAAGCGTTGCCCGCCGTCACCCTCCAGGCGATCTCGGGGAACCGCTCGGCCGTCCGCTCGTCGTAGTACGCGGGCTTGAGCACGGCGAGGATCTCGGGCGAGGTCCCTGGACGGACGGTCTCGTCCCGCTGTCCCGTCCAGGCGACCTCGCGGTCGAACTCGCCGTTCTTCCACGCCTCCGCCGCGCGCCGGTGCGACTCGTAGGCGTACGCGTCGAGCTGTTCGCGCGAAAGGTCCCACTTCGCGGCGATCAGCTCCGCGCTGATGCCCTGCCCCACCAGGCCGTCCGGGTATCGCCCGGCGAGCATCGGCCCGAACGGGTCGCTGCCGGGCAGCACGCTCGACCCCATCGGCACCCGCGACATCGACTCGACGCCGCACGCGATCACGATGTCGTACGCGCCGGACTGCACGCCCTGCGCGGCGATGTGCAGCGCCTGCTGGGACGAGCCGCACTGCCGGTCGACGGTCATGGCGGGCACGTGCTCGGGGAACCCGGCGGCGAGGACGGCCGTCCGGGTGAGGTTGAGGGCCTGGTCGCCTGCCTGGGTGACGACGCCGCCGATGACGTCGTCCACCTGCGCGGGGTCGACGCCCGCCCGCTCGACGAGCGACTTCAGCGTGCGTGCGAGGAGGTCGGCCGGATGGTCGGCGTGGAGCGCCCCGCCCGGCTTGCCCTTGCCCACCGGAGTGCGCACCGCCTCCACGATCACCGCGTCCCGCATGACCCACCTCCATCTGTTTTTCCAACCCGCCCTCGAAGTATCGACCCATCGAGTTGGAAATCACAACCCACTAGAGGCGTAACCCTACTCACATAGCCGCACACCCCGCCAAGCCGCCGCCCGGCCCCCGGCGCCG
>NZ_SMKU01000183.1 GCF_004349215.1 Actinomadura rubrisoli | reverse complement strand
TCGCCGGCCATCTCGGCCTTGAGCCGCCGCAACCCGGCCAGTTCCTGACGATCAGACCCGCTCAACGCACCACCCCCGGTCTGACCACCGGCCTCGCCGTTGTGCTCACGGTCCAGCCTCACCCAGTCGTGGAGCGTGTACTCGTTGATCCCCAGGTCCCGCGCGACCTGCGCGACGGGCTTGCCGGTCTCCCGAACGATGCGCACGGCTCCCGCCCGGAACTCCGGGTCAAACCCGCGCTTCCTGACTCCCACGACTCAACCTTCTCTTCAGATTCGGTCTCCACGATCTCAGGGGAAGCGCAAACGAGACCTGCCATCCCACACCACAAACGGCCAAGAGCCGCGTTTCCGAACCGGCACGTCCGCCGTGCGTCATCGCCACCCGGCTACGCGACCATCCCCGCCCAACCCGGGCGACCATCCGGCACGCCGAAGACAAAGTCCGCCGCCCTAGCCTGTCGGGCCGGCCCTACAGGTGTTGCTCGACTGCGCCGTCACCTCGCCCGCGCTCCACAGGGCTGAGGCAGCGAGGTGGGCCAGGGCGTGACAATCTTGCCGGTGGTGCGGCCGGTCTCACCCAGTGTGGGTACCGCGCGAGCTACGTCGCTGGTCATTGCCGCCTCGTCCCACACGTTGCCCAATGCCTGGCAGCTGCTCACGTTCGGGTTAGCAGCCGGTCACGCGCGCTCGGTGATCTCGGCTACGACGTCTACGGCCATCTCGATCGCCCGTTCCGCGAGTGGGAGTGGCTGCGGACTGCTTGCCGCAGCAGGAAGATCTTGCGTGGTGGAGCCCTAGCCGGAGACGGCCCTCCCACCATCGTCGGACGAGCTCACCAGCAACACCCCCGCTGACCCGGACCCCGCCGATTCCGCCGCGGTGGTGGACTTCGTCGTCGCATCGGCAAAGGCGTACTCGGGCGCCTCGCCCTTTTTTGACGAAACCGCCACGCGCACGCTGGGCGAGCGAGACGTGGCCCGCACCCGCAACATCGCTTCCACCCTCACCAATCATTACCTACCTCCAACTCGCGGTCCAGCCTCGACGCGGACAGCCGACCGGGCTGCGGCGGCAGAGGACCAGCGCGCCGACCGGTCGGGCGCGCATACGAAGATTCCGCCGAGATACACGACACAGGATGTCGTGATTCGTTGGGAGGCTTAACGGCGTGACCCCTCAGGCACCCTGAGCGGTCACTCATACGGGGGTCTAGGCGCGTAAGCAGTTCCCGCGGGGCCCGAACCTCGGACGGTCGAGCACGGCCGGGTTCGGATAACCGTTGGTGCCCGCTGCTGCGGTCCTGGCCGTTCGCGATTCATTCACACGAAGGAGCATCAGATGGGGTCTCAACTCAACCCGTGCCTGGCTTTCAACGGGAACGCGCGGCAGGCGATGAAGTTCTACCACGACGTCTTGGGCGGCCAGGTGGAGATGGGCACGTACGCCGAGTTCGGCTCGCCGGACGCATCCGCCGACAAGATCATGCATGCCACGCTCCGCACCCAGGACGGCTACACGCTGATGGGTTGGGACGTCCGGGAAGAGATGCCCCACGCCCCGGGCAACAACGTTGCGGTCTTCCTGGGCGGCGCCGGCGCCGAACTCCGCGGCTACTTCGAGAGGCTGTCGGTCGGCGGCACTGTGACGTTGCCCTTGGAGAAGCAGTTGTGGGGTGATGAAGCCGGCTCGCTCATGGACCAGTTCGGCATCACCTGGATGGTCAACATCAGCCAGGAGCAGTCCTGATCGACCACGGAAGGAGCCCCGGACCGGTGATGCATGGGTTGGATGCCAGGCTGCACCGGATCGGGCAGGATCACTTCCGCGCCAGGTTCCGGCTCTGTGGCCGGGACCGTGCGGTGGTCGACCTGCGCGGCATCACAACCGTCCGCAGACACGCCGCGGAGCTGGTCGAGCGCAGGCTGGCCCCGGCCGAACCGCGTAACGACGGCCGTCAGACGCCCTATCGCGGGCATCCCGTGTTCGTCGCGCAGCACGCCACCGCGACGTGCTGCCGCACCTGCCTGGCACGCTGGCACGGCATCTCCGCCGGGCATGCGCTCGACGACGCCGAGCAAGGCTATGTCGTGGAAGCGATCTGCCGATGGATCGTGGGGCAGTACGCCCCCCACCGCCCGCCGCCGTGACCGGGTCGAGGCGCCACAACGGGCTGACTGCGGGGCTGTCACTGAGATCTGCAGGCGACACGATGTTTCAGGTGCGCGAATGTGTCTGCTCAGGGTTCTGTGCCTCAAGCTCCGAAAATCACCCGTTCGGCGGTTGCTGTTCGGCGGCGGTGATCCGGGTGGCGTACACCCGGTGCGCTTTGCGCGCGGCTGGTCTGGCGCCCTCGGCGGCGAAGGCGCCGCTCTGCCGCAATGCGGCACGGTGCAGTGCGATCGGGGCGGTGACGCGGACCGTGTGGCCCTGGCCACGGCGGATGGTCCGCCCGGCGCCGAGGGCCTGGCGGACGGCGTCATCTCCGGCTGCGTTCAGGTGGTCGGCGAGCAGACCGGGGAGATCGAGCGTCACCGCTGGGCCCGGCGGCGTTGGAGCGTCGGCCGGTTCACCTGCGGGCCGGAAGTGTGTCGAGTTGGTCGGGCAGTTCGCGGGCGCGGGCGTTGTCCAGGATGCGACGGATGGTCTTGGGGGCGACGTGGTGTTGTCGGGCGAGGGCTTTGATCGCGGTGCCGCTCCGGTAGGCCTCCACGACCTCGGCGGCCTGGCCGGTGCCGAGGGCTGTGGGGCGGCCGAGGCTCTTGCCGGAGGTCTTGGTGCCGGGGTCGTCTGAGATCCCCGACAGGAGCCCGGATTTCGACCCGGAGGTGCAGGCCCCGGCGGGCCAGGACCGGGCGTAGGGCGAGGATGTCGGCGACCGAGCGGAACAGGCGAGCGGCGTCGGCGATACGGATGGTGTCGCCGACGGCGGCCTCGTGCAGGAGCCGGGTGAATCCCGCACGGTCCAGGGAGAGCTGACGGCTGGAGGTGGCGGGGTCCTCGTAGGCGGGGGCGCCGGCGGCGAGCAGTGCGGCCAGGGCGCGCCGCTGGCGGGCGTCGGTCTGCTTGTCGGTGGAGTGCCGCAGGTAGATCCGGTCGGCCATGCCCGATCCCGTCTCTTTCCAGGTCGCCCAGGATGCCTTGGCGGCCATCATAGGGGCGAAATGGGGAGGCGGAAGTCTGGATCGGATCCGAGTGGATAGGCAGCCCGTTTCGCCAGGTCGGGCACGACATTCTGATTGGATCGGCCGAGGGGGCGGAGTCAACCGATTCCGCCCCCGCCGCTGCATCAGCGACGCTCGCCACCAGACGCATCCGAACGAAAAGTCACGCCACCGTCAGCCGCGACGACCCACTAGCGCGGATTTTCGTTCGGATGCTGGTCGACCCCCTTCTCCGGCACCACCCGCCGCAACCGCGCCGGCCTCGACCAGGCCCTCGCCGCCGTCTGGGACGGGTCGGTGTTCACCGTCACCAAGTTCGACCGGTTCGCCCGCAACATGGCCGAAGCCAACGAGATCCTCACTGGGCTGTCCGGCCGGGGTGTCCTGTTCGGCGTCGGCGCAACCATCCACGACTGGAGCGACCCGTTCGGCCGACTGTTCCTGCAGACCCTCGCCATGGTCGCCGAGTTCGAAGCCAACATCGGGCACCAGCGCACCCGCGAAGGCATGGCCCTGGCCAAGAAGAACGGCAAGCTCAAGGGCAAGCAGCCCAAGCTCCCCGCACCCGCCCGACGATCCATCCGTCGCCGCTACGCCAAAGGCGAAGTCTCCCTCGCCGACCTCGCCACCGAATACAGCGTCGGCCGCTCCACCATCCACCGCATCATCCACGGCGCAGAAGACCCTAGGTAGACCACGGAACACCACCCACCTTGCGGCTCGCCGTAGCTATAGGAGTCCCGGGCCCATGAGGACGGCTGGCCCCGCTACGCCGTAGTGGAGCGGGAGGCAAGCGCCTTCTCGTCGACTGCCGGGGCCATCTCCACGCATGCACGGGCGGCGGGCACTACATCAGCTGGTCGCGGCGGCGGGTCAGGTAGGCGGTCTCGGCGGTGTTGCCCGCCAGGTCGATGGCCTTGTCGTAGGCCGCGCGCGACTCATGACCGCGGCCCAGCCGGCGCAGCAGGTCGGCGCGGGTGGCGTGGTAGGCGTGATAGCCGGCCAACCCGTGCTCAAGAGCGTCGACGGCCGCCAGCGCCACCTGCGGGCCGTCGAGCTCGGCGAGGGCGATGGCCCGGTTGAGGGCGATGATCGGCGAGGGGTCCAGGCGGACGAGCCGGTCGTAGAGGGCGACGACCTGCGACCAGTCGGTGTCGCGGATGTCGCGGGCGCTGGTGTGCACGGCGTTGATCGCCGCGAGGATCTGGTAGCGCCCCGGAGCCTCCCCGGCGGCGGCAGCGGCCAGGCGCTCGCGCACCAGCCGGTGCCCCTCGGCGACCAGCGCCGCGTCCCAGGCCCCGCGGTCCTGCTCGGCCAGGGTGACCAGCTCACCGCCGGCCGAGACCCGGGCGGTGCGGCGGGCCTCGGTGAGCAGCATCAGCGCCAGCAGCCCGGCCGCCTCACCGTCGTCCGGCAGCAGGGCGCGGACCAGGCGGGTCAGCCTGATCGCCTCGGCGGTCAGGCCGGGACGCACCGGATCGGTGCCGGGGCCGGTGGCCAGATAGCCCTCGTTGAACACCAGGTACAGCACGGCCAGCACGCCGCAGACGCGCGCCGGGAGATCCTCGGCGGACGGCACCCGATAGGGGATGCGAGCCGCCTTGATCTTGGCCTTCGCGCGGGTGATCCGCTGCCCTATGGCGCTCTCGGCCACCAGGAAGGCGCGGGCGATCTCGGGCACGGTCAGACCGCCGACCATCCGCAGCGTCAGCGCCACCCGGGACCGCATCGCCAGCGCCGGGTGACAGCAGGTGAAGACCAGCCGGAGCCGGTCGTCGTCGATGACGCCGACGGGCTCGGGCAGGTCGTCGCCGTACACCATCCGAGCCTCCTGGTGCCTGCCGCCGCGCTTGCTCTCGCGCCGGATCCGGTCGATGGCCCTGCGGTTGGCGGTGGTGGTCAGCCAGCCGCCGGGATTGGGCGGCACACCGTCGACCGGCCACCGCTCCACGGCGGCCGCGAACGCCTCACCGGCCGCCTCCTCGGCCACGTCCAGGTCACCGAAACGCCTGGCCAGGGAGGCCACCACCCGCGCCCACTCCTCCTGCTGGGCCCGCGCGAGCGCCTCCCGGACGTCGACCCCGCTCACTCGCCCAGAAACGGCCGCACCTCGACTTTCCGGTTGCAGTGCTTGGACCCGTCGGCGGCGAGCTTGAGCGCCGCGTCGAGGTCGGGGGCCTCGATGATCCAGAAGCCGGCCATGTACTCCTTGGACTCCAGGAAGGGCCCGTCGGTGAACATCGCCTCGCCATCGCGGTTGTCGATGACGGTGGCCGCCTCGGGCGAGGCGAGGCCGCCGGCGAAGACCCAGTGGCCCTCGGCCTGAAGCCGGTCGTTGTAGGCGTTGATGGCCGCCATCTCGGCCGGGGTGGCGGAGCCGGTCTTGTCGTCGATCACGGATACCAGGTATTGCATCGTATGGATCATCTCCTGTGGGTTGGGCGTCCCTGGTGGGCGGCGTCTCTCCTTTGCCACGAACACCGCTGCCCCGATCCGACACCGCCTCCTGGATGTCTTTCGAGGACGTTCTGGTATGCCGGTTGTGACCATGCGGTCCGATAGCGACGGTATCCCGTCCGATGATTCGTAGCCTGGACCCCTGGATGTGAAGAACGCCGTCCCTGCCCTCGACTAACGGAGCAGGGACGGCGCTCGCGGCGATGGGTCGAAGGGCCCGGCTACCAGGCCCCAGCTGTCCACGCTGCAACCCGCACCCATCCATGATCGACTCTCGCTGACCGCGCCACTTAGGTCGTGGTGGCGGTCGCGTACTGCGGGCGCCCGCTGGGCCGGTAGACCTGGATCGTCACGCCATTCGAGGTGGCTCGCGAGTCGACCAGGTCCAGTGCTGTGTCCGGGCCGGTGGCGGGGAACAGCCGTGTGCCCTGGCCGACGACCACGGGATAGGTGAGCAGGGTGATCTCGTCGACCAGCTGGTTGTCCAGCAGCCAGCGGACCAGGTTGCCGCTGCCGTGCACCTGCAGCTCACCGGACGGCTTGGTCTTCAGCTCGCCGATGGCGGCCGCGATGTCACCGGACAGGACGGTCGTGTCCGCCCATTGCGGGTCGGTGAGCGTGGTCGATGCCACGTACTTGGGCCGCGTGTTCACTGCCACTGAGATCGGGTTGTCGCCCTGCTCTGCCCCCCAGGAGCCGGTTCCCCACGAGCGTTCGAAGATCTCGTAGGTCCGCCGGCCGAACAGGAACGCGTCGGCGCGCTGGAAGGCCTGGCCGAGGAACGTCTGGACCTCGTTGTCGAACAGCGGCAAGGCCCAGCCGCCCCGCTCGAATCCGCCCGTGCGGTCCTCGTCCGGCCCGCCGAGTCCCTGCATCACGCCATCGACAGTGACGTGCGTGATAGTCGTCAGTTTCATGATCGCGGTTCCCTTCTCCTTGGGCGGCCCCTCGTGGGCGGCCTCTCACCCATGCCACGAACACCAGCACCCCGATCCGACACCGCCGCCCGGATTTCTTTCGAAGATCTTCTGGTACGCGCCGGTTGTGAGCGACCCGACAGCCAGGTGGTTCCGGGAAATGACCGCCGCACTGTCGGGCCTGTGGCCCGCTCAGTGTTGCCGACCACCAGGTCACCAGCGCCCCACGCGGGCCGCACGTCGACAAGACCGGCCGAGGAGCTGGCCGTTGCTGATGGGTGTTGCGCCGGCGACCGGAATCCGGTGCCGCGTCAGGCGCGGCGCCCGGCTCGCCAGTTTCGAGGAGCTGCCGGATACCGGAAGGTGGATACCGAAGGAGCTGACAGGGTGAGATCCAGAAGGCCCCCGCGACCAGTAGCTCGCCAACATCGGCCGCATCTACGGCCCGGGGAAGGAAGCGCTCGGCGTGCTGGCCATCGAGATCAAGCTGGTCAATCAGTCTGCCACCTGATGTGGCGCAGGCTCTCGAAGATCTCAGCGCAACGGCAGCGCCCTTCTCCGCGCTGCGGCGTCCGCTGCTGGCGGGGCCGGTCAGTCCATCTCCTCTTCGTCGTCGTGACCGTCGGCGGGTGAGCGCAGCGGCCGGAGTCCCTGGCTGGGGGTCGACGGGGTGATGGCGTAGCGGCCCAGGCAGTTGAGGTGGGCGTGGCCGAGCGGGGACAGGCGGGCCACGTTCTCGTCGGTCACCCCGACGCCCTCACTGGAGGTCCAGTCCGCCGCGCGCAGGTGGTCGATGATCGCCGACAGGTACGTGGAGTTCCACAGCACGACGGCGTTGACGACCAGGCCGAGTGCGGCGAGCTGGTCCTCCTGGCCTTCCCGGTAGGCCTGGCGGATCTTCCCTCCGCCGCCGTGGCAGATCCTGCGGGCGAGCCGTTGCCGCGACTCCTGAACGCTGAGCTGACGGCCCAGGGTGCGGCGGTAGGTGTTGTCGATCGGGTCCAGCACCGACAGCAGGTGCAGGGTCTTGTCGATCCGGCCGTACTCGGCGAACGCCCGCCCCAGCGGCGTCGGATACCCGCCTCGGGCGAACATGCGCAGCGGATCGTAGGCGCGGACCTGGTTGGTCACCAGGGACCCGGCGACCCGGAGCATGTCCGGCCACTGCTCGGCGATCTTCTTCAGATTGATCTTCTGCCGGGCGACCTGCTCCAGCAGCCCATAGTCACCCACGCCGCCGCCGGTGCTGTCGCCAGGCAGGTCGGCGCGCCAGAACCGCTGGTCGCCGAGATCGGCGAAGCGGGGCGCGAACCGGTACCCGAGCATCGAGAAGATCCCGAACACCATGTCGCTGTCGCTGGCCTGGTCGGTGGTGACCATCTCCGGCTTGGGCCCGGCGTCCAGGTTGATCAGACAGTCCAGGATGTACAGCGAGTCACGCGGGGTGCCCGGCACCACCATCTGCCCGATCCCGGCGATCTGGTCGTTGACCGCGTTCAGCCAGGTGATCCCCCGCTTGTAGCCGAAGTACTTGGGAGAGGGACCCGCGTTGATGGTGCGGACCGGGACCACGAACCGCAGCCCGTCCACCGACGCCAGCAGCCCGCCACCCCACGCCGACACGATCGGCACACCGGCCTGCGCCTCGATCAGCACCGCGTTCGCCGCGGCGTGGGTCTCGGCGCGCACGTAGTTCTGATCGATGTGCGACAGCCGGCCCCGCGTCAGCGCCGGCTCATTCGGCTTGATCACCGGAGGGAACCCGACGTTGCACGCCTCGCTCACCAGCAGCGCCACCAGCGAGATGTACAGGTCGTCCATCCGGGTGGAAATGTCGGCCAGGTGGGTGTAGGCATCCAGAAACCCCGTCCACTCATGGACCTCCAGCAGCAGCTCGGGCAGGTCGACGCGGGGCAGCATCGCCTGACACACCGCCCGCAGCTCCTTGAGGATGTCTGACTCGCCCAGCGCCCCCCAGCGGCTCCACCACCAGCCGGTCCCGGCCCGGCTGGGCCGAGGTGTCGGGTGAGACGACGACCTTCACCAGGGACTCATCGCCCGCCTCCTCCAGGCGGGCGGCCATCTGCTTCCACGCCGCGTCCAGTGCCCTGGCCCTGCTGTTCAGGTGCTCGGCGACCGGGTCGGTGAGCGACAGCGACGCCAGCACGTCTTCGGCGACGGCCTGCCACGCGGGCCCGGCGAGCAGGTGGGGCCCGCGGGTCGCTCCACCGCAGCGACGGCATGGCGAACACGTCCCGCACCTGCAGAGCACGGTGCAGATGCTCCAGCACGCACACTACATACGCGTCACGGTCCACCGCCCCCTCCGGCAGGTCCGGGTTGGAATAGACCGCGCGCTTCCACGCCCGGCCCACCAGATGGGCGCCGACCTCCTTGGGCAGCAGCGGCTTCTTGCCCACCTGCCGCCGCGTCAGCTTCGGCAACGCCCGCACCGCCTTCAGCAGCCGAACCCCGCCCGGCGCCGCGGCCAACGCCCTGGACTCACCCAGCAGTTCCAGGAACGGGCGGACGGTGTTGTACTTGTCGGCCAACGCCGACCGCATCGCCGCCTCCGCCGCGCCGTCATCCTCAGGAACCAGCACCTCCACCTCGGCCAACGCGGCCAGGACCTGCTCTTTGGTGGCCCCGGTCTGATCGGCGACCGCGTTCCACACCGCCGCCGGGTCCAGGTCGGCGTTCGTCTCGGCGACCAGGTCGAGCTGGGCGGCCAGCACCTTGCCCGCACGGGCCACCACCCGCGAGGCACGCTCCAGGGCCGGCAGCATCCGCAACCGCTCATCGGCGGACTTGCGGCGGGCCGGGCTGATCAGCTTCGTCGCCATCAACAACGCGAACAGATCCAGCACATCGTCGATCGCCTGCGCCTCCAGACTCCGCGTCACCGCCAGCAGCGTCGCCGCCTTGCGCGGCTCGGCAAGGTTCGCCAGCGTCGGGGCCTTGCTGCCCGCCCCATAGCGGGCCAGGGTCTTCATCCGCCTGACCGGCACCTTGTCCACCCGCACCCGGCCCAGCTCGAACGCGCCCAGCTCGTCCACCCGCCGCAGCGCCCGCACCATCTCGGTGCCCGACGTGCGCGTGGGCGACTGGCGCAGTTCCTCCAGCCGCGAAAGCCGCCTGCCCGGCGCAACCACCGGTAGCTCGGCCAGCCGCGACGGCAGCACCGGATCGGCCCGGACCGCCTGACGGGGCCACCACCGCGTTGCAACGGTCGTCGGTCTGCTCCCGCACGCTGGCCACCAGCCGCTCCAGCACCCGAACCCCCGGCAGCAGCACCCGGTGCCGGCGCAGCCACGCCACCGACTGGTCGAACAACGCCACCGGCCCCTCCGCGTGCGTCCATGCCCGGCCGTACAGAAACGTCAAGAACCCCTTGTTGAGCTGGCGGGCCTCCCAGCTCTCCCGATCGCCAAAGGACACGAACCCGTAGGCGTCCCGGATCATCCACGCATGCTCGTAGGCGGTCTTGGGCCGCTCGGCGTACTTCTTCACCGCCGACGCATCACCGATCCCCAGCTGCTCGGCCAGGTAGTCCACCACCGGCCACGGCACCGCCAAGGGATCCTCCAGAAACAAACCGAGATGGCGAACCGTGCAGATCTGGACGGCAACCCCCAGGCGGTGCGCATCAGCCCGGGACTGCGCGATCACATCGCGATCGAACGCATCGAGGAAGAAGAACTTCTCCAGGTCCGACAACGACGGCACCACCGTGAACGTGCCGTACGCCGCAACCTGCTCATCAGACAAGAACTCCACCGGCATAGCACCGCAAAATAGGACCGACCCACCAGTAACCAACCCGCAGCGACCGACACGTTACAAAGCGAACGTTCCAACCACCCGCACGGCCACCAAGATCATTCTCAGCGCCAACCACTGTTCCTGGATTCCTCAACCCCGAAGTAGGAGATCGCCGAGCGGATGTTCCTCAGCCCCTTGACCGTCCGCGCCCACGTCCAGCGCGGCATGACGAAGCTGGAGGCCCGCGACCGGGCGCAACTCGTCGTCATCGCCTAGAGGACGGGCCTGGCCCACGCCGCCCGCGACGGCGGCATCGACTGCCTGCCCTAGTCCGATACCCGGAGGTCGTCGGCGGCTTCACGCGGCTGGCCGCGCACATCCCGCTGCTGCCCGGCGCGGAGACGGTGACGTTTGTGGACGTGGACTCGATATAGCGGCGGGCATTCCCGGCCCGCAAGCAGGGCACCGAGTTCGGTCACATCAAGATCGCGGGGCAAGGGTGTGCTGGTATGCGGCCTGAATACCCTGGGCGCTACCTTGTGCCCGTCGCAGGCCGCCCCAGCCATCACCCCCACCCGGCTGCGGCGCGACCGGCCCCGACTGCCGCTTGGGCGCCCTACCGCCACCGCTCCAGCTCCGAGACCCGCGCCCTGTCCGGGACGACCCGCAACTCATGGTGATCAATGCTGCGGGACGAACGTTCCAGCCGGCCCTTGGTCCGAGATCATTCTCGGCGCCAACGGCTGCCGGTTAGTCAGCCGCGGTGTGATCGAGGATCGCCGGGATGACAACGTCCCATTGGTGCCGGGGGAAGACCTCGTGGCCGGTCTGCTCCAGGGGGACGAAGCGGGCGCCGGGGATCTCGGCCGCGAGCGCGCGGCCGTGGCCGATCGGGAAGAGCGGGTCTTCGGTGCCGTGCAGCACCAGCGTCGGAGCGCCGATGTGGCCGAGCCGCCCGCGCCAGGGCTCGCTCGCGTCGATCATGAACGGGTTGGTCAGCTGCGCGGCGATGTCGGCGGTGCGGTCGACGACGCGCTCGGCCGCCGCCCGCATGCCGTCGGTGTCGAACGGACGGGAGTGCGCGGCGAAGGGGCGTTCGGCCTCGACCAGGTAGTCGATGACCGCGGCCCGGTCGGACCAGTCGGGCTCGTTGGCGAAGAACTCCTGGATCTCCCGCGACATCGCGGGCAGGTCGGGGTGGTGGTGGCCGGGGCCGCCGGGTGTGGAGGAGGCGAGGGTGAGGGAGGCCACCCGGTCGGCGTGGTCAAGGGCCAGGAGCTGGGCGACCGCGGCACCCTGCGACATGCCGACGACGTGCGCGGCGGTAATGCCGAGCGCGTCGAGCAGCGCGGCCGCGTCGGCGACCAGGTCGCCGAGCCCGTACGCGGGTGATCCTGCCGGGCTGCCCGTCGAACGGCCCGCGTCCCTTCTGTCGTACCGGATCACCTGCCGGCCCCCGGCTACGAGCCGTCCGACGAATTCCTCGTCCCACGCCAACAGGGAATGGCCCGCGCCATGGATCAGCAGCACGGCCGGATCGGCCGGGTCGCCGAACGACTCCACGCACAGCTCCACACCGTTGGCCTTGACGATCCGCTCACTGGTCGACATCACATACCTCCAGATAGTTACATGTAAAGAGAATCTCGTACCCCGGGCCGGAGACCGTCGCAGGAGAGGCACGGTCAGTTGTCGCGGTTTGAGTGACGCCGCTGCCGGGTGAATCGCCGTCGACCTGGACCGGTCGCGGGCGGTGTCGGTCCCGCGTTCCTTCGCGGTTACATCGGCAACCCAGGTTGGTCAGGCCGGGGTGGGCGTTGCCGGATCAGTGGGACGGACGTCGTACGCCGCAGCGGCGGTCCGGCGGCGCAGTGCCGGGGCGACGGCCTGCTGCGCGGCGAACAGCGCGAGCCCGGTCGCCGAGCATGCCGCCCACAGCGCGGTTCGTCCGGCGTGGTCGAGCAGCGCGGTGCCGAGCAGCGGTCCCAGTACGGCGCCTAGGCTCCAGGTGGTGGAGGCGACGCCCATGTACCGGCCGCGCAGGTCGGCCGGCGCGAGGTCGGCGAAGGTGGCGCCGAACATGACGGCGACGCCGATCTGGCCGAGGGTCCAGACGAGGATCGCCCCGGCATGGCCGGCGCCGCTGTGCACAACAGCGCCGAGCCCGCTGCCGATGCCGCCCAGCAGCATTGACGCCGCCAGAACCGAGGCTCTGTCGCGACCGTCGAGGAGCCGTATCGCAATCGGCTGGACGACGACGATCACGATCCCGTTCAGGGCGAGCACCGCACCGTACGTCCCTGGCCCGTGGCCGTCGCTCGCCATGACGAGCGGGAGCGTCGAGAACGACTGCAGGAACGTTGCGAAGTAGACGACGTGGATCGCCGCCATGGTGAGCATCAGCGGATCGCGCAGGAGGACCGGGAGCAGGGCCCGCCGGGTCGCCATCGGCGTCGACGGACGGGTCTCGGGGACGCGCCGCCACACGATCAGCGCCGCGAGGACCGAGGCCGACGCATTGATCCAGAACAGGATGCCGTACCCGTATTGGACCAGGACACCAGCGGCCACCGTCGAGACCGTGAAGCCGAGATTGGCCGCCCAGAAGAGCAGACCGAACGCTCGGACCCGCTCCCGCACGGGCAGGTCCGCCACGGCAGCCGATCCCGCCGGGCGGAACAGCTCCGCCATCAGCCCGACACCGACGGCCGCAGCGTAGATCGCCGGCATCGTTTCCGCCGAGCCGAGCGCGATCAGCGCGACGGCCGTGCCCAAGAACCCGACCAGCATGGTGTGGCGCCGACCGATTCGGTCGCCCAGCCAGCCGCCCAACAGCTGCGACCCGACATCTCCGACGCCGACCGCCGCGACCACCGCCCCGGCCGTCGTCGGTGAGAGCCCCCGCTCCTGGGTCAGATAGAGCACCAGGAACGACCGCGCCACCCCGCCGGCCCGACTCACGAAATGCGTTGCCGTGAGCGCCCATACCAGGGTCGATTGCCTCAACCGCGCCCGAGGCGGTCGGAGTTCGATCGCCGGCGTGACAGGTGCCCGAGTGCTGTGGATCGTCATGTCCACGACGGTAGATCCGCGTTCGCATCGGGAAAAGCGATTGTTTCCGATCATATCGATCGCTATCGGCTATGCTCGGGCCCGTGGTCGATGTGGAGCTGCGGCACCTGGCGACGATGGCCGCCGTCGTCGAGGAGGGCACGTTCGGACGGGCGGCCGCGCGGCTCGGCTACACGCAGTCGACGATCAGCCAGCAGGTCGCCGCGTTGGAGAAGTCCGTTGGCGGCCCGGTGTTCGAGCGGCCCGGCGGTCCCAGGCCGGTACGGCTCACGCCGCTCGGCACCGTGATCCTCGAACAGGGACGCGACCTGCTGGCGAAGGCCGAGGCGCTGGCGGACGCCGTCGAGCGGTTCAAGGCCGGCGATGGCCGGATCGACATCGGCACGTTCCAGAGCGTGTCCAACGTGATCCTGCCGGCGGTCGTGCGTCGACTGCGGGACGAGCACCCCGGCTGCGACATCAGGCTGTCCGATGTGCCGGAGGATCCACAGATCGGCGACCTGGACCTGCTGTTCTACGACCGACCGGTCGACGGCGACGTCGAGCGCGTCAAGCTGGTCGACGATCCCTACTATCTGGTCACCCGTCCCCGCGACTTTCCCGACGGCCCGGTACCGCTGAAGCGGCTCGACGGCAAACCGGTGGTGGGCTGCCATGCGGCCTGCGACCAGGTGTGGATGGATCAGGCGCTCGCCGATGCCGACGCACGGCCGCGGATCGTCTTCCGCTCCCCGGGCAACGAGACGATCCTGTCGATGGTGCGAGCCGGGCTGGGATGGGCGGTGCTGCCGTGGCTCGCCCTCCACGGATCCGACGTCCAGTCCGACGACCGGCTCGCGATCCACGAATTGCGGCCCGCGCCGACCCGCGGGGTCTACCTCCACTGGCCGGCCACATCCTCCCAGTCCCCACTGGCCGTACGGGCGATCGAGATCGCCACCGAGGTTGCAGCCGACCTGACCAAGCAGGCCCCAGCCGGACGCATCTGACCACAGCCAGGGTGCGGCGCGTGCGGCCCGGCTCAACCTGCCTAGCGGACGCGCGCGTCCGGATGCGGCAGCCGGACCGGCTCGACCGTGCGGTACTCGAAGTGCCACCATTCGTTGTCGTAGACGCGGTAGAGCCCGTACCGTCCACCGTGCCGTTCGAGCCAGCGCGCGCCCTCGGTCGGCCGGACGTCGAGCGCGAGCCCCCGCACGTGGCTGGACTCCTCCGGTGGCAGCACCCGGCGCCGCGCCGCCGAGACCGAGCCGGTGCGCCACACCTCCTCGGTGAAGAGCCGGTACTGTTCCGCAGCGTCGCGGTATCCCGAGGTGAGGCCGATCAGCTGGCCGTCGCGCCAGAACGCCTCGGTCCGCGCGTGCATGAACGCCGCCAGCGTTTCCGGCGCCAGCCCGCGGAGATCCTCGGCGGGGAAGCGCAGGCCCAACGCCCACTGGCAGGCCAGGAAGCGGGCGCGGCCCGGTGCGCGGCAGACGGCGATCGGTACCAGCAGCACCGCGACGAGCCGAGTGAGGGACGCCAGGACGCGCACTTTGATCGCCAAGGATGGATTCGCCATCACTCACCGCGGAAGGTGCTCGGCGTAGGGTTCCTTGCCGGCCGTCCGAATCAGCGGAGCGCCCTTGGCATACCGGCCCCGCCGCACGTAGCAGTCGCCCTGGTTGGTCTTGTACTGCTTCTCGGCCGGTGCCATGCGCGCGGCGACGGACTTCTCGACGTCGGCGAAACGGTTGGACGGCAGGGCGGTCTCGTCCCGGCCACCGGCCGGGACGAGACCGCCCCGTCCACCGGCCGCGTGCGCGTTCTTCGGATCCTTGCGCAGGATCTCCGCGTGGCCGGGCTGAGCGCCTATGAGCGGTGCCCCGGCCGCGACCATGTCGGCGGCCGCTGGCGTGCCCCGTCCGATCAGCCGCCGCCGGTCGACACCACGTACGGGATTCGAGTCCATGATCACGATCCCCTTCCTGAGCGACGAACCGACCGTTGCAGGACCCGATGCCGGTGCCGCCGGGACGCCCGGACGGGCCGGCGCTGACAGTGATGCGCTGTGGTCCATGCCTCCATGGAAGGCGGGAGATCGTTGCGGTGGCGTATGCGATTTTCGATACGCCCGTGATATGGGGAATCCCCGGTATCAAGGAACCGGTGCGAGCCGGCAGTGAGATGGTCCCGCCGCTGATGATCGCGGCGGCCCGGCTACTCCAGGTGCTGGACGGCTCGTCCTGAACATCGCACTGCCGGGCGTCCACCGACGACCAGACGTGATCGTCCAAGCCGAGCAGCCCCTCGTGCTCGGCGTCCCAGAAGACCGGATCCTTATCGACCAGGGCCTCTCGGCGCAATCGCAGCGGCCCGGACCAGGCCCTCGCGGCGGTCTGGCGCGTCGACCGGGCCGCGCTGTTCCGCCTCAGCGCCGGCGTCCACGAAGGGAAGGACCCGCTCGGCCGCCTGCCGGCCCTGGTCGCTGAGTTCGAGGCCAACCTGGGCCGCTGCGCATCCGCGAGGGCATGGCCTGGCCAACCGCCGGGACAGGCTCAGGAGCGAGCAGACCAGCGCCCGAGTTCGCGCGGCGGCGGCCACGCCACCTGCGGAGTCTCCCTCGCGGAGTCGGCCACCGAGTCTCCCATCAACGATCTAGCGGGCCCCATTCGCGGACGATGCCTGCGGCATGCGGAGAAGCCGAATCGTGACGAGGAGGCCGCCGGTGGGGCGGGGTGTGAGGTCGAGGGTGCCGTCGTGTGCTTGGACGATGCTGTGCACGATGGCCAGGCCGAGGCCGACGCCGGCGTGTTCGTCGGTGCGTGTGCGTTGTGTTCCGCGTTGGAAGGGTTCGGTGAGGGTCGGTAGGAGTTCTGGTGGGACGGGGTGGCCGGTGTTTTCGACCTGTAGCACGCTCGTGTCGTGCTGCGATTGGGTGTGGATGGTTACGGTGCCGCCGGTGGGGAGGTTGTGGACGATGGCGTTCTGGATCAGGTTGGTCACCATCCGCAGCAGAAGTGCTGCGGAGCCGGTGGTCTGTGCCTTCTCGCCGGTGACCTCAAGGGTGGTCTGGCGTTTCTCGGCGAGGGGGAGCAGCGTTTCGGTGGCTTCTTCGGCGATGAGGGACAGGTCGACGGGTTCGCGGGTGAGGCTTCGGCGGTCGCCGCGGCTGAGCAGCAGGAGGGCTTCGGTGAGGTCGATCGCGCGGGTGTTGACGGTGTGGAGGCGTTCGATGAGTTCGCCTTGGTCTTGTGTGGGGTCGGTGCGGGCGACGTCGAGGAGGGTCTGGGAGATCGCCAGTGGGGTGCGTAGTTCGTGGGAGGCGTTGGCGGCGAATCGTTGCTGTTCGGCGACGTGGGATTGGAGTTGTTCGAGCATGGTGTCGAACACGTCGGCGAGTTCGCGGAACTCATCATTGCGGCCCGGTAGCCGGATTCGGTGGGACAGCGATCCGTTCGCGGTCATCCGTGCCGCGTCGGCGATCCGGGTGAGGGGTGCGAGCATCCGGCCGGCCAGGAGCCACCCTCCCACGAGGCCGAACACCAGCAGGAAGGCCAGCGCTACGGCCACGCCGGGGGCGAAGCGCAGGCGGACGGAGCGCGCCAGCGTCCCCTCGGGGGTCGTTATCACCTCGGGTGCGTAGCGCAGCAGGTACCCCCAAACCACCGCCAGCAGGACAACGCCGGCGAGCAGGAGGAACCCGGCGTAGCTGAGCGTGAGCTTCAGCCGGGCGCTCAGCCCCGGGCGTCTATTCATGAGTGCTGCCAGGGTCGGCGGGGTCATCGCCGGTGTCGATTCGGTAGCCGACGCCGGGCACCGTGGCGATCAGCCATGGTTGGCCGAGTCGTTTGCGCAAGGCGGAGACGGTGATGCGGACGGCATTGGTGAACGGATCGGCATTGGCGTCCCAGGCCCGCTCCAAGAGCTCTTCGGCGCTAACGACACCGCCTTCGGCGGCGACGAGGACTTCGAGTACGGCGAACTGCTTGCGGGTGAGCGCGATGTAGCGTCCGTCGCGGAAGACCTCCCGGCGGAAGGGGTCCACCCGCAGGCCGGCGATCTCGCTGACCGGGGGCCGGGTGTGCGCGCGTCTGCGGTCCAGTGCCCTTAGCCGCAGGACGAGTTCGCGGAGCTCGAACGGCTTGGTGAGGTAGTCGTCGGCGCCGAGCTCGAACCCCGAAGCCTTGTCGTCGATGCGGTCGGCGGCGGTGAGCATGAGGATCGGGATGCCGCTGCCGGAGGCGACGATCCGGCGGGCGATCTCGTCGCCGGTCGGGCCGGGGATGTCGCGGTCCAGGACCGCCAGGTCGTAGGAGTTGACGCTGAGCAGTTCCAGGGCGGTGTCGCCGTCGCCGGCGATGTCGGCGGCGATCGCCTCCAGCCGCAGACCGTCACGGACGGCTTCGGCCAGGTAGGGCTCGTCCTCCACGATCAACACGCGCATACCTGAAGCCTAAGCAACACGGCATATAGCCAGCATATGCAAACCGGACACGCCCCCGGCACGGTGACCGTGATGCCTCCGCCACGACGTCTGGACGCCCGCGTGACGGCGGCCCCGCGGGCTGCTCATTGCGTCAAGGGCACGAGCGCCGAGAGGCATACAGTGACTATTTAACCACGAACAGTGAGCAGTCAATCGCCGGTGACCTTCAGGCTCAACCCGCGAGAGGCGTTACGCGGCCTCACCCTCGGCAGTGGTCTCGGTGCTGGGCCGCTGCCGAAGGCGGCGGATTCACTCAGGCGAAGTCGGCGGCCTGGTCCCCCCGGCACGACCTCTCACTGCCAGCTTGCGCCAAGTCCTCGATACCGGGTGTATCGCGGGCGTATCGAAAAGCGCATACGCCGCCGCAACAGTCCTCCGTCTTGGGTGGAGGCGCCGACCACAGTGCATCAACGGTCGGTTTGTCGATCAGGGAGGACCGTGATCATGGACTCGGATTCCGTAGGTGGCGTCGACCGGCGGCGGCTGCTCGGCTGGGGCGGGCTGGCGGCCGCCGGCGTGGCGGCACCTGGTGTGCAGCTGGTGGGCGCGCAGCCCGGCCACGCCGCCCCTGCCCCAACCGGCCCGATTCCGCCGGACACCCGGCCTGGCGGCGCCTACGACCGGTACGTGGCGAAGCTGGCCGCGGACGGCAAGTTCTCCGGGGTGGTGCTGCTTTCGCACCGGGGCCGGACGGTGCTGTCGCGCAGCTACGGCATGGCCGACAAGGAGAAGGGGATCCCCAACGGGGAGAACATCGCATTCAGCCTCA